>DNPP01000108.1:5193-10318 GCA_003501365.1 Bacillota bacterium
ATGTATTGGAGGGGATCAAAATCTTTGACCTCTCCGGCGATTTTGGTGCTGAATTTGGTGGTGTCGAACCGGGTAATTAAGGAAACGCCGGAACGTCCGCTCATTAGTGAATCCCAATTCTCAGCAGCGGTAAGGCCAATCGGGGTAACTAAACCAATTCCAGTTATTACAACTCTTCGACTCAATATAATCACCTGCTTTTTAATTTTTGGGTTATTTTTGGAGATAGGAGTTTATTTCGATATTTGCTTACCAACGACTGAAATGATTCTGCGAAAGGTCTTGATATCTTCTGCCGGTAAGACTTCCTGCACTTTCCGGTCAAGCTGTTCGACCAACGATTTAATGGTTTCCCGAGCTTCAATTCCTTGAGGAGTTAGGTAAATTAAAATACCGCGGCGATCATCCGGGTCGGGACGCCGCTCGACCAAGCCTTTTTTCGCTAGTCGATCTAAGAGACCGGTCATACTGGAACTCTCCAAATCGAGTTTAGCAGCCAAAGACTTCGGATTTTCACCGCCATCCGGGGAAATCTCCAAAAGTAATAATGCTTTTGGCACACTAAGATCATACCCGCTTAGCCGTTGATTGTAGTAACGGGATAGTTTTTGCCACGTGTTTTTAAGGAGTAAGCAAAACAAGGGAGGGCTTAGATTCTCCATTGATTGGTACCGTCCTTATGAATGAATAATTAGTGCAGGCCCGAAAAATGACTCGTATACAAATTATACGCATACGAAAAATATATCATGGCAATTTGAACAAGTCAAATAAATTTCCAGATTTTTTTTAACATTGGGAGGGAAAATGAATAGACGGAGTGTGCGATGAAGATAAATGATTTGGTACCCCTCATTCAAGTACCTGAAAACGCCAAAAATGTTGAATTTAGCGGGATCAGCAATGACTCCCGAAAAGTTAAGCCGGGCGATTTATTTGTCGCGATACCGGGTTATAAGACCAATGGTCTGTTATATTTAAACGAAGCTTCCCAACATGGCGCCTGCGCAGCCCTGGTCGAACGGGAGGCTGCTATAGAAATACAAAAGCTTACGATTCCCATTATTCCGGTGGACAATATCCGAAAGGTTCAAGGATTGACAGCAGCCCATTTTTACGGATGGCCGGCTCATCGCTTACGGGTAATCGGGGTGACGGGTACTAACGGTAAAACCACGGTAACTCATCTGATAAAGCATATGTTGAGTAAAGCTGGAAAGGAAGTGGGTTTGATTGGTACGGTCTGGATCGATAACGGTAAGACCAGAGAACGATCCGAGCGGACAACCCCGGATTCAATTGAGCTGCAGAGAGTATTGGCGGAAATGGTCAATAACGAAGTACATACGGTGGTTATGGAAGTATCATCCCATGCCTTGGCTCAGGAGCGGGTGGCTGGAATCGACTTTGATGCGGCTGTTATCACCAATGTCAGTCATGACCATTTTGACTTTCACCATAATTATGATAACTATCTTACGGCTAAACTTTCTCTATTTGTGGGACTGGATCCCGGTAGGAAGAGCCAAAGCTACGCCGTGGCCAATCAGGATGATCCCAGTTTTGAAAAGATAGGGCAGATATGCCGGGTACCTATCGTCAGTTATGGCTCCTTGGAAAGTGCCGATACCTGGATCCAAAAGGTTGAACGCCGGGGATTTGTAAGCCGGCTTCAGCTAAAAATTTTTAAAGAGCAAGGGCAAATCACTACTAGACTCCCGGGAAGCTTTAATATCTTTAATGTTTTGGCTGCCGCTACGGTTGGTTACCAAGAAGGACTAAGTATTGAAGAAATAGAACAGGCGGTCGAAGAGTTTCCGGGTGTACCCGGTCGTTACCAGGAGATCGATTGCGGGCAGCCGTTTCGAGTAATGGTAGACTTTGCGCACAATCCGGCGGCATTGGAGAATATCTTAAAAATGGCGGAAGAAAATACCGGGGGTCGGCGAATTGTCGTCTTTGGCTGTGAAGGAGAAAAAGATCGCCTCAAACGCCCCATAATGGGGAAGATCGCGGCCGATAATTCGGAGATCCCTATTTTGACCACAGATAATATCTATTATGAAGCGGTTCCGCAAATTTTTGCCGATGTACTCCATGACTTGCCGCCTTTTCTGCGAAGTAAAATATTGATTGAACCGGATCGGGCGGCGGCGATTCATAAAGCAATCGAATTGGCACGGCCGGGCGACTTTGTGATTGTGGCAGGCAAAGGGCATGAAGAAGTTTTGGTTAGGGGTTCCGAGCACCTTCATTTTAATGATGTCGAGGTCGTTGAAGAGTTTTTAAAAGGGCAAACAATCAACGCCACTAACCGGAATATTCAGTGAACAATTTTGAGGGGATATGAAAATGAGATAAAGTGAATCCGGACTGATTTAATCGATTGATAAATTTTTCTTATTCAAAAGATAAACTTTGGATGATAGGATGGGATAAATTTATAACAAGCTATCATTTGAAGGGGATATCCGGATGCAGGGGTATTTATTTGTAATTGTTGAGGGACCCGATATAGACGGTTCAAAGTTATTTTCTTATTTTATGGAGACTGCTACGGGTGATCTCAATCTTTTTTTTGGACACTGGTGGACTGCAGAGAGCCAAGTTGACGTCCAGGCCCAACCGTATTCAATGTCACTCGAGCATTTTGTTAATTATGTTAATGCCGGAGAATTTTCAATCTGGTGGGCGAGGGGAGCGGTACTGTATGGGATAAAAACTGATTTGGATACGGCGTTAGCCGCCGGGAAAAATGTCATTATCCGTATTCATTCGACGATGCTGCCTGAAATACGCCAAAGGTATCCGGAGTCGGTTGTTATAGCATTGATAAGAACCCTGGATTTAATTGATGAAATTCCAAAAAACATTTATCGCCAAGCAGATCGTGAATATCAAGGAGACGCTTCAGGCACCGACGAAACATTTTCAGATCTGGCGCCAGACCGTATCATCTTGATGGAGGACGCGGATCTAAGTAGTCTGTATTCGAAGTTGGCCGTGTATATCGGGTCAGTTATTAAAAATCATAAAGTGTTCGATGTTACAATTGTCGGTGATACGGTTGGCGCAATCTCGCCATGTGTAGATAAGGGATCATTTATAGTCCGGCATGAATTCGGTGATCTTCTTATTGACGCGGCTGCCGGATTGACCCAATCTTTCGTGAAAAAGCGGCATTTTGATATCAAAAAATTGCTGGGTATCATTGTAACCCATGATCATATCGACCATTTTTTGGGTTTGGGCATTTTTCTTCATTACTTTAGGGATCAACCGATTGATCTACCGATTTATGCTCCAATTCAAACGTTAGCAACCCTACGAAACTATTTTTCCACTTTGCGGTTTAAGAGAATGTCAATAGCTGTTAAATTGCATCTCATGCCGATTGTATTGGCCCCGGGGACTATGGTAATCGATTTACCGGGCTTTTATCTTACGGCGTGCCCGGCTGCTCATTCACGCGATACCATTGCTTTGCGGATCCAAGACCGCAAGTCCGGCGCAAAAATTGTATTTAGTTGCGACACAGCCCCTAGTGGGCTAATCACAGAATTTATGGCCCATAGCGATCTTTTATTTCACGATTGTCAAGGAAGCCATCGCTTTAGCAAGATTTTTGCGGATGACCATTCATCGAGTTTTCAAGCCGGTCAGGCTGCTCAAGCCGCAATGGTTCGAAGATTGGTACTTACCCATTATGACCCGAAATTTTATTTGAATGAGGCGGAACTGATTCATGAGGCTAGGGAAGTATTCTCCGGTCCGGTTTCGATGGCCCGCTACAACCAGATTTATACCGTTTGAAAAAGCGGAGACCGGCCGATGGCTAAGGATGGTTCAGCGATATTTGAGCAATTACTCCACTTTACATTTGGGTAAATAGGAAGGTTTATTCGGTATTTAAGGCGAAATGACATCTATCATAAGATAACAAAATAAGCATCGAGGTATTCAATGACTTTGAAAGTAAATCCCCGGGCCCGCGGTTTAATCTTTGATTTTGACGGTACCCTTGGTGATACAATGCCGACTCATATCCACTCCTGGCAGGTGGTGGCGGAAAGATATCATTTTGAAATTTCGGCTACTCTTTTATATCAAGTTGCCGGAATGTCCACCGGCGATATCGTGGAGTATCTTAATCAGCATTTTGGTTATCAACTGGATGTTGCCACGATAGTCAAGGCCAAGAACGAGGCGTATCTTCAGTTTACCAAGAAAGTAAACCCTATTGAACCCGTTTTAAAAATAGTTCAAGCATATTACGGTAAAATGCCGATGGCCCTCGGCACCGGTGAATATCGGAATATTGCTTTGGTTAATGTTAAGGCCGCCGGGGTTGACCGTTATTTTGATATTTTGGTGACCTGTGATGATGTGAAAAAGGCTAAACCCGATCCGGAGACCTTCTTAAAATGCGCTGAGTTAATGAAAGTGGCGCCGGAGTTTTGTCAAGTATTTGAGGATGCTCCCCCCGGACTAGAGGCGGCAGCGCGGGCCGGGATGATCGTCACCGATGTCCGGCCTTTTATCAATAGAATATCGGCGTAAGTTGAATTTCAAAGGGGCTGCCTCATCAGAAGTAATTTGGAGGCAGCCCCTTTGAAGATTTTACAGCGTTTAATAAAATTTTGTCACTAAAATTGATTGGTGTCTTTATCACTGACCGCGGGTGTATTATGCATTGCGCTTTTAAAATATTCACTGGAAGAGAAATCAGGCATGGAACTGGCCGTTGAATGACTGACACCATTGGGATCAATAATTTGCATTCCCGAAAACCCCAATCTATCGGCCTCGGAAAGTAATATCTGATTTTGGACATCCCATTTCATGGCTTTTATATCTTTCATGGCCGCGATATGTTCGATACTGGAAATCTTGGTCTCGAGTGAAGCACTGACTAGCTTGGCGCCATCAATGGCTCTGTCCTTGAGCATGGAGTTGATATTTTGATAAAGGGCTTTGGAAGAGTTTTGGAAGGCCAACAAACCGGATGAACCGACTGCCAAGACAAGTAAGAGTGAGATACAGATGGTAATTCTGGCTGAAACCTTCAACTTTCTAAAACTTTTAAAAAATTTCATCTTGGATGCTCCTTTTGTTATTATTAGAG
>DNPP01000266.1:0-849 GCA_003501365.1 Bacillota bacterium
CATTCTCTCCAGCTCGGCGCTAATCGCCTTGTTCCCGGTCTGGACCATGCTGGTGAACTCCTTGAAAAAGCAAATGGATATTTTCCGAAACCCATTTGCCTTTCCAGCTCCACTAAATTTTGACGGATATCTTTATGTATTCCGGGAAAGCAATTTTTTACTTTACTGTTGGAATACCATATTGATTACCGGAATATCCATCGTCTGTGTTCTTTTCATTGGTTCGCTGGCAGCTTATGCCCTGGCTAACTGGAAAGGGCTGCCCTCCAAACTCATCTATCTGCTGTTTTTAGCGGGTATTATGATTCCCATTCGTTTGGGTACCATCAATATTTTTCAGATTATCCGTTCATTGAACATGATGGGTTCGGTTTATGGTTTGATTCCGGTCTATATCGCCTGGGGACTCCCCATGGCTGTTTTTATCCTCACCACGTTTATTCAGGATTTACCCGGCGAATTGATGGAATCTGCATCGATCGACGGGGCTTCCAAATTCCGCAGCTATTGGAGTATTGTGCTTCCATTGGTTCGACCGGCATTGGGAACTGTGGCTATCTTCAATCTGATTAATATCTGGAACGATATCTGGTTTCCTTTAATCTTCAATTTAAAGGAGGACCAACGCACACTGCTGCTCGGAGTAACCTACTTTTTTGGAACCTATCAGACCGACTGGACCAAAGTATTGGTAATACTTACATTAGCTACATTGCCTATCTTAGCCCTTTATGTGATTATGTCGAAACAATTTATTAAAGGATTAACAGCCGGTGCCGTAAAAGGATAACCCGTATTTTAAAACGGAAAAGATGACCATGTTGTGTCCAAGGTTATATTGAACGGTTC
>DNPP01000266.1:1270-2465 GCA_003501365.1 Bacillota bacterium
TATTTTACGTTTTTGATCCTAAAACTTTATCATACTTTTAGGCAATAACACTATTACTGTGTTTCCCACATTTATCTCCCCAAACCGCGATAATTTGATGTTCCTGTTCCACTTGAATCACTTCGCAGCAATTGCTGCAATCGTTACAGTCAAACGTGGCAGGAATGAAAGTAAGCAACAATTTTTCAAAGCCCCGAAACTTTGAGGCATTATTGATCCTTTTAAACTGTTTTTGAGCGAGTATCGCGGCCCCAATAGCTCCCATTACGTTATAATGGGGAGGTATAATAATTGATGTTCGTAATTCTCTTTCAAATGCCGCCTTAATCCCTTTATTGGCAGCTACTCCTCCCTGAAAGAGGATCGGAGCCGTTAGCTGTTTGTCCCGGGCTAGATTGTTCAAATAATTTCTGACCAAAGCCTCACATAAACCATTAATAATCTCCGCTTTGGAAAAGCCGAATTGTTGTTTGGCAATCATGTCGGACTCGGCAAAAACAGTGCATCGTCCGGCAATCCTAACTTTTTTAGTGGCCGTCAGCGCCAAATCGCCGAATTCTTCAATGGGTATTTTCAATCGTTCCGCCTGATGATCCAGGAAAGAACCTGTTCCGGCAGCACATACTGTATTCATAGCAAAATCGGTCACTATCCCGTTTTTAATCATGATGATCTTTGAATCCTGACCACCAATCTCCAAAATAGTTTTAACATCCGGAGTAAAGTGAATAGCTGCAGTGGCGTGAGCGGTAATCTCGTTTTTGACGATATCCGCTCCCAATATTGTCCCCGCCAGCAGCCTACCGCTACCGGTCGTTCCCAAACCAAGTACTTTCAAACTTCCCATTTCAATCAGCATACTCTTCAGGCCATCCTGGATTACTTGAATAGGTTGGCCGTCATTGCGTAAATATTTTGAAATAACTATAGTTCCTTGTTCATCCAATCCGACAATATTAGTACTGACGGACCCCACATCGATACCGAGAAATACCTTTTCCATTGCTGCATTTACCAACCTTCCTTTAATAGCTCTTTACGGATAAGCCAATACCGGACCCATATAGGAAAAGTGATTATTTTCACCGGACTGCTCCTCCTTTTGGGCGCTCAACATATCCATAAAAGCTTCCAACCGGGTCTTCAAATGACCATCTTCACTATGTTCGTCCAAGGTAATTTGCAGCAGCGGTTT
>DNPP01000266.1:2810-4495 GCA_003501365.1 Bacillota bacterium
CCGCACCCAAAGGTGGTGGCGTAAATAATGCCGTCAATCCCGGGATCTTCAAGAAAATTAAGGCCGGCCCCAAGCAGGATACGCCCAAAATTCCAAAATAAAGGCCTATTTAATCTTCGAAGTTTGTTTTCGATCAAATCCGAGTCAATCATTTCCCAAGTAGATAAGCCGGCCCCGAGATTGGATAATTTGCCAATTATACCTTTACTGATAAAAGGATCGTAGAGCGTATAGGCATAACCTAACAAGCCGAGTTGAATATTGCTCTTTTTGGTTGAAAATTCACGACGGCAACCTGCCTCCGCCTCCGGAACGGTTAAATGTTCTTGGCGGCATTGTAATAAAGTCTGCTCCCAATGGTGATTCGCTTGCTGTTCAGCCCGGTGAAATTCATGGCTGGTTTTTAATTTTAGTTTGGGATATTTGAGTACCTTAACAGAAAGACCGTTACAAGTTACTTCCGGTGAAAACAAAGCGCTATCACCGAGGCCGGTGGTATGTTTTACGATCTCCGGTAAGCCAGTCAATTTGGGGCAAAAAAAATCACGGTTTCCTTTGCAAAGCATTCTGGGAACCAGGATCAAGTCCACTTTCTGCTCCATTAGATTGACAATATGGCCGAGAAAGATTTTTAGCGGCAGGCAAAATTCATGAGGAATCAATTTCCCGCCTGTATTAATCATCTCTTTACAACTGTCACCGGAGATAACGACTTCCATTCCGAGAACGTTTAGGAACTGTTGCCAATAAGACAAGTGATAGGAGGCAAACAGTGTATTTGGAATACCTATTTTCATGATCGGTTACCCTTTCGGTTTAAACAACAAAGCTCCCAAAAAGCCAAAGATAATCGCCGCCGATATGCCGGCGCTGGTTATTTCGAAGATACCGGTGATAACTCCGATAGCTCCATCGCGCTCAGCCTCAAATAAGGCTCCTTTGACCAGCGAGTTGCCAAAACTACTGATCGGCACCGAAGCTCCGGCTCCGGCAAATTTGATCAAAGGATCATAAAGATTAAACCCCCCCAGGATCGCCCCGATTACGACTAACGTGCACATGGTATGAGCCGGGGTCAGTTTGAAAACATCCATCATGATTTGGCCGATAACGCAAATGCCTCCGCCCACTAAAAAGGCGAGTAAAAATTTTTCCATATATTTTATGCCTCCTTACATTTCAATGGCTACGGCATGGGCAATACCCGGGATACTCTCTTTTTGTTGATATGACAGCGGTGATAACAATGCCCCGGTAGCCACAATTAAGATCCGGTGTAATTCACCCTTGCGCATTCGGTTTAGAAAATGCCCGTAAGTAACCGTCGCCGAACAGGCGCAACCACTGGCTCCTGAAAATACCGGTTGATCTTGGTTATAGATTAACAGACCGCAATCGGTAAAACGGCCTTGCGGGATTTTCACCCCATGATTATTCAATATTTCATTGGCAATCCGATGTCCGACCCGTCCCAGATCCCCGGTGGCAATCAAATCATAATAAGCAGGATCTCGCCCCAGATCCCGGAAATGAGCTTCAATGGTATCAATCGCTGCCGGAGCCATGGCGCTGCCCATGTTTAACGGATCGGATATTCCCATATCAACAATCCGGCCAATCGTAGCCGCGGTTACCCGGGGTCCATCCCCTTCGGGGACGAGTATCGCCGCTCCGGCCCCGGTAAC
>DNPP01000078.1:0-1242 GCA_003501365.1 Bacillota bacterium
GAACCAACTATTCCCAAGCCAGTTTGACTAGAACGCCCTCCACCCACCCCCAAGATTGCTTAAATTTAATCTTTAAAAAAGGATTTTCTACGTTTCCGGCAAATTATTCAACAATTGAGGTGAAGAATTGAAAAAGAACTGGCCGCTAAAAGTTTTTATCTCCTTATGTTTGCTAATTCCTGTGGCGTTTTCTTTCCGCACATTTGATCAATACGGCACTCCCAAATTAACTATCTTTTATCTCGGAGCCGGTTTATTATTGCTGGCAATCCTAAACGCCTATCCATCATTAATGATGCTCCCAAAATATCTGCTCTGGGCTTTCGGTTTTTTTATATCGATGCAAGCTTGGCAGACTTTTCGGTTAACTAATATTCCGGCTGGTTTGTGGGGCGCTTATGGTCAATCCGAGTCTTTACTCGTTCAAATTGGATTTACAATTATAAGTTTAGCTGGTTTTTTATTCATTCGCGATGAGGAATCCCGCCGGAAAATTCGCGGCACTCTTTTGCTTGCGGTTTATCTAGTTGGTATTTATGGGATCTTTCAATATCTCTACGGGGATCCGATTACCCAAACCTTCACAACCCGGATGAAAAGCTTTTTCGGTGATCCCAACGCCTTAGGGGCCTTTCTCGTTTTAACTCTTCCTATAATACTGGTGGAAATGAAATATTATTCCCGGAGCTTGCAAGGCATTCTGACTGCCGGTGCTCTTTTCATTGGGGTAATTGCCCTATTTTTAACGTTCTCCCGTTCGGCTTGGTTGGGATTTATATTAAGCCTGGTTCCCCTTATTTACCAATCACTCTTACGTTTCTTTCGCCACAAAAGATTTAATCAACATGATTGGCTATTGATCGGGGTCGTTTGCTTGCTGATTAGCGCAGGCATGCTTTGCGGTCAAATTCTTACCCATTTTCAGACTATCGCCGATCGCGAATATACCCTGCCGGCTCGAGTCTCATCGCTGGCTCAAGGTAACGACAGCGGCCGTGCCCTAATCTGGTCCACCGCCTGGCAGGCATTTAAGAAATCTCCGTTTTTGGGCTATGGCATCGGTTCTTTTCAATTGAGCTTTCATCGTTTCAAAAGTCCCGCAGCGGTGAAGTTCTGGACTCCGGAACGGGACTTGCGCGAAGTCCATAATGAAACCCTACATTATCTGGCAACTCAAGGGATTCTTGGGCTACTGGCTTACTTTGGATTATTGACCTCCTTATTTTGGGCAACCAAAGGCAG
>DNPP01000078.1:1497-16864 GCA_003501365.1 Bacillota bacterium
CAAAGGCAGCGGACTCCTGCGGATATTATCGATTGAAAAAACCGCATTATGGGCCGGTATCATCGGTTACTTTTGCTATGTGCAATTTAATTACCCATTAATCCATTATTCTTTCCTTTTCTGGATCTACTGGGGAATTCTGCTTGGCTTTCAGGCAGCCCCTTCCAACAGCCCCGCCAAATATCGGGCAAAGCCAATATTGCTGGTTGTTATGGTTTTTGTCGTTGTCGTCTGGAGTTTCCTTAGTATCAATATCCTCCGAGCTGATTGCTATTATAGCAGCGCTTTTAATAAAACCCGTAGTCACCGCTATCAGCAAGCTTTCGCCGAGTACCGCGAGGCGATCTCCTTGAGCCCTTGGCAATTTCACTATCATTATCATTACGGGATAAGTCTTTTCCGGGCAGCAGGCTGGGAGAAAAAAAATCAACATTTGGGGTTAGCTTCTCACTACCTAACCTTAGCCAAAGCCGAGTTCTTATATTTAAATAAAAAGAATCCCAACCGTTATGAACCGCTCTTTTTCTTAGGGCAAATCAATGAAACCCTTGCCAACTTGAAAAAAGCGGCTTATTGTTACCAACAGGCTTTGCGGTTTTACCCGCTTAATTATAAGATCTTGTTCCGGCTGGCTAAAGTAGAGTGGCTGATGGAAAATAAAACGGAGTCTTTGAAGGCGCTACGAGCCGGTTCGGTGTTAGCGCCGGATTATATCCAAGAGATGATTGTAAAGGAAAAATTAACCGGCCTATAAGGATAAAAGGGTACTCCACTCAGTTCCTCAATATCTCTAAAGTCTGTAATACCATTTTCAGCAATTCCGATTCGGTCAAATTAGTCTTCCAGCGAAATAGCGGTGGCCGCCCTACCTGATAGCGGAAATGGCTCCGATATTTCTGTAAAATCAGCAATACCTTCTCATAATCTACCGCCAATCCCAAGTGCAATTTGCCAATCAACTCGGTACGTTCCATTGTTATGGAGGCAAAACCAATTTTCTTTGCCAGGGCTTTAATCCTGGAAACATCGATTAGGTTCGCTACCGGGGGTAGTGGATTGCCAAATCGATCAATAATCTCGTCGTTGACCAATTCAACCGCTTCCAAAGAGCCGGCGGCGGCAATTTTTTTATAGATTTCCACTTTTTGCTTGGTGTCAGGGATATATGTCGCCGGAATATACGCATCAACTGCAATTTCAACCACCGGCTCCGGAAGTTCCGGAGTCGCCTCGCCTTTTTTCTCACGAATGGCTTCCTCCAGCAAGCGGCAGTATAGTTCAAAACCGACCGCGGCAATCTGGCCATGTTGTTCCGGCCCCAATAGATTGCCGGCGCCGCGGATCTCTAAGTCCCGCATGGCTATTTTAAATCCGGACCCTAACTCAGTAAATTCCCGGATCGCCGCCAGCCTTTTTTCAGCGGTCTCCGTCAAGACTTTATCTTTGCGATAACAAAAATAAGCATGGGCCATCCGGTTACTCCGGCCGACTCTGCCCCGTAACTGATACAATTGAGACAGTCCGAAACGTTCCGCATCATAAACGATCAATGTGTTGACATTCGGAATATCTAAACCGGTTTCGATGATCGTGGTGCATACCAAAATATCTGCTTCATTATCATAAAAATCCAACATTGCCCGTTCCAATTGATCCTCGTCCATTTGACCATGGGCAACTGAGATTCTGGCTTTAGGCAATAGGTTTTGGATATAGGAGGCCATTTTATCGATGGTCTCCACCCGGTTATATACGAAATACACTTGACCCTGACGATCCAGCTCCCGTTGAATGGCTTCGCGGATAACTTCTTCATTATACTCCAAGACATGGGTCCGAATAGGATAACGGCCTTGAGGCGCAGTTTCAATGAGGCTAATATCCCGGATACCCGCCAGCGACATATGAAGGGTACGGGGAATCGGCGTAGCGGTTAAAGTCAATACATCAACATTCTTACGTAATTCTTTTAATTTCTCCTTATGAGCCACTCCAAAGCGTTGCTCTTCATCCACGATGAGCAAACCTAAATCCTTAAAATGGATATCCGAGGAGATTAACCGGTGAGTCCCGATTACCAGGTCGACTTCTCCATCCAGCAACCCGTCAATCACTGCATTTTGTTCCTTAGTGGTTTGAAACCTACTGATTACCTTGATATTTACCGGAAAGCCGGCAAAACGTTCCCTAAAAGTCAAAAAATGTTGCTGAGCCAGAATGGTAGTAGGGACTAACACTCCAACCTGTTTTCCGTCCATAATCGCTTTAAAAGCGGCCCGCATCGCCACTTCAGTCTTTCCATACCCTACATCGCCGCAGAGTAAACGGTCCATGGGCTTAGAACGTTCCATATCAGCCTTGATTTCATTGACAGCCCGTAATTGATCCGGCGTTTCTTCAAAAAAGAAGGCTTCTTCAAATTCAAGTTGCCAGACGGTATCCGGCGCAAAGACATGACCGGGAGCGACTTCACGTTGGGCATAAAGCTGTAATAATGCATCGGCCATATCCCGTAAGGATTCCTTAACCCGGGTTTTGACTTTCTGCCAATCATTGCCGCCCAATTTGTTTACCTTCGGCGGAGCGTCCTCCATCCCGATAAACTTTTGGATCAGATTCACCTGATCCGTTGGGACAAATAAACGATCTTCTCCGGCATACTCAATGCGAAGATAATCACGGTGTCCCCCAGCAATTTCCAAAGTCTCAATGCCCATATAACGGCCGATACCATGATTGATATGAACTATATAATCACCGACCTTAAGATCGGTGAAGGAACTGATCTTGCTGCCTTCCTGTTGAAAGCGGGCTTGATATTTCTTCTTTTGCCTACCATAGATCTCGGCTTCGGTAAGCACGATCAATTTCCCCGGAGCCCACTCCACGCCGGATTCCATATCCACTACCTCAATCCTAACGGTTCCGGGACTTAACGGGAGTATGCTTCCTTCTTCCGCGATGGTGGAGGTGATTCCTTGTTCCCGCAAAACTTCCTTCAAGCGGCGGGCTTTCTCTTTAACAGAAACCGCTAAAACCACATTTCGGTGCTCTTTAAGCCACATTGACAATTCGGCGGAAAACATCTCAAACTTCCCTTGAAATGTGGGCGGGGTTCGAAAAGGCAAAGTTAAGGTATGTGCAGCTGACAGTCCTTTGGGCGTCTTCGCAAGCAGCGAAAGAGACCAGGGTTTCTTGGCCCATAATATCCCCTCCAGCTCACTTACTCCGATCAACATCTCTTGTTCCTTAGGCAGAATAACGCCTTTATCCAAATAGTTTCCCAAGACTCCGGCGGTCTCTTCCATCAACGAATGATAAGAGTCTCGTCCCCGCACCGGTTCATCCAAAATAACCCGGGCATCGGCCAAATAATCCATCAACGAACCCAGTCGTGGTCCAATCCATGGTAAAAATTGATCCGACCCCGGTACCTGATGTCCGGCAGCCAACCTTTCCAATGCTTCGCCGATTCGGTCACGCAAAGCGGCCGCTTCCTCTACTCTGCCGATGTCTTCCAATTTGCCGACTTGCCTTTGGAGCGCAATGGCAATCTGCTCACGGGACTTATCGAACTCCTCTTGATGCCAGAGCCCTTCGCGAGCCGGCAGGATTAAGACCTCGTTTAAATTACTGAATGAAAGTTGGTCTTCCACCTTAAAACTACGAATCGTGTCTATTTCATCCCCGTAAAATTCAACCCGGACCGGTTCGACCCGATTAAGTGGGAAAATATCGATCAAATCGCCTCTATTACTGAACTGGCCGATTGACTCCACCAGATCTACCCGTTCATACCCCATTCGGGTCAAACGGGTGAGTAGTGTCTCTAAATTATATTCCATCCCCGGTTTTAAAGGAATGGTAAACTCCAAAAACCGGGCCGGAGGCAATAAACGGCGTTGTAAAGCCTCCCAAGAAGTTACCACCACCAATCGCGAGGAACTGAGAATGCGTCCCAGAGTCTCTACCCGCTGGGCGGTTACTTCCGGTTCATAAGCCTCTTCGTGGGGCAATAGTTCATTGCTGGGGAAATAAGCAATCCATTCCGACCCGAGCCATCCCTCCAGGTCGATTGCAATCCGGTTGGCTTGATTATTACTATAACTAATGACTACAAACTTTCCCGCCCCATCATCAACAAAACCAGCCAGAGCCAACGATTTCTGGGAACCGCTAAGTCCAGTAAGTAAATCCTGGTCACGCCGACTAAAATGCTCCTTGATCGTTCTGAATTCCGAATGTGAAGTAAATTCTTGGAGTATTTCCTTCATTAGCCCTCCTGATGCAACGCCTAAGAGGCCCACTTGGTGAGCCCTAAGTCAATCTATAGTATAGTATTCGGGGATGAAACTAATTTGTACTTCTTTTGCAATCATTTTTGAAATTTAAAACTAAATAATTCCAAATAGAATGAATAATTATCGCCAGTCCCAAGCTCAGCCACAATGGTATCTTCAATAAATAAAATAGGCTAAAAAAAGTATGCGGTAAAACAGCGGCCAAGATTAATCTGCAACTCACGCCTTTTTTTAAGTGAATCGATTCATAAATACCCTCGCCAAGGCCAAAACAGGCAAATAAAAACGGGGGAAACAAATTATTATAATATGAAACCCCATATTTTAACAGCTCTTCACCGAGCGGAATTAGCAGTACTACCCGGATGTTCTCCTTGACCTTTACCCAATATAAAAACCTATCCCATAATAAGGCCAAGCCAACAGTCAGCCATCCAGCTAAAATTAATTTCATCTGGAAATATCATGACCTTTATGAAGGGTGTTTATTCTAGTTAAAGTGGTTCATTACATATTGGGGACCTTCAGTTACAAAAAAACTGCCGGCTATCGCCGCCTGTTCTATACTCTCAAGAAACAACCGTTTTTCCTCTCCACTAAAAGGCGCCAAAACATAATCCACCACAGCCTGGTCATTTTTAGGCCTGCCGATGCCCACCCTCAATCGGGGCACCTCATTGGTGCCGAGCATTTGAATAATTGAAGTGAGCCCTTTATGTCCGCCCGGACTACCGGAGAGCCGGAAGCGTATTTTACCTAAAGGCAGGTCAAGATCATCATAAATGATTAACAACTTGCTGACAGGTATTTTATAATAGGCGACCAGCGACGAAACAGCTTGACCGCTAAGATTCATAAAAGTCTGTGGTTTAATTAAGAAAGAATCCTGATCATCTATTGTTCCCTTGCCATAGAGGCTTTGAAACCCTTTTTTGTTTAATTGAATTCCTGCTCTTTGGGCCAACTTATCAATGGTTAAAAACCCGGCATTATGCCGGGTTTCTTGATATTGAGGGCCGGGATTACCTAACCCAGTTATACAAAACAAAATTAATTCCACCCCCAACGGGGAATTGATATTATTCCTTCTTAGCTCCTGCAGCTGCTTCAGGTGTCGCTGCATTCGCTTCCGCTGCCGGAGCAGCCGGTTCCGGTATCGCAGCCGCGGTAGGTGCGGCAGCCATTACAACTGCTTCATCTGCAGAATTGAGAACTTTAACGCCTTCCGCTAAGGCCAAGTCTTTTACATGAATTCCGGTACCCAGTGCTAATTTGCTGACATCCACCGAAATACGATCCGGAATATTGGCCGGTAAACAACTCACTTCCAACTCGTGCAATACCAACTCCAATACCGCACCGTCTTTGGCACGCTTTTCTTCGTTGACGAGATGCACCGGAATTTTAATAGTTACTAAATGATCCATTGCCACTCTTAAAAAATCAACATGGATTACATTCCCTTTGAGTGGATGCTTTTGTAATTCTTTGATCAGCACATGTTGTTGTTCTTCTTTTTTACCTTTTTTAATTTTTAAGCTGATTAATTTACCAGCTCCACCCTTCAGAAAGAAATTCCGAAGTTCGTGAGCATCAAGTGTTAAATGCTCATTTTCCTTTCCTTCTCCATATAAAACCGCAGGTACTTCACCTTTCTGGCGGAGTTTAATTACCTGTTGTTTGCCCAGTCCTTCGCGAACAGAGGCTGCTAATGATAATTCCATAACCCAATTCCTCCCAATTCAAATCAAATATTTATTTTTGCCCGAAACGCCGACGAAAAAGATCGCTCACATTATAACATTCCCATTAAATATTGTAAACCAATTCTATGTTAATTTACAAAATGATGGCAGTAAGAACTTTACTTCTCCCGCTCCCGGGGTGAGCGCCAACCGGTTTTGACCTCTTGTTTACTTCTGGCTACTGCCAACGCATTATCCGGCACTTCTTTGGTGATGGTGGAACCCGCTCCAATAGTTGCTTTTTCGCCAATAGTCACCGGGGCCACTAAATTTGCATTACTACCGATAAAAGCGCCGTCCTTAATCACGGTACGATGTTTCGATACTCCGTCATAGTTGCAAGTAATCGTCCCGGCCCCAATATTTACCCCGGCTCCAAGCTCCGAATCCCCAAGATAGGTTAGATGCGGCACCTTGGTACCAATACCAATCTGACAATTCTTGATCTCCACGAAATCGCCAATTTTAACCTTGGCCGCGCTTACCGTACCCGGTCGGACATAAGTATAAGGTCCGACATTATTCTCCGGTCCCAGATGAGCCTGAACAATCTGGCTAAATTGAACTGTTGTATGGTGCTCAATCACCGAATCGATGATTTTGGTATGAGGCCCAATGATGCAGTGTTCACCAATAATAGTCTTGCCTTGTAAAAAGGTTCCGGGTAAAACCGTAGTATCCCGTCCAATCTCTACTTCGGGTCCAATATAAGTAAATGAAGGATCTTGAATCGTTACCCCCGAGCTCATCCATCTTTGATTAATCGCTTGTTTTAGAAAGTTTTCGGTTTGAGCCAATTGAATCCGGTCATTGGGTCCCATAACCTCTTCGGCCGCAGCAGTTACCACTCCGATCACTCTTAAACCCTTCCCCGCCATAACCTTGATTACATCCGTTAAGTAATACTCACCTTGAGCATTTCGAGGGGTGATCTCATGTAAGGCTTTTAATAAAAGCGGGATTTCAAAGCAATAAACCCCGGTATTGACTTCAGTAATCTTTCGCTCTTCGGTACTCGCATCCTTCTCTTCAATAATTCCTTGAATGGTACCGGCGCTGTTACGAATAATCCGCCCGAACCCTTTCGGTTCCACAAGTTGAGTAGTCAAAACAGCGGCGGCCGCTTGTTGAGTTCGCTTGGTTTTAAGTAATTCTTGGATTGTCTCGGCTCGTAATAAAGGAGTATCCCCATATAAAACCAATAAATCCCCGTCTACCTTCGATAAAATCTCCTGAGCCATCATCACGGCATGACCGGTGCCCAACTGTTGCTTTTGCCAGACATATTGCAAATCATGGGCTTGGGCTTGGGCTTGACCCTGACCAAGACCGTGGCCTTGGTCGATGGTATCAATAACTTGCTGGCCTTCAAAGCCGACTACCACGATTGTTCTAGATGAACCGACTTTGATTGAGGCATCCACAATATATTGTAACATCGGACGCCCTAATAATGGATGCAATACTTTAGGAAGACTGGAATTCATCCGGGTTCCCTGTCCAGCTGCTAAAATAATTGAAGTTAATTCAGCCATTACCATCTCTCCCAAACGAACGAAAATAAATTCCTTATCCAAAAACAAGTAAAACGCAGCTTACTCTTGAACAAAGTTAAAAAAAGAACTCCTACGAGTTCTTAGGGTTATACGATTATTGGCTGGGGCGGCTGGACTCGAACCAACGAATGCGGGAGTCAAAGTCCCGTGCCTTACCAACTTGGCTACGCCCCAATGAGTGCAAAAATAGTATACCAATCATCTGATTTAATGTCAAGCCTCTTACCAGAGAATTTGCTAAGCAAAGCCTGTATTTTAAGTTATCCTTTAACTGAAGTGCCTTTTTCTGTAACCTCGCCGGGTGGAATCTTTATCTAAACAAAAAAGAACCTGCATCGCAAGTTCTTTTAATAGACTGTGGTTTAATTAGTTATCGGTAGTCTCATATTCTTTGAGAATAGCGGTCTGAATTAATTCGCGGGCATCGGAAGTAATTGGATGAGCGATATCGCGAAATTCTCCTTCCGGAGTTTTACGGCTAGGCATCGCCACAAAAAGACCATTTTGACCTTCGATAACTCGGATGTCTCTTACTACAAAAGCATCATCAATTGTAATTGAAGCTATCGCTTTCATTTTGCCGTCCGAATTGACTTTTTTAAGGCGTACATCAGTGATGTTCATTGCACCCACTCACCTTTCTATTCTTCTGTCAAAGTAGTACATAAATATTTCCATAAATTTTATGAAATTCCTTCTGCTAATTGAAATTTTTTACTTTTTTTTTCTTCACTGGCCAATTCTGTCAATTTGTGTGTTCGATTAAATTGGAAATTTTCACGAGTTGTCCGACAAATTAGGTAACAAAACCAATCAATATCCGGCTATCCGTAGTAACCGATTTATAGGCAAAAAAAGAGGCCCTTTTAGGCCTCTTTTGATCATCGCGTATTTTGGGGGGTTGCCCTAACTCAAATAACCCGTTTGGAAAGTACTTCTTTGGCCAGTTTAAAATCACTCGGCTTATCCACATCGATCCCTACCTCCGGGTAAGGGGAAATAATTCCGACGGCATTAATTTTAAAAGTTCGCAAGACCCGCTCCTCAATGGCATTAATCGTCAAATTTCCCAACAAAAAATAAATAAAACAGCGCCAACCCAACAATCTGCCAAGCTGAATTGGCTTTTTACGTAAGGCAACTACTTTGTGTAACAATTCACGGTTCCCGTTAATAATACCCGGCGCCAACAACACCAAGTTACCTCCGGTAAAAGTGCCTTCGCGCAATTTTACATAAGTGCGTTGAACCCCGGGATACTTTCTTTCATTACGTTCTTTGGAAACAAACGAATAATAGACATCTCCTTTTCGTTCTTTACAACGGCATAGGAAATCTTCGACTGCTTCCCTGGTAATCAAAGGAATATCCGATGTTAATGCCAATACCGGCTCATTGGCATTCAATATATCTAGGCCACGACTTAAACTGTCAATCATCGAATCGCCGGGACTGATAATGATATCAACGCTGCCTTTAACGTCTTCCGAGAGCATGGATGTAGAACCAACAACGATTATCCTGGTTATGACACCGACTTTTTTTAAAGCCATAATTACATAATCCAGCATGGGTCTACCTGCTATCTCAATCTCCGCCTCAAATTGGGCTGGGCTAACGCGGCGAAGCGCTCCGGAATTTAAACCGCCTGCCAAAATAATCGCATCCATTTAATTACCTCCATGCTTGGCATCGTGCTGAATCATGTTCATCATCGTATTCTCTGCATTTTCAATGTGCTCCTCGGCTAACTTTCGGGCAAGTTCACCATCGCGGGATGAAATAGCCTCCACAATCTTACGATGCTCTTCAAGAGCAATTTTCATACGCCCGGGGAATGAGAGCGAGGTTGTACGAAATCTTTGGATTTGTTCCCGCAGATTACTGATGATCTGGGTGAGACGTGAATTCCGACTCAACTTATAAAGTAAGGTGTGAAAATCGGTATCGGTTTCAACGACTTTTGCCAAATCACCGAGATCAATATCCTCTGATATTTTGATCAAATACCGCTCCATTGTCTCAAGTTCCTCATCAGTGGCCCGTTCGGAAGCGAGTTCAGCGGCCAGTCCCTCTAGGGCACAGCGTATTTCAAAGACATCAGCTATGTCTTTTACGGAAATTCCTGCCACATAAGCCCCTTTACGAGGAATCATCACCACCAGACCCTCTAATTCCAATTTGCGAATCGCTTCTCTCACAGGGGTCCGGCTTACACCCATCTCTTCCGCCAGCTGAATCTCCATCAAACGGTCACCTGCGCCTAAGGTTCCACTGATAATGGCCTCCCGTAAAGATTCAAAAACCAATTCCCGCAAGGGTTTATAATTATCCAGGCGGATTGGCACCAAAGGTTGTCGATCCATAAATCTCTCCTCATTTCTACACTCAGTTCCACAATTTCGAGCCGGTGGATTTACTAAAAAGACGTTAAGCACTGGAACCACTGGGGGGGAAGGGCTTTGCATAAAGGCTCGATTAATGCAGTCGGCGGATTTAAAGTAAATACCGACGGTCCACTACCCGACATCAGATTGGCTTTCAGGCCAAATTGACAAAAAATCTTTTTCAACTGACTAATTACCGGAAAATCAATAACCGTCAACTCTTCAAAGACATTTCCCCAAGCTTGGGTTAGTTGCTCGATATTGCCGGATTCCAATGCCTCTACTACCCGACCGACTTGGGGCCTTTGCAAAGCCTCGGCAGCCTGAAACCGATTATATGCTAAAGCAGTTGATACCTCGACGTTAGGAGTAACCAGTAACAGATCGGCATGGAGTTGTGAACGAATCGCGGTAAGCTTTTCACCAATACCGCCGGCCCGGGCAGTGCCCTTGTGAATACAAAAGGGGACATCCGCCCCTAATCTTACTCCCAAATTCATAAGTTCTTCGGTTGATAAATTCAATTCCCATAATTGATTTAAACCGGTCAATACGGCTGCAGCATCGGCGCTGCCTCCGGCTAATCCGGCCGCAATCGGGATATTCTTAAGGATATGTATTTTAACTCCTTGGCTAACGCCGGTCACCTGTTGAAGCAGTTCCGCTGCCCGCCACGCTAAATTGCGCTGATCAATAGGCAAGCGACCGTCGCTACAGGTTAATTCAAACTGAGGATTATATTCAAAGGTTACCTGATCCGCGAGTCGAATGGTCTGCATCACCGAATCAATCTCGTGATATCCATCGGAACGTTTATGTAAGATATCCAATGCCAAATTTATTTTAGCCGGAGCCTCTAGAATAATCATGTCGATCCATTCATTTCGATGTTATATGAATTATATATTTGCCAAATACTTGTTAAATTCCTGCCGTAATTTGTTGAAGAATGAAAATACACCGGTTCCCCAGTGTATTAAATAGACTATTTCTCGTAGAACTTCGGGTGGTTTTAATATAATTATGGCCGTGCACCATGCTTTGACCTAATTTTCCCAAACGCGCCTTATCAGCCGGCTCCTACCAGGCAACCCCACGGCACACAAAGGTTCTTACTTACCGTTGCTTCCTTCCGGACCTGGCGGGGTTTATAAGTCTTTGTTGCGCGAGACCCAATTCTCAACACCACTTAATCAGGCCGGACTTACGAAAACCGGCCGCATCATGGAATTCAACCCTGCTATAGCGGGTTGCAGGCTACAGGGCACCGCTACCTCCCCGTCTAGCACGACCATAAACTCTAATTATAAATTAGTAATAATATTATATCATATCCAACCCGGCGATCAACTGTTAAATTTTTCAAAGATTTCTTGAATCAGAAAATCCTTTATCTAAATTCGCTGTTCCACCGCTTTACGAAAGCGCTCAAAATAATCGCCAAATGTCTTGGCCGTACATCCGGGGTTTTTAATACGCACTCCCGGTACGCGCAGCCCGATTAAAGAAAACGCCATTGCCATCCGGTGATCGTCATACGTCTCAATTTCGGCGGCAACCGGAGTTCCCGGCTCAATTTTAATCCCGGTCTCCGTCTCTTCGGCATGAATCCCCAAACGGGCCAGCTCATGGATGATGGCTTCCACCCGGTTGGACTCGTGGTATTTGATCAGCGAGATATTCCGGATATTCATCGTTGAAGTCGCAAACGGAGCAAGTGCAGCCAGGGTCATGGTTTGATCGGGCATTCCCCCCATATCGATATCAATACCGGGGAAGACTCCGCCAGCCGGCCCTTGCAGCCATAAACCCTCAGGATGTTCTTCCACTCGGCTCCCCAGTTGCTTTAAGGCCTCGACAAATTTGATGTCGCCTTGCAACGAATCCAAATGCACTCCTTGGACCAACGCCGATCCACCGCTTAAAACCGCCATTGCCAAAAAATAACCGGCATTGGATGCATCGGGTTCAATCGCATAATTCATACCGTGATACATCTGACCACAGGGCACCTCGAAGTGCTGAAAATCCCGATTAACGACCTCTACTCCAAAATCGGCCATCATTTGAATGGTCATCTCTATGTATGGCCTAGCTGCCAAATCTCCATCCAATGTAATCACTAAATCCTGCTCTCCATAGCAACCCACCAGCAACAATGCGCTCAGAAACTGACTGCTCTGGCTGGCATTAATGGTTACGTGCCCGCCTTTAAAACCGTTCCCGTGCAATGAATACGGGAGACTATCCGAATTTTGCAGAAAATTGAAATCTACTCCCAACTGGGTCAAAGGATCCAATAGGGGTTTCATTGGCCGGGCCGTCATTTGAGGAGAAGCCTGAACCAGATATCGTCCTTTCGATAAAGCCAACATCGCTGTTAAAAATCTGGCTGCGGTGCCGGCGCTGCCTACATAAATCTCTCCCTGTCGGTTGGGGATTTTTCCCCCTTGCCCCCTAATTGAAACCAGGCGCCGCGTTTCATCGACTTCCACTTTAAATCCCAATTTGACCAGGGAGTCCATAAAATGCTTGCTGTCATCGCTAAACAAAACATTGCTTAAGGTGGTAACTTGATTTCCCAGAGCCGCGATCAATAAAGCCCGGTTGGTAAGGCTCTTGGAACCGGGTATGGTCACTGAAAAATTTAACGGTCCGGATGTGGAAGGTACTTCAAAAACCTCATTTTCGCTCATCGTAAACTAACTACTCTCTGTGGGTTAATTTTTTATCTTTATTCACTTCCCGGTCAAAGTTTCCTGCTGAAAAGTTAAAATTTCTCAGTTTAAATTTCGATTGATTTCAATCTCTCAGCTTTGTGCTCCAACCGAGGAGCCCGTACAACAAACAATACCCGAGCAATCCCTCCCAAACCCATAGGGCTCCTAATAACACCACCCCGTCTCCGACCAGCCCCGGAAACTTAAAAAAATAACGTCCGCCAATTAACAACAAACCCAGGATTATCCTGGTAATCCGATCTAAAGGACCGATATTCATGCTTCATCCATCACCCCGGTTATTTTGCCCTATTCTTTTCTTCAAAACCTCTAAAGCAAAAACCGCTTTATGTCGAAACAATAATAATGGTTTGTTTGGAGAAGAGGTGAAACAATGATGATTTCAGAGAATAACTCCGATAAAAAAACCCAGCAGGGTAATGAAAAAATTTCGAGTAAATACCGAATCGGTAATTGCAGCTTTTATCAGTATAAAGATCCCAACGGCAAGACTGTCCAAATCAGTCGTCCGGCTTTTGTCAAAATTAATACCATTGAATAACCAAATTCCGCCAAGAAGATATCTATGGCGGAATTTTTTATCAAAGGCGTTATCTTGCACCGCCAGCGATCATTGCTCAACCTATAACCTTAGAAATATCTTCCGCTTATACATCAGATATAATATAAACCACCCGGCCGCAAGCGTTGACAACGCCAGAAAGAATGTTTGCCACGCTCCCAAGTATATCGTTAATTCCCTGCCAAATAAGCTATTCAATATTTTATCGAAAGGAATGATATTCATTGCCAGATAAATAAAAATGGAATTAAGGCCAATCACAATAAAAGGAAATGCCCATTTTTTATACCCTACAATATCAATTATCCAATAAAACAAGGCCATAATAATTGTACTTAATCCCCCGGTCAGTAAAACAAATGAACTGGTCCATATTTTTTTATTAATTGGAAAATCCAATCCCCATAATATTCCTAATCCTACCAGCAATATTCCAGCCAATGCTAATAGAATCGCTTTTTCCTTTTTAGCAATCGGTTTCCCTCTCCCGATTACTTTCCAGTCTTTTCTTAACCAGAATCCGCTAAATACACCCATTTGACAAGTAACTAACGCCGGGAATGTGCTTAATAACCCTTGCACATCCCAAGTGTCATAATACAGTCTCCCGGGCAGGAAAAGCCGATCGAAATAATTGGCGAAATTGGCCTCCGGCGGATTCCAAACACCCGCTCCAAACCCCGGAACAATGGTAAACTTTAATAATAACCAATAGGCGATTAGTATCGCTACTGCTATCGCCGCTTGATGGCGCACCCGGATGAAAAGTACCATGATTGCGGTGCCGCAATAACAGAGAGCAATTCGCTGTAATACCCCCATCCAACGTATGTTGGTTAACCAGCCATGTATATCCAAGCCGGAATTACTCATATATACTCCCAATAAAAATAATAGCAGCGTTCGTTTCAAAATTCGTCCCAATATCCTTATAGGGTTATCCCCCTGCTCCAGGTGACGCTTAATGGAGAAAGCTACTGAAACTCCGGCCACAAAAATAAACATCGGATAAATCAGGTCGTAAAAGGTAAAACCGTTCCAATCACTATGATTAAGCTGCACCGCTACAAAATGGGCTCCCGGAAACTTCAAACGGGCCAAGCCATCTGCAAGTTTTTCGCCCCCGATAATCCAAAACATATTAAAACCACGTAAGGCATCCAAGGATAGTACGCGGTTATTTTGAGTTGAGCGTTGTATTTTACCCATAGTTAAGCCCCTCATTAAATGATTTGGCAAGTCGGATGCTCGATTATAGCCGATTGTTTCCCATCTCAGAAAATGCCTTATATATAAAATGAAAAATCAGGAAGACTCCTGATTTTTTCAGCCTAATCAAATATATTTTATTAAAGGAATCCGATACATGATTAATTTATTTTATTCAAGAGCTAATAAACCTTTCATCTTTAATTATAATGCTTATTAACATTTTTTCAATAAGTTATCCGGTTGATTTACTTGCTAATTTTTACTAACTGGGATTTAATTAAAGTAACTATTTGGTTTTAATGCAATGCTAAAAGGCTTACCACTTCTTCGGTTGTCCGAATTTTACCTATCCGCGGAAAGATGGTTTTACAAACATATTCATGTTCTTCTTTTGTTCCTGCCGTCATGGCGTCTTCCACAAAAATTTGATGATACCCATGTTGAAAAGCTTCTCTGGCTGTGGTATCCACACCAATTCCAGTAGAGACGCCGCACAATACAATTGTATCGATACCACGACGCCGTAACTGCAAGTCAAGGTCGGTACCGTAAAATGCCCCCCATTGCCGTTTGGTAATCACATGAGCATTTTTAATATTGGCTAGTTCCGGTATCAAGTTATCCCACCCTTCTGGGTATTGAACCGGCCTCAGGTTTAAATCGGTCTTCGGTTTAAACATGTCTTTGCCATCGATTGACGAAACTCTTACCAGAACGACGAAAGCGCCTTTCCCGATGAAGGCGTGAATTAATTTGCCGGCATTCTGAATCACCTGGGCGGCAGTATAAGGGGAAAGTTTCCTCTCAGGGTTGGCAATTCCATTTTGTAAGTCGATGACGACCAGCGCCGTTTTTTCCGGTTT
>DNPP01000148.1:0-2501 GCA_003501365.1 Bacillota bacterium
GGGTCTTAAAACCATCAAAGAAGTTCCCGGTCACTCCCAAGGTAAGGCTCCAATACTTAGTCAAATCACTAAAATCATAATCTGTAGCATTATAACCTGTATATGCGCCGGTCAAGTTTACTTTAGGTTTATATCCGGCCATGTCTACTTGAGTTTGCGCTTTATTGATCTCATTTGTATTAAGGATCTTCCGCAGTTCCGGTCGATTCTTATACGCTTGATCCAGCGTATCCTGTATGGCAATTTCTACTTTTTCAGGAAGCTTGATATTGGATGCTTCATCTCCAACTGTAAATTGACGGTCTTTATCAATTCCAATTTTGGTCGCTAGTTTCAATTTATCGATCGCCAGGGTATTTTGAGCCTGAATTAACTGGGGCTTAATACTTTGGCAATTGACTTCCGCCTGCAAAACGTCATATCTTGATTTGGTGCCTGCTTGATAAAAGGTTTTCATCTGTTGATAATGTTGAGTTAAGTTAGCATAAGATGCCTGTTGTACCTTTACCAATTGTACGTCTAACCAAACCTGGTAATAAGCCGACTTCACATCATAAGTCAATTGTTGTTTGGCTTTGCGTTGATCTTCCAACGAATTGTCCAATCCCAATTTGGCAACTTTTATACCATTCGATAGCGAACCTCCGGTATATAGATTCTGAGAAATCGATACACTCCCCTGGGAGCCCCTTTCTTGACCGCTTGAATTCCTCGGGTTATATTTCGATGCTCCAAGTGAATAACCCACAGTCGGCAATAAACCCGATTCGGCGGAGCGGAGTGTTTGCCGGGCGATTTCCACATCCTTATCAGCCCCTTGTAGGGTCTTACTGTTTTGATAAGAATAGGTCAGGCATTGATCCAAAGTCAGCGTTTCAAGCTGGGACTGACTCGCCGGGGCATTTGCGGCAAGAGTCATCATGGGAGCCATCACAGTTACAATAAACAAGGTAAAGATTAATAATTTTTTTCTCACAAACAATTCCTCCTCATTTCAATTCTGGCAATTATTGATTATTTTTTCCTGAGCAACCTTTCAAGCCCACTGCTTGTACTTGAATTTTATGGTGTTTCATAACGGTTGCTTTTATTTCTATTCAAGTGGATGGTTTCCCTGCTTTTGATAATTTCCTCGGTTACGGGATTTGCTGGAATTGTGCCTCATCAATCGGATTATTAAGGGGATACCGCTACCTTGCTTTGCTTGACTTTGTCATCTACTCCAATAATATAACCCAAGAATGTGAGTTTTCTTTGTTCATGATGTTAAATTTTCTTTACATTACAGTTCTTGAGCTGGCTAACCATACCTGGAATCCGCCTAATTTCCTGCCAAATCCCTCAAATAGGCCCAAATAAGGAACCGTCGATCAAATTCCCAGATATTTATAATCTCCGTTCTATTCGAAAATATGACTTCATCTTACGCAATATTACTCAAGCTCCAGCTAACCGAATCCCTGTTTATCCTTGGATCTTTATCCTTTTTTCTTTAGGATACCCCATAAATTCCGTTTACTTATATAACGGAGCCAACCTTTTTTTATTTCATTCAAATTTAATTTTCCTTTATTATTCTTTTCCGCCGCAAGTCCGGTACTGGTCTTGGTACCAATCGATGAGCTTGCGGGCCACACTTACTTTTCCCGGCACCTTCGGCAGATTATCGGCAGAAAACCAATCAGCCTCAATAATTTCTTCGCCGTCCACCTGAATATCCCCACCGGCATATTCAGCGGTAAATGCGACCATTAAAGAATCCGGAAACGGCCAGGGTTGACTGCTGAAGTAACGGATATTTTTTACGGCTATTCCCACTTCCTCCCGGACTTCCCTCTGTAGACATTCTTCCAAGGTCTCGCCCGGCTCCACAAAGCCGGCGATTACGGTAAAGAGATCAGCCGGCAGATTACGATTACGGGCCAGCAAAATTTTCCCTTCCCTAAAAATTGCCACAATGATCGCCGGCGAGATCCGGGGGAAAATCAGCTGCCGACATTTAGGGCAAACTTTGGCCCGTACCCGGGTCATGTTTTCAGTAGGCGCCCCGCAACTACCGCAATATAACGTACGCCGGTCCCAAACGGTAATATGAAAAGCGCGGCCAATCAGCCAAAACAAATCTTCGGGGAACTTATCG
Organism: Bacillota bacterium; assembly: GCA_003501365.1. GTDB lineage: Bacteria > Bacillota > UBA4882 > UBA8346 > UBA8346 > UBA8346. Next base: position 2,141 of record DNPP01000148.1, read on the forward strand.
TAAAGATCCCGCACCCGTATAAAACTCATATTCTTTGGAATATTGGCCGTACCGCTTAATAAAGCAGTATAACACGGTTTATCGTCTAAAGATCCTAAATATTGTAAAGAGGTAACCTTAAAATTTACCGGCAGGTTTTTATCAAGCAACACCAATCGTGGGTCACTCGTTCCGGTTTCCATCAATAGCTGCTCCTCGTAAAATAAAAACCAGTAAACTAAAGACTGGGAATCGGCGCTAGGTTGAGTAGCGGGTATAAAATTCATGATAGCGCTCCTATTATTATGTTATTGAAGATTAACAACTGATTCGTCCTAGCTTTGAAGCGAGCTCCTTGTTTGGTTCCCCATGAATGTCATTA
>DNPP01000148.1:2850-4579 GCA_003501365.1 Bacillota bacterium
GGACTCACATGAGAAACTGTCGGCGACATTAATAGCGGAAGTGGTTAAAAAGAATAGATCCGGTGCTTCACTGGTATCTCCCCAGGTTGTATCCAAAGGGAAAGGCTGGTAATCCGGAGTATAAAAGACCGCCCAAGCATGCCCGAGTGGGCTGCCATAGCTGTCACCCGAAAAATAACCGGCCGGAATCTGTAATGACCGCAGCAACGCCACAGTTATTACGGCATAATCTTCACAGACCGCGGACTGCATATGGCGCAATGCCCGCTGAACTCCTACTTTCTCATAGTCCCCGCCCGATAATCGATAGGACATTGCTTTAATCACATATTGATAGACCGCTTGTACCCGGTCGATTAATTGTTCCCCCTTAACACTTTGACGTATCTCAGCCGCCATTCTTTGAATCTCAGGATTTCGCAGATTAATAGCCGCCGTGCTTTGGGTTAAGACTTTAAATCGAATGTCTTGCTGCCGGTAATCGCCGATTTTGAAATTCGCTAAACTGTTTCCGGTAAAACGTTTCTGGGTGATTGCCACCTGGCACTCGACCGCCAATCGATTTTCTCCCGCCCGCAACCTTCCGGGCAGCGCCAGGCTAATAAATTGGGTGCCAAAATTGTCGGAGACGATCTGATACGGTATATTTTGGCCGTTTAGAGTTACTGTTACGGCGCGTGTGGTCTGATATGCGTAACTTTGGGGCATGAGCAACCTAGCCTTAGCTGCCAGCGAAGCAATTTTCCCCGGATTTGCAATGACTTGCAAGGGGTAAACCGCCCGATACCGATAGACGGCATCACCAATGTTATTATACCGTTCCAGACAAGTGGCATAAAACTCGGAGTCCGGGTAATTGTCCAGCACTCTTTTGAACTCTGCTTTCGCCAGGGGTCCCTTGTTTTGGTATAAATAAATCATTCCGAGACTTTGATGAAGATAAGGATCATCCGCTTGGGCGATGGCTTCTTTGATGCAGGAAATCGCCGGTTCAAACCAGTCATAGAGCGGTGGAGTGAGTACATTGTTACAAAGCGTAATTGCTAGTGTCCCGAGGCTTCCATCCCGTAAACTATTGACCTTGATAAAACGATACCCATAGAGTAATAAAGGGACCCGATCGGATTTTTTTAGTGTTCCGGCCAACTGCAGATAACAATAGACCGTATTATGCAGAACCGAAACTTCTTTCTTTATAAAAAGCGCCGCCTTGTAGTATGCGATGGCGCCCATATAATCGTTCTTTTTCGAAAAGTCTTCGGCCATACAAAGCTGCCACAAATACAAAACCGCGCCGCCATCACGATACCGGATTGCCAGCTTGCGAAGGATGGGAATGGCGCTGGGAAAATCCTCCGCATTGTAATACTCAATCGCCCGATTATAGTCACGAATATACTGATTATCTTTAGCCCGGACGGCTGACTTTAGAAAACCGGCCGGTAATTCTTGGGCCTGAATATCAGTGATAGTTGTGGCTGCAGGAGTAGCCGCAACTGCTCTCCTTTGGGATCCGCCAAAAGGAAGTACCGGAACCAATAAAACGAACAACCCGAATAACAATAATAGGAACCAAACGCTTCCGCTTCCGCTCCCGGTCTTTCCTTTCATCAAAATCTCCCTCCGGCCCAAAAAGTCGTCATCCGCATTTGATTATTTCAATGAATCCTGTTTTTCCCCTGCCGTACTTTGGTGGAAATGAAAAGATAACCGGCTGAATAATTTGCGT
>DNPP01000148.1:4966-13922 GCA_003501365.1 Bacillota bacterium
TGGTTATAACAAGACCAGCATCCGTAACATTTCTTTTGGTCAAATACCGGTCCCGGATTGAGTTCAATGGCTTGATAAGGGCAGACACTCTTACAAATTCCACAGCCGTTACATAGAGAAACATCCACCAATTTGCGTCCCATAACTTTCCGGCTGATTGAGCGAGGCATTGACGGCATTAGACTATTTTCTCAACGTCCCGCCGTTAAAATTACCATACGTATTGAAAACAAAAGCCGGTTTCTGCTTTTGTTGCGGCAGTTCCTGAATAAAATCCCGCATTCGTTTGGACGGTCCCAAAAAATCGGCGAAAGTCGCAAACCCGACCAGATCGTATGTTCCTAAATCAGGCACTGAGCCCCGGGTGATATCCAGAAACTCAAAAGCGGCGCCGGGAATCATTTTCCCAATGTACCGGCAGGCAAGTTCGGTATTGCCGGTGGTGGAAAAGTAACAAATGAGACTTTTCATGGGTGAATCTCCTTTTATGTTTTACTCGGACTCCCGTCCACTGGCGGTTTCCTTTTCTGCCAGTTTAGTAATTTGATTGTCGGCGGTCAGTAATTTCATCTGATGAATGGCGATTTGATTTAATTTAAAAAGCCTTTCTTCTTGAGGCAGCCCGTCATTGATAAAATGGGCATTTAAAGTTTCGAGATTGGATAAACATACAAGTTGCGAAATATCGGCATAATCCCGGATATTTCCTTTTTGGCCGGGATTGGCGTCGCGCCATTCTTTGGCGCTCATCCCGAAAAGCGCCATGTTGAGTACATCCGCTTCCGATACATACACCAGATTTATCTGGGCTTTGGTCAGTTCAGGCGGGATTAAGTTTTCTTTGATAGCATCCGTATGTATCCGGTAATTGATCTTAGCCAGATTCCGCCGGATATCCCAGCCTAACTGTTTATATTCTTCATCTTTAAGCCTCTGAAATTCTTTGATAAGATAGAGTTTAAACTCTACGGAAATCCATGACGCGAATTCAAAGGCGATATCTTTATGAGCGTACGTTCCACCGTAACGTCCGGGTTTTGAGATTATACCGATAGCATTGGTTTTTTCAATCCATTGACCGGGCGTAAGAGTAAAACTGTTTAGTCCGGCTGATTTTCTAAACCCGTCGAATTCGACGGGTTTAAAATTAGGATTGTTCAATTGCTCCCAAATCCCTAAAAATTCAATCGTATTTCTGTTTCTAAGCCAATTCCTGATCAAATCATCGGTCCGATCGGAATTTTTATATTTGGCAATATCAGTAATGCAGATATAGTCTTCATTCTTTTGAGAATAGACAGTAATCTCGTTATTTAATACAGTGATTTTAGCCATTATTTCCTCCTCATTTACTAAACTAAAATCTGTATCAAAGCCTTTTCAAACAATTACCATTTTATACCTGTCGATTTCTCCGTCCAGTCGTCTTTTCCCTTTTCACATTGCAATTTTCAATTATAAAAACTGAAATTGAAATTAAGCTTGCTTTTAGGCCTATTATCCAAGCTCGGATAATTTATCTTTCCCGTCGGTCAGCTCTTTTTTCCCGCCCAGTATCTCCAGCATCATCAGCGCGCCGAGCTTAAAACCATATTCAAAGGATGTGTAAGCTTCCATCACACTTGCTTGGCAATCCAAATCCAAAAGCTCTTCCAGCGCTTGATCATCTTCTGCCGACAGTTTGGTTTCCAATATTTTCACGAGGTCGGATTTTTTCTGGTTTACGGAGTGGAATTCCGGATCTTGGGGGACGATTTGTTCCAAGGGGTATAGGCGGCCGAGATAGAGTTCTTCCAGAATGGGTTTCATGGGACAGGCCTTCTTTCTATCGATAATATTTTTCATTGGATATGTATGGAATGATAGCCGAATTTAACTTCTCGGCTTTATGGAGTTTTGTTATGTATAAAATGAATGCCGATTCTGTTTGTCCACGGCTTTCACCGGCTGAGTAACTTTTTGAACGGCCAAAAAGTTACCAAAAAGCCGCCGAAACCTACGGATTTCCGTCTTCCCTTTATTCATCCAGGGTTCTTGAATGTCGCCGCCATCCCTGGCCTTTCGACTGGCAATTTAGTTTAGGCTTCCGCCCGCAACCGCTGTTTTACATCCATGTAAAGAAGCGGTGTCTGCCTTCCTCCTTAAAGGCAGAAGTTCGTTTGAATGCAAATTATTTAGGCCTATCTAAAGGCTCGTCATACAATGAAGAACAATATTTTCCCGGGTCTAATTTCAAACTTCACCCTTCACAATTCAAACTTTTATTTTATCTACTCCCTGACTAATTGCCGCGACCCAGTAGCCGAACATCATTCCTTCCATCAGCCCTTCGCTAAAAAGGATTTCTTCATGGCGGCAGACTTGGGAGACCCGGCTTCTTTCATAATTCTCCAACAGTTTAACATCTTCCGGGAGCAACTTGGCGGCGAGTTGTTGCTTGCACTCATCCACCGGTTTTCCCAGTTCCTGGTATTCCGGGTCTTCATTGACGATTTCGTCATCGATCTCGCAGATCCGGTCGAGGATATATTTTTGAATGCCGGTGTTTTTGTCGGTGAGCATGGGAAAAACCTCCGTTTCGAGTTCAAAGTTTAAAGTTCCGAGTTATGTAAGGTTTTACTTCCGATCGTAGAGGATGGACAGGATTTGGACATAACTTTGGGTCGATAGGAGGCTGTTCCTGCCTCCCCCAACGCGTGCAGAGCACGCGACCCCTCCAGGACAAAAGGGTTGGGGCGGCAACCCTTTTGAATCCACCGCTTGGAACCTACGAGTTCCAAACCTCCCTCATTCATCCAGGGCTTCTAGAACGTCTTCGCCATCCCTGGCCTTTCGACTGGCAACCTAGCCCAGGCTTCCGAGCGCAACCGCTGTTTTACGTCCATGTAAAGAAGCGGTGCCTGCCTTCCTCCTTAAAGGCAGAAGTTCGTTTGAATGCAAATTATTTAGGCCTATCTAAAGGCTCGTCATACAATGAAGAACAATATTTTCCCGGGTCTAATTTCAAACTTCACCCTTCACAATTCAAACTTTTATTTTATCTACTCCCTGACTAATTGCCGCGACCCAGTAGCCGAACATCATTCCTTCCATCAGCCCTTCGCTAAAAAGGATTTCTTCATGGCGGCAGACTTGGGAGACCCGGCTTCTTTCATAATTCTCCAACAGTTTAACATCTTCCGGGAGCAACTTGGCGGCGAGTTGTTGCTTGCACTCATCCACCGGTTTTCCCAGTTCCTGGTATTCCGGGTCTTCATTGACGATTTCGTCATCGATCTCGCAGATCCGGTCGAGGATATATTTTTGAATGCCGGTGTTTTTGTCGGTGAGCATGGGAAAAACCTCCGTTTCGAGTTCAAAGTTTAAAGTTCCGAGTTATGTAAGGTTTTACTTCCGATCGTAGAGGATGGACAGGATTTGGACATAACTTTGGGTCGATAGGAGGCTGTTCCTGCCTCCCCCAACGCGTGCAGAGCACGCGACCCCTCCAGGACAAAAGGGTTGGGGCGGCAACCCTTTTGAATCCACCGCTTGGAACCTACGGCTTCCAAACCTCCCTCATTCATCCAAGGTTTTTGAATGTCGTCGCCATCCTTGGCCTTTCGTCTGGCAACCAAGTAATGGCTTCCGCCCGCAACCGCTGTTTTACGTCCATGTAAAGAAGCGGTGTCTGCCTTCCTCCTTAAAGGCAGAAGTTCATATGAATGCAAATTATTAGGGTCAAAATAATAAAACCTCATGAATGCAATAAAAATAGTATTTTGAGGGCTTTATTTCCGCTCTTCGAACTTCAAACTTCTATCTTTTCGATTCCTCTACTAATAACCGCTACCCAATAACCCAACAACATCCCGTCCATAAGCGCCGCGCTGTAGATTAGCTCGTCCCGGCGGGAAATTTGATTAACCCAGATGTTGTCATATTGCTCTAACAGAGCGTTATCTTCCGGGGATAGTTTTGCTTCAGCCTGTTTCATCAGTTCACTAAGACGCTCGCCGAGTTCCTTATATTCGGGGTCGTCTTTGACGATCTCGTCATCGATCTGGACATCCGGTCGAAAATAAATTTTTTGATGCCGGTGTCTTTGTAGGTGAGCATGGCGTGAGCCTCCTTGGTTAATAAAAAGTGTTAGAGAAAATTTATTTAGGGTTAATAATTCTCGTCTCCGTTTGGTGACTAATTACCTAAATTATATATCACCATTTGGTGACTGTCAATACATAAATTGCTTTCTCTTTTCCCCTATGATAAGATTACTCATAGGTGGTGAAAAGGAAGTTGGAGCCAAAGGAAATCTTTGCAAAACGTTTAAAAGAACTCCGGGAAGAACATCAGTTAACTCAAGAGCAATTAGCAGATAAAATAGATACCAATAAACAGACTTTAAGCCGTTACGAAAAGAATCAGAGAGAACCAGGAATCAATATTGTTGCCAAAATTGCGGATTTTTTTGAGGTATCGATTGATTATTTAGCCGGACGAAAAAATCAAAAAAAATCATAAACTTGCTCCAAACTCGGAAAGGTTATCTGTTTAGCCGGAATTTTGTTTTTCTGAATTTCCATTTTTAGAACCATTATCATTATTCATTAAAATGGATCTCCTTTATATTTACGTGACGGCTTGTCTGCTGCATAATTTCAAATTTAAGACATGTAGTTATTTCTCTTGGGAACTCGCTATTTCTTCTATTACCGTCTTACGTCCAAACGCACGATAATAACCTGAATCATCTTTATCAATCTCAAATCTTGTAATCCAACTCTTTTCCTGAAAAATGGTCAAAATTTGTTTCGTTGTAGAATTGTTTACAAACTTAGGACGCTTTTGAGCAAACAGACGTAGAAAGTCATTCATATGTATGACAGAAAGAGATTTTTTTGCCTGTTCTTCATTCATGTTTGGCAAACACAATAAAAAAAGTTCCTTTTTCCTTTCCTCTGTGAGCTCCTGCATAGCCAATAATTCTGAAAGAAGCTCAAAAGGAATTGAATACTTTTGTTTGATGATTTCGGTTATATTCTTAACAGAAATGTGCTTAATTATCTCTTTAACATTATTGCTTTCATTCGGGAAAGATTTAAGTAAAAACGGAATATCAGCTACATCCAAATTATTTTCTAGTATATGTTTCTTAACTACTACGGAATATTTTTTCTGTTGTACAGAAATTTTACCGGTAGTGCATTTAAGCAAATTGATTTTATATTTTTCAGCTACGTTTTCTTCTAAAACCGAAAGCATTTCGTTAAAGTCGAGATTATCTTCATTGATAACATTTTCAGTGTATTGAGCAATATTCTGTGTAATAAAAGGCATAACCTGATTAGGGTAGTTCTTTCTCATAAATAAAAGTTCCGGAGTCTTCATTTGTATTATGTTGAGCCTAATAAGTATTAAAACTTTTTCCTCTGCAATGTCTTTTATTGAAAACGAAATATAATGGTAGTTTAACGCCCTCAAAATATGAGTGTATCTTTCATTAGATAACTCATTGCAGATAATAATTGCATCAAAAAAATCAGAAGCTGAATTCTCGCCAAACTTGCTGTCAATAGAATTTTTATTAAAGTTTAAATTATCACTATAATTATTGATAAATTTAATCAAAAAGGAATCCAACTCTTTTTCGTTTTGAAAGAAATAGGTTAATATATTTTCAGTGGAATATTTCACACACTTTTGTTCTAATATTAGACCCCATAATTCTTTGTTTATAACTTTATCGATATTTTCAATTACCGTTTGTAAAAATCTAATATACTCTTTCTTCTTATCAGTTTTAACCTTTTCATTATTAAGGATTGCCAGAACCATGGATTCTTCGTCAGTAATAGTTTTATCACAGTTTTTAAGTACAACATCTATATAATGGTCAATGTTTTCATTTACATACGTTACTAAAGGCTCCTCCGGTTTTGAAGAGATTAATGTATAGTTTCTACTTTTAAAATCATCTTTTGGGGTTAGATTATAAATCTTCTCCAGCATCAAGGAAATAAGTACAAAACTTAGCTGATACATATTATTCGTGTATACAGCATGGAAAAGCTCTTTGTTCGAGGTACTATAATCAACCCATAAAAATTGAACATCAATCAAAGAAAAACCAGAAATAATTTTATCAATATTAGGATTAACAATATCTAGAAAAGTCGGATTGTTGGAAATGAAATCTGTTAGGCAATTGTTTATATTTATTGCTCGTATGTCTGCATCTGCTGAAAAGTACATTGTATCAATTACATACTGCTTTTTCTGATCATCATCAAAATTACTTTCATTATGGATACCTTGAAAAATACCTGGCCACAAATGATTTATTAATTCAATAAATACATCCGTATTTCTTTTTGTATCCAAGAATTCACCAATAAATTTATAATTTTTAGTCCTAATGAGTTGCTCCATGAAACGCGTTAGGTATGTTGCATCTTTATCTTTTTGTTTTGTTTCTAAAAGATAGCATAATAAATCAAAATTTAGGCTTTCTTCATGATCAAAATCAGTAATTCGTAGTCGAGATAAGACTACACGAGGCTCCTTAAGTGAATAAGAATATTCTTTTGGTATTTGGTCAGTAATGCTACGTTGGAATACCTTATCAATCCGGCTTAAACTATTCTCATAAAAGTAGGTCATATAATCGGGATATGTTTCATCAATATAACCATTTCGTATCAAATATCTAATAAGGGGAAAAGAAGGGCTCGTTTTAATTTCTTTAAAATCGTTTGTTGTTTCACCAATTTCATTTTTGAAGTTTACACTAAAAATAGTATCAATATTATCTTTACCAATTATTTCCTGCAATCGACCATTTTGAATAATGGATTTTTGTTTATCCAAGTTTTGGATTTCAGCTTTCAACTTGTCAATTTCATTACCTGTCCTTCTTTCAATAGCTTTCTTCCGTTCAATGTATTCTGGGTTTTGCTCAAGTTGTTTAAATTCTGATGTCATATCTATCTGTCTGACCTCATAGTCAATGTGATGTTGGACACTATTAGGACTTTCTCTCATTGCTTTAACCAATTCCTTACGTGTTTTATAGGCCGATATATTTTTGCCATTTACACTAGTTATCTGATAGTTGGACAGTAAATAGGCAGCATCTAATTCATCAATAGTATCAAGTAACTCCTTGTTTGTTAAATCAATTTCATCATTAATTTTTTGAATTTTCAAATCAATTGCTTGTAATTTCTGTTCTACAAATTCGGACTTTTTCTCAAACAAGGTATGAACAAAACCTAAACCAAGCTGTAAATCACTAAAATCTTTAGGAAAAATATTTTTATAAGTAATAATTGCCAGGAGCTTATTATTGTCTTGTTCTGTGGAGGATATACGCTTGTAATATATAACGAATTCATTATATATATTTTTAAGAATTCTCATATCGTCAATATACAGTGATAGTTCTTGTAAAAAATTCTCATTGAATTCTTCAAAAATGCCAACTTTCTTAAAGTGTTTAATAAATTGGTCATACGAATTGGAACTATCTATCACCGGAACAACAGGAATAATGAAATCAAAAAATTTAGTACGATCTTTTGTATTATTAAAAATATCATCTCGCAATAAATAAAAAAATCGAATCGGCTTTACCTTTCTGTTGTTAATAAGAGTATTGATTTCGCGTAGTTTCTCGAAAATTTGGTTGCTATTATATCTGTCCAAATCTTCAAAGACAATTACATGAGCATTGGAGTTTTCAAAAAGATATAAAACTTCATTGAGATACTTATCAAAATAGGCCTCTTCTTTTTTCTCAAATACCTCAATTTCATTTCCCAGCAAATTTACTTTTCTAAATATACTTTTATAGTTTTGGGTCTTGATAATTAAATACACTGCGAATCCCAAAATACCAGCACAAATAATTCCGCTTAAAAACCGCAAATTACTATTTGTTGTACATGCCAATAAATTTTTCAGCCCTGATTTAGATAAATCAGAAACAAATTGACACCAGTTCTTAAAGCTTACTAAATATACTGAAGAAATTAAAAAGATCATAACTATTGCGGCGTTTTTCATAATTTTATCAATAGCTATTTTTTGTTTTACTTTGAACTTAGTCTGCGGAATTTGCTCTGGGTCTATTTGGTGGATGAGCTGGTTAAGGATTTTTCCCTCTAAAATTGATTCATTAGCCTTTGTATCATCATTACTTTGTGTTGTTGATTCAAAATGAGCTAAAGAAATATTAATAAAATGATATTCATGATGAACATTTTTGTAAGTCTCTAAAATGCTACTTTTACCAGCACTATATGCACCTGAAATCGCAACATTCTTTATATCATCATTATTAAAAACAAAATTCAATGCATCATCATATATATCTAAATTTGCATTTTTAATCGGAGTTAATTTTTGAAAGTTATAAATATCTCCGTTCATTTTAATTCTCCAATTCATTTAATGCCATTCTTTTAACTTTAGCTTCATAAATTTCTTAAATATATTTCCATATTTATCTCCCAATTCCTGTTATTCATCCCTTTAAAAACCATAGAATAAATCATATTTCTATATAAACAATCCGCCACTTCCTTTTTTTTAAAAAGTATAACCCGGAACCAATCTCAAACTATCAAACCGGTTTTTAAAAACCCTCCTCCAACCTGGGAAACGGACTTCGGCAAAAATTCAACCATCCAATGCCAGATAAAAAATATTCATAACACATGATGATAATGAAGAATTCCCCAAGCACAGTAGTAATGTCTGAACCTGCACCCGCCGCTAGGATGGCGGCGGCGCGGCTTTAAAATAGGACATTTTTAGCCGTCGGCACACAGAACAACTCAAAAGAGGCTGCCACGGACGGCAGCGTCAGTCCAATCAAAAACTCCGACTCCGAGCACGGAAGCGAGGAGATATGAAGGAGAGTCCGGGAACTCATGGGTTCCCGGCGGATCTTTGGTTCCTGGTATGTTATTTA
>DNPP01000149.1 GCA_003501365.1 Bacillota bacterium
AAACCATATGACATCTTTCTGGCCGTCTCAGAAAGGAACTCAGCCGGCGAAATCCGTGGACCATCAGAATCGGCGTTCATTTGTTACATAAAAAAAACTCCAGCGCAGACTCCATGAAGCCGGGAAGTTAAATTCGGCTATCATTACATATCAAATGAAAAATATTATCGATAGAAAGAAGGCCTGTCCCATGAAATCCTTTCTGGAACAATTATACCTCGGCCACCTATACCCCTTGGAACAAATCATCCCTCAAGATCCGGAATTCCACTCCGTAAACGAGAAAAAATCCGACCTCGTGAAAATATTGGAAACCAAACTGTCGGCGGAAGATAATCAAACGGTGGAGGAGCTTTTGGATGTGGATTGCAATATAAGCGTGATGGAAGCTTACGCATCCTTTGAATATGGTTTTAAGCTCGGCGCGCTGATGATGCTGGAAGTGTTGGATATAAAATTAAAAGGGAAATGAGAAAAGGGCTGATAAAAAGTTAAAACTGTTGGATCATGTGATAACGGGAGAGCGAAGTTATGTGAGTTTGAAAGAAAAAGGATTGTCATAAGGTTAAAAGAGAAAAAGGATATACATAAGGGAAACGAGAAAAGGGTAAAAAGGAAGATCTACGAATAACATTTAATTGGGAGTAATCAAATGGCAGATTACTAGGTTGCTAAATAGTCTGGCTAGCAAATTATAGTTGATGGTTTAGAAGGATGACGGAATTAGTTGTTTGGTTAAAGTGAATAATGGATAATACGGCATTCGGTGGGGGGACGCGGTGTCAATGAAAAACTTTGGCGAAATCGTACAATTGATCGAGGATGCCCGGAATAATGCCCTGAAAAAAGTCAACCAAGAATTGATTACGCTTTATTGGAAAGTAGGCCAATATATCAGCCAAAAATCAGCTTCCGCCGAATGGGGAGAGGCGATCGTCGATCAATTGGCCGAGTTTATTAGATCGAATTACCCTCAAATAAAAGGTTTTAACCGGCGTGGTTTGTACCGTATGAAGCAGTTTTATGAGACTTATCGGGATAATGAATTTGTGTCGCCACTGGTGACACAAATTAGCTGGTCGAATCATTTGATTATTTTATCCAAAACGAAGTCGATTGAAGAAAAAGAATTTTATATTGATCTTTGCATTAAAGAGCGTTATAGCAAACGTGAGCTTGAACGCCAGATCAGCAGCGCGTATTTTGAACGGTATATGCTGTCCGCTCAAAAGATCTCTCCGGCGCTCCAAGAATTTAACCAAAAGACTGGAAATACTTTTTTAGACACCTATGTACTGGAGTTTTTAAATTTACCGGAAACGGTGTCGGAAAATGATTTGCGAAAAGCTATCATCCGTAATTTAAAAAACTTTATCCTGGAAATCGGAAAAGACTTTACTTTGGTTGGTGAAGAATACCGGGTGCAAGTCGGTAATCAGGATTTTTATATCGATTTGCTTTTTTATCATCGGGGATTATCCTGCCTGGTGGCTTTTGAATTGAAAATAAACGCTTTTGCCCCGGAGTATCTCGGCAAAATGAATTTTTATCTGGAAGCCCTGGATCGGGATGTGAAAAAAGCAAATGAGAATCCGAGCGTAGGGGTAATTCTATGCGCCAACAAAGAGGATGAGGTAGTAGAGTACGCAATGAGCCGCAATCTTTCACCGGCAATGGTTGCCGAATATACTCTAAAACTGATTGATAAAAAATTACTTTGTCAAAAGCTTCATGAGTTTCATGAAATTGCTGACATGGAAGAAGATTAGCTGCTTGGGAGCAGGTTCTAATGGTCACTACCTCTATGCATGCATGTTTAAGATATATCCAGCGTGATTACTTACCAAATTCTTGAATTTGGGCCAACCCTCTATCTATATACGGATTCACAGTTCGTTTCTCCCCAGGGAAGAAAGTGCGTCCTTAAAGAGGCGAAGGATATGGGTTGAGTGCTGGAGTTTTTAAAACTTCATTGCTTTAAGTCTTCGGTTTTAAGCTTTCTTAACTCTTCCACGGAAATCCCGGTAATCTCAATGATTAGCTCTTCCGGCATTTGTTTAGAAAGCATTTTTAATGCGGTTTCATGTAAAACCTCGGCTTTAGCCCCGGTAATCCGGGTTACTTCATCATGAATCGCCATTTCGTGCGCTTCGTAGTACCGTTTTACTTCGTCCAGGCTTCCCAGGCGTTCTAATAATTCCTCAGCTTTGGCGATAGCAGGATCATTATTGATTACCATTTTTCGTACCTCCTTCGGTAAATCTTCAATGAAAATTAACCAGCGATCTAAGGGTTTACTTAGAGCGGGTCTCGCTTTTCGGAACTTCGGTAATTCCAAAAAGTGAATCTCCAAGATAGCAAAATAGATTTCAGGTGTGAGTCGCAGTTAGGCATTCAAACTACTTATTTCATCCTATATAGCAATATATCTGATTAAAGAAATGAAATAAAAAATGGTTTCTCTGTGCCCTCTGTGCCTCTGTGGCAAAAATATAGGCCATTCTACCCATCGCTAACAAATTTTGGGCAGTTTCCAGCTTATCTTTTACATTCCCTTTAACTCTTCCCACCTTTCCCCTGGCTGACCACAGCATTAATCGCCTTGTTGATCTTCTCTTGGTTTCCCAAATAGTAATGTCTTAGTGGTTTCAAATATTCATCCAATTCATAAACCAGCGGTATGCCGGTGGGAATGTTTAATTCGGCGATTTTTTGGTCGGAGATCTGATCCAGGTGCATGACCAAGGCCCGTAAACTATTGCCGTGGGCGGCGATCAGCACTTTCTTTCCGGCTACAATCTGCGGCGCAATCTCCCGTTCCCAGTAAGGGAGAAAGCGGGCAACAGTATCTTTTAAGCTTTCGGCTAAAGGCAGCTCGGCCTGGTTCATTTTTTGATATTTAGCCTCATGACCCGGAAAACGCGGGTCGTCTTTGGTTAACAGCGGCGGCAAGATATCATAACTACGGCGCCAAATATGAACTTGTTCCTCGCCGTACTTGGCGACCGTCTCGGCTTTATTTAAGCCTTGCAAGGCGCCGTAATGCCGCTCATTCAATCGCCAGGATTTAAATTCGGGAATCCAAGTCTGTTCGGTCTCTTCCAGCACAATCCACAAAGTTCGGATCGCTCTTTTTAAAAGAGAGGTAAATGCCATATCAAAGCAATAGCCTTCTTGCTTTAAAATCTTCCCGGCTTGATGGGCTTCAAGAATGCCCTGATCCGAAAGACCAACATCGGTCCAACCCGTAAAGCGGTTTTCTTGATTCCACAAGCTCTCTCCATGCCGTAATAACACCAATTTAACCATGATAAAGTCTCCATCGTAAATTTATTGTTATAGATAGTATGAAAATAAACCCAGGATCAATGATTCTAGATTTTTCCACGTAACCCTGCCAAGAGATTGGTTCAGGGTGAAAAACAAAAAGCCCAAACTTAGGAGGCTAATTTTGCCAAAGGCAGGAAGGAAAATTGTCCCAAGAAATAGCTTGGCACGGGCAAGCGTCAAATACAGTTTTAATTAATAAAATATACTAACGATGAGTGAATGGATGGAAACCAGGATTTTTCAGCAGGTAAACTCCTATCATTATCAAATTGGTCGGTAGAAAAATCCTGTTTGATAAAGGCATCTTTTGGGTATGAAAGACTTGGTGCAGGTGAAAGACGGTTGATTGGGCGCGGCTTATTAGCGTGAATCAGAGGCAAGGTGAGAGTGA
>DNPP01000449.1 GCA_003501365.1 Bacillota bacterium
ATTATGGTGAATGCCCATCCTAATGTACTTGCCATACCTTTGCGGGCGGTAACTCAAATCAATGGACAAAGCATGGTCAAAGTCGTGAAACAAGGCAAGTATATTGCAAAAAAAGTGCAATTGGGCTTTACCTCTGAAAAATATGTTGAAGTCGTTTCCGGGCTGTCTGAAGGCGATAAAGTAGCCGTTCCTAAAACCCAAGTTAAGAATAACGAGTCCAACAATACGAGAAATAGCGGTAGAATCAGAATGGGCGGCATGCCGCCGATGTGAGGTGTAATCGGATGATCGACATTCAAAATATATCCAAAATTTATCAAATGGGTGATACCGAAGTACGGGCTTTAAATGATGTCTCTTTTATCGTAAATGAGGGTGAAATGCTGGCAATCATGGGACCGTCCGGTTCGGGGAAGTCCACCATCATGAATATTATCGGTTGCTTGGATCAACCCAGCTCCGGATCTTACCGATTTGACGGTCGGGAAGTGGCCCAATTAGATGAATATGAACAAGCTATTCTTCGCAACCGGAAAATCGGCTTTGTTTTTCAATCCTTTAACTTGTTGGCTAATCTATCCGCGGTTCAAAACGTGGAACTACCCCTGATTTACGCCGGAGTCCCTGCTACCGAACGTCACAATTTGGCTATGGAAGCCTTAACCAAAATGGGACTCGAAAAAAGGGTGCACCACAAACCGCGTGAGTTATCCGGCGGGCAGCAACAAAGAGTCGCCATTGCCCGTGCTTTAGTGAACAGTCCCAAGCTACTGTTGGCCGACGAGCCCACCGGAAACCTGGATTCCAAATCCAGTGTGGAAATCATGGCCATATTCCAGGAACTGCATCAAAAGGGAATGACCATCGTACTGGTTACTCATGAAAATGATATCGCCAACTTTACCCAAAGGATATTGCGTTTTTTCGACGGTAAAATTGTGGCTAATGAACTCATCCGGCAGACAATCATCGAGAAAGGGGTGCCGGCATGAAGGGTTCAGAAAATATGCTGATGGCTGTAAAAAATTTATCATCCAATAAGATCCGCTCCTTTTTAACCATGTTGGGTGTAATCATTGGAGTAGCCGCAGTTATTGATATGGTAGCACTGGGCCAGGGCGCTCAGCAGAAGATCACCAGTAATATTACAGCCATGGGTTCCAATCTGGTGATGGTTTTTCCCGGTTCAGGCGGTCATGGCCGCAGCGGCGGCTCTTTTGGCGGTGGCCAACCTTTGACCAATGATTTATTGCCCACTATTCAGGATTCTTCTTTACATATTGCGTTGATAGCGCCGGAAGCCAGAGGCAATCTGATGCTGCGGGTAGGCGCCACCAGTATGGACAGCTCGATTATCGGATGTACCATCCCTTATTTCCAAATGCGTAATTATCAGGTCGATGAGGGCCGAGCTTTTGATGAGTCCGAAGTCAGCAGGCGAAGGCGGGTGGCGGTTATCGGTTCTTATGTCGCCCAGCAGCTTTTTCCCGGCACGGATCCGTTGGGTCAGGATATCAATGTAGGAGTGGTCCGTTTTCAAATTATCGGGATTCTTAAAGAAAAAGGTCAAAGCGGCTTTACCAACAGCGACAATTTAGTAATGGTTCCTTTCACTACCGCACAACAACGCATCTTCGGCAATCAAAATGTAAGTACCTTTTATGTCCAGGCCGATGAGCCCTCTAACGTGGATGCCGTTTATAATGATATCAATGCCGCTTTACTGGAAAAGTTCAAAGATTCCAACAAATATACGGTGCGTAATCAAGCCGAGATTTTGTCGACTGTCCAGGAGACTACCAAAACTTTTACCTTGTTACTGGCGGGTATCGCTGCAGTTTCGTTGCTGGTCGGCGGTATTGGGATTATGAATATCATGCTGGTCTCGGTAACCGAGCGCATCAAAGAGATTGGCATTCGCAAGGCCATTGGCGCCCAGAAATCCGAGATATTGAGTCTTTTTTTAATTGAAGCTGTCGCGTTAAGTTTGATCGGAGGTTTTATCGGGATTTCGTTAGGATGGGGATTCGCTGTGCTCATTTCCAAATTTTCGGGTTGGCCGGCGGTGGTTTCTCCGGCTTCCATTTTAATTTCGTTTGGTTTTTCAATCCTGGTCGGTCTGTTCTTTGGAGGTTACCCGGCATATAAGGCGGCGGGTTTGCATCCAATTGAAGCTTTACGCCATGAATAAATCGGCTCATCGCACGTAAGGGGTGAAAACATATGGGAAATAGCAAAACAATATTGATCGCTGATGACGAAGATCGGATGCGAAAACTAGTGGGTGACTTCCTTAAAAAGGCTGATTTCTATATCGTGGAAGCGGAGGACGGCAAGCAAGCCCTGGATGTTTTGAAAGACAATCCCGCAATTGATCTAGTGATCCTCGATGTGATGATGCCCGTCCTGGATGGCTGGACAGTATGCCGGGAGATTCGCAAAACCTCAATGATCCCTATTATCATGCTTACGGCCCGGGGTGAAGAGTCCGATCAACTATTCGGATTCGACTTGGGGGCGAATGAATATGTTACCAAACCGTTTAGTCCCAGTGTCCTAGTGGCCAGAGTCCAGGCTCTGCTAAGACTGGTTGAAGAAAATGGTAAATCTAAAGCCAGCATTGACCTTAATGGATTAGTCATCAACAAAAATGCTCACTATGTTTCAGTAAGCGGACACCTGGTTGATTTAAGCCCCAAGGAGTATGAATTATTACTCTATATTGTCGAGAATCATGGAGTGGCCTTAAGTCGAGACCAAATTTTAAATGCGGTTTGGAACTATGATTATTTCGGCGACAGTCGCACTGTTGATACTCATATCAAAAAACTGCGTCTAAAACTAGGGGAAAAAGGAGAATACATTCAGACTGTACGCGGATTTGGCTACCGCTTTGAGGTGAAAAATGATGAAAAACTCGATTAGAACCAAACTTTTTTGGGGAATCAGTTTATTAATTATTTTTTTTGTGCTTTTTTCTTTATTCCTAAACTTGAACTTACTTGATAAATTTCATATTTTTCAGAAAGGCCGGGCTTTGTATAAGGAATTTCTATATATCGACAAGGTATACAATGGTAATCCTTATCAAGTCCAACCCCGTTTTGAAAAACTGGTACATATCACCGGGACCAATATTGTGATTCTCGACCGGAATTATGTGATTAAATGCGCCTTTTTTCCGCGGCCGCCGGGATTACCTCGTGAACCGTTGCCGTCAAAACGGCCTAATTTACCTGGGCCTGTTTTCCAAACCACCGATTGGTCAAAACCAACTTATTTTGTAGATCGACCGCGAGGTCGCTATCGCCATCGCAACATTCAATTTCTGAATTTTACCGCCACCTTGCATAATGGCGAACATTTATGGATGGGAACCCCGTTACCGGAAATTAGGGAAAGCGTAGCCATATCCAACCGCTTTTTCCTTTTGACCGGGATTCTCACCATGATTATCGGAGGCCTTTTTTCTTTACTATATTCCAAAAAATTTACCCAACCGATTCTTGAGTTGAATAAATTAGCTCAAAATATGGTGAAGCTTGACTTTACCCGCAGCTACCCTGTCAAGACCCAGGATGAGATCGGAGAGTTGGGTCGCAGCATTAACTCTCTCTCCGAGCAGCTGGGAAAATCCATCGGCGAGCTTCAACTGGCCAATCAGAAGTTACAATTGGAGAATGAACGGCAAAAACAAATTGATGAAACACGCAAGGAGTTTATTTCCAATGTATCCCATGAACTAAAGACTCCCATCGCCTTAATCCAAGGTTATTCCGAAGGCCTAAAACTCAATATCATCGAGAATGAATCCGATAAAAACTTTTATTGTGACGTCATTATGGATGAGATTACCAAAATGAATAAATTGGTTCGAAATTTATTGGATTTATCGGAGATCGATTCCGGTTATTTGCAGCTGGACAAGGAGGTTTTTGATCTGGCACAGTTGACCGAAGCGGTCTTAGAGAAATACCAGCTAATTCTGAAAGATAAAGGAATTTGTCTGGAATTTGAAAAAAATTCCAACGCCTTTGTTGATGCCGACATCTACCGGATCGAACAAGTACTGGTCAATTATATCAATAATGCTTTAGCCCATATCAACGGCAATAAGCTATTAAAGGTCGGTGTTACGGTGCAAAACAGCAGGGTAAAATTGATAGTTTTTAACTCAGGCAATTCGATTCCTAAAGCAGCCCTTGAAAAAATTTGGTTTAGCTTTTATAAAGTTGATAAGGCTAGGACTAGGGCCAATGGCGGTAGCGGTTTAGGACTATCGATCGTCCGGGCTATTCTCGAACAGCATCAAGGTCGGTTTGGCGCTGACAATCGCACGGATGGCGTTGAATTTTGGTTCGAATTACCACAGGTTAAACAGGATTTAAGCTAAAAAAATCGAATATTGTATGTCGAAAAAACGACTGCGTAAAAATTAAATCTCAAAAGAGGACGATACTTTTCGCCATTATTTTGACCTTTGACTTTAGATAGTAATGAAGCGGAGACCATGATGTTACTGGAAAAACTGAAATCGGATGCCGGAGAAGTTGTTTTTGAAAAAGCACTCTCCTATTATCAGTCCGGCAATATTAAACCTTATTCTTATGCCAAGCAAGGAAATAACCGCTACCAGATTAAAGCCATCGTTAAAGCTACCGGAACATACGGCGTCAGTGTAAATCTGGATCTAAACAACGGCCAGTTTAAAACCGATTATTTCTGCGCATGCGCTTTTGGCGATAATCGACTCTGCGAACACATAACGGCTGTGATTTATAAGTTTTTAGCCGACGATCTGCCCAAACTAAATCCCGGGGTGATTAAACCGGTTCGACCGGAAGGTATCGAACAATTGAAAGCGGCGATCGCTGCAGTCGAAAGAGCTGAACTCTGCTATGAAATCTGCGGGCTTAATAATCAAACCGAACATTTTCAAATTACTTTTATCTGCCCCGGACGCGAGGAAGTCTTTATCGAACAATTGGTGGCCTGCCTGGGCGATATTAATTACAGCGTCCAAAAACGAGGGCAATTATTAAGCAGTTTAGGCGGTTTTGATCATTTGGTGATCTGCTTTCTGGAGAATCATCTTTCCGGTAAAAACACCCATCTCAAAACCATTCTTTTACCTAAATCCGAAGAGAATTTGCAATTCATTGTCACCTTAATTCAAAATGACCGGGCACTTTCCCACGATAGTGGTCGGCCTTTACTATTGGGAGAAACTTTCAAACCCCGGGTTTATGTGGGTGGCAATGAGACTCGTTTGGAATTCACCTATGATCTAAGTGAATTTGAATTGAGCGGTTTCTTGAATCAACAATTAAACTATGTATTTTGTCAGGATACCCTTCATATCATTGATACCTCCGGTTTGGAAAAGCTGCCGCAGCAGCTGATCATTGCCCCGGAACAACTCGGCGAAGTCCTTTTTTCAATCCTGCCTCAATTAGATAAAAAAATGCGTTTGGAATTGGCTTCGGATTTTCAATCCCAACAGCTCCTCCTGGACCAACCGGAGATCAGTTTGAACTTTAGCTACGAACAAAACCCAAACCGGATCCGGTGTCAGCCCGTGATCAAATTACGCGGGCAAGTTTATCAAGGCCATAATTGTCAAAAACTGCTGGGTGAAGAATCCGCCTATATACGTTCAACCACGGATCCCCAACAGTGGTTAACCGTTAACCGTCAACCTTTAAAGGAATTACTCCATTTACTACAAAAAAATAAATTTGAATTTTCCGCCGGAGACTGGATTATTCAGGAACAGGGGCCGTTATTAAAATTCATGCTTAATGGCTTGGGGCAACTGCCGGAAGAGTGGCAGGTAATCGCTGATACCAGTTTTGTGGAGTTTAAAATGGTTCCAGTAAAACTGGAACCCTGTGTAAAACTAGCTATTGAAGATAACATTGACTGGTTCGACTTTGAAATTTATTATAACCTGGGTGGTGAGACTTACACTCACCAGCAAATTATGTCCATGCTGCACCGGACTGCAGATGGAAATTACATTCAAGCCGGTAATCGATGGTTCTTTGTTGAAGATTTAACTAAAATGACCTTAATGGAAAATACCTTCGTCCATAGTATCAATAAACCCGGCCCGCATAAAGACCCATGTTACAATTTGGCTTTCTTGCAGCAATTATTGCAGGAACACGGAATTACCGTTCAGGGTAATACGATATACGACCGGTTTGCTGCAGATATTTCCCGTGCCCGGCTAATCGAAACCTGGCCGGTACCGGAGAATCTACGGGGCGAATTGCGTCCTTATCAACGGGAAGGTTACTACTGGTTACGCTTTTTACATCAATACCATCTGGGCGGCATTTTAGCGGATGATATGGGATTGGGGAAGACCATCCAGGTGCTAACCTTGATCAAAAGTTTACCAAAAGGAAGACCGTCATTGATAGTCTGCCCGCGCAGTTTGATCTATAACTGGGCGGCGGAGATCGAAAAGTTTTATCCCGGAACATCTTTTCTGGTTTATCACGGTGCACCGGATAGCCGAAAAACGCTTCGCTCTTCCTTTAGCGACCAGGATATAATCATTACCACTTATGATATCATCGTGAACGATATTGAAGCCCTCCAGGATTATCCTTTTGCTTATTGTGTCCTGGATGAGGCTCATCACATTAAAAACCCCCAAACTCAGCGGGCCAAGGACTGCAAGAGAGTACAAGCTGGTTTCCGGCTGGTGCTGACCGGTACTCCGGTCGAAAATCGTTTGGAAGATTTATGGTCGCTGTTCGATTTTTTAATGCCGGGATACCTTGAAGAGCAGGATCAATTTCAGGCAAAATATGTTGAACCGCTGAAGAAATCCGGTGACCAAACGGTACTCACTGTTTTAAGGCAAAAAATAACTCCGTTTTTGTTGCGGCGGGAAAAGGCTGCGGTATTGCCCGAATTGCCGCCTAAGATCATTACGATCCGGAATATATTAATGTCCCAGTTGCAGGAGGATGTTTACCGGACCATACTAAAGCAGGTAAAACAGGAAATATTAAACTCGGTCTCCAATTTGGGTTTCGAAAAATCAAAGCTTACCGTATTATCCGCTCTGACTAAACTCCGTCAGTTATGCGATCATCCTAGCTTGGCCCTTCCGGAAATTAGTACTAACGCTGATTCCGGTAAAATTGACGCTTTACTGGAAATCATCGATGAAGCAATCGATGGTGGCCATAAAGTAGTGGTTTTCAGCCAGTTTGTGAGAATGTTAAAACTAATCCGCACTAAAATAGCAGAAAGCGGGATAAGTTATGTATACCTGGATGGCTCTACTTCCGACCGGATGGAACGGATTAATTGTTTCAACAATACCCCGGAGATCCCGGTCTTTCTAATTAGTCTGAAAGCGGGTGGCGTAGGGATCAATTTAACAGCCGCCGATATTGTAATTCATGC
>DNPP01000362.1 GCA_003501365.1 Bacillota bacterium
CCCTGTGGAATGTTCCATAAAGATTCAAGGTCAAAAGTGAGCCTCTTTGTTTTCCATTACAGCTTTCCCTTTTCGATCGTCGTCATGATCTATTCTTAATGTCGATCAATGTAGTCCTGCAATTGGCCATGCCACTCTACTGTATCATATACCTGCGGCTCGGTTGTTTCGCCCATTAAAAGGTCAATCAAATGTCGCGGCGTTTTGCCGCCGATAACCATTGACTTGATACAGGAAACGCAATATACGCAAACATCCTCGCAAGGCATCGCATTCGCCCGCTCTTTCATTTTTTGGTGAACCGTTTCCAGTGGGAGCTTGGTATAAAAATCATCGCCGCAGCATATGGAACGGGTACCGCAAAACTTGGTTTCGATAACATCGATGTTCATTTTTTTCAGCAAATTTCTTACCGCCTGATGCACTTGCGGCTTTTCACGCACCGGACAGGGGTCGTGTATCGACATCGTTAAGCCTTGATAGTCGGGATACTGAAATGTGTCCAATCCATCGAGCACCTCCCATAGAGAAATGGTTGAAATACCTTCGTATAAACTCCTAAAACGCCTGTCACAACCGGCGCAGACATTGATAATTAACGAACCCGCCTCCAGCCGCGGTTCATGGCGGCAGCATATTTGGTGCAGTGCAACCTCCCCGTAGTTCCGATTCAAAAACTCTAAAATTTTCCTTTCGATTGCCGGCTTATAGATACGTAAGGCGCAACCCGGGTTGAAATATGTTTTGACCATCATATATTTCTCTCCTTTCAAGTCTAAAGGCCCATTTTTCAATCAATCATTCTTAATTAAGCTAGTCATCAGTCATCCACCCCAGATAGACAGGACCATTGAAAAGACGAAAATTAATACCCATCCCTGTGAACTCTGTCTGTGGCTAATTTAGTTGGCCACAGAGGCACCGAAAAGAGCAAAAAACCCTCATCTTTATGATAGGGGAAAAAGGGGTGAGACGATTATTTCTTTTGCGGGCAAGGGGGATGACATTTGGGAGGGCACTTCGAACTACAAGCTTCACAAGTAAAACCCAGATCACAAGCATTCCATTTTTCTTCACCGATTTTTTTGTCACATACACAACAAATCATTTCTTCTTCTTCATTGCTCATCTTTTTGCCTCCATTGACTCAAGACCAGTATATCCAGTATATAAAGATAAAACCTTGTGATTATTTTTAAAGACATGAATACATTTATGCCAGATGTATTTTAATACTATTTTATCACCTTGAGTTAATTAATAAAACTTCTTTTTCCCTTTTCCTTTGCTATTACTATACACTATATAAATCAATTCCGCCGAGGCCGAAATGCTTAATCTGTATGTTTCGGTTATCGGCGATGACTGCCTCTTTCAGTACCCCAATTAATTTTGAGCAACCAGCGAAATCCCCTCTCAGGCAGTGCTGCAAGCATAAGTTTCCGGTGTTACAAACTTTAACCCGGATAATTTATTACCAAATTAGAGGAATTTTAATTGAATTATCGAAAATATTCAATATAGTATAATAAGTTATTGCCAATTTAGAGAAAATGAACAAATTAATTATCTCGGCTTATGGGGTATCTAAATGAAACATCATCGTGTAATACATCATTATAAATCAAAAGCGTCCTGTTTACAGGGCGCTTTTGATTTAATTGTAACGGATTTTGACATAAAAGCCCGAAAGTCTCTCGGTAATTAAGGAGCCTTCTCGACATTAAATACCAATTTTAATTTAGGCTACTACTTGCATTGGTCAAGAACTTGCTGATATGAAAGTTACTGTCAAAAAACTCTTTGGGAGGTTAGCCGATGACAAAATTAATGCAATTACCGACTGAGCAAGAATTCCAATTTAGCCTTAAAACAGATTTTAATCCAGCCACGGTCAATAGCGGGTGTCTGGAAGGAAACCTGCTGGAGGCAATTGGTTTTGGCATATTAGTCGTAAATAGTCAAACGCACTGTATCTCCTATGCCAATGACGCAGCAACTAAAATCATCGGTCATGGTAGGGAACAAATTATTGGTAAAATATGCCACGACTATGTTTGTCCGGCGGAAAGAGGAAAATGCCCCATCACCGATTTGGGGCAAAACGTAGATAATGCTGAGCGCATTTTGATTGACTCCAGTGGCAAGCGAATTCCGGTAATTAAAACCGTAGTACCGATCCTTTTAAATGGAGTGGAGTATCTAATTGAAAGTTTTATCGATATCACCGAGCGTCGCAAATTTGAAGAACTGCTGAAATACGATTGTTTGACTCAATTGTACAACCGAACCTATTTTGAGCAGGAAATAATTCACTTGAGCATGAGTATTCAGCCTGTCGGAGTTATCGTTTGCGATATCGACGGGCTTAAATTTATTAACGATACCTTCGGACATATAAAAGGCGATGAATTAATTAATCAAGCCGCCGCCATTATTAAAATGTCCTGCCGGGAAATTGATTTCGCGGCCCGTATAGGCGGTGACGAATTTGTGATACTATTACCGGACGGATCGCAGGCCTTAATGGAAGAAACTTGTGCCAACATTCATAAGTCTCTGGCTGAATACAACCTAAAAAATCCCTGCAACAATCTCAGCCTTTCCGTGGGTTACAGTTTGCGGACAGGCGACCAAAATATCAATGAAATATTTCAAGAAGCTGATAACAAAATGTATCGCCAAAAGCTTCATCATGGGCAAAGTGCCAGGAGCGCAATATTGGGGACACTGCTCAAGGCTTTACAAGCCAGAGATTATATAACCGAGGGTCACACTGAAAGGGTGGGGAAACTAGGAGTCGATTTGGCGACTATTGTTGGATTATCGGAATGCCAAATATCCGATATATGGCTGCTGGGTAAATTTCACGATATCGGCAAAGTGGGCATTCCGGACCATATTTTATTTAAAGAAGGACCGCTCACAGAGAGCGAAAGAACTGTTATGCAGTCACATTGCGAGATAGGCTACCGCATCGCCAGATCGGCCAATGATATCAGTCATATTGCCGATTTTATTCTTAAACATCACGAATGGTGGAACGGAAAAGGGTACCCTTTGGGAATTAAAAGAGAGGCAATTCCTATCGAAAGCAGGATTGTGGCGATAGCCGATGCCTATGATGCGATAACCAGTAATAGGGTGTACCGTAATGCTTTGTCATCGAAGGAAGCGCTCGATATACTTAAAGCGTTTTCGGGAAAACAGTTTGACCCTTGGTTAACGGCGATATTTATTGACATGGTGAATTCCAAAAAATTATATTGCAATTGTCAAGTATGATAAAACTCAGCTAAAAAAGTCTTGTCAAAAAATACAAATTCCTTTTGGCAGGATAACCTAACTCTAAAAATGAATAAGCATCCAATTCAAATGATAGAAAAAAGGAGGTCGTAAAACGTGAGCTCCCAAAAAAACACTGATTTCGAAACCAATAAACTTACCGAGCTGTGCGCTTTGGCCGAGAAAAGCAGTTATATCAATCCCGAGTTATTTAGCAAATACGAAGTAAAACGGGGGCTACGCGATATCAGCGGCCGCGGGGTCCTGGCCGGCCTGACTGAAATCGGCGAAGTCCATTCCTATATCATGGATGAAAACGAAATGGTCCCCGTTCCGGGACAATTAATGTATCGCGGCATCGATATCGCTCATATCGTAAACGGTTTTATGACCGAGGGCCGCTTTGGATTTGAAGAAACCTGTTATTTACTACTTTTTGGTACTCTTCCCACTCAAAGCCAGTTAACGGATTTTGAGCAATTACTAGCTCAGTATCGCAAGCTGCCGGATGATTTTGCTCGTGATATTATCTTAAAGGCCCCCAGTAAAGACATGATGAATGTACTAGCCCGCAGCGTACTCTCCTTGTATAGCTTTGACGACAACGCAGACGATATATCCATTTCAAATGTCTTGAAACAATGCATCCGGTTGACCGCCGTTTTCCCGGCTATCGCAGTCTATGGTTATCAGGCTTTCTCCCATTACCATGGCAACAACAGCCTGTTCATTCATAGCCCGCAGCCGGAGCTCTCCACTGCCGAAAATATCCTTCACATGCTCCGACCGGACAGTGGTTACACCAAACTGGAAGCCGCTTTGCTCGATCTGGCACTGGTGCTTCATGCGGAGCATGGCGGTGGTAATAATTCTTCCTTTGTAACCCATGTGGTAACCTCATCCGGAACCGATACCTACTCAGTGATGGCTGCGGCTCTTGGCTCTCTCAAAGGACCGCGGCATGGCGGAGCCAACATCAAGGTCATGCAGATGTTTGAAGATCTGAAAGAGCAAGTAAAAAATTGGACTGATGAACGCGAAATCGAAGACTATCTCTCAAAAATCCTGGCTAAAGAAGCTTTTGACCGCTCCGGCCTCATTTATGGCATCGGCCACGCCGTTTATTCCATTTCCGACCCACGGGCCATTATTTTACGGGAGTACGCCGCCCGTCTTGCCAAGGAAAAAGGGCTGGAGGATGAGTATCATCTTTATACCAAAGTTGAAAAATTGGCGCCGGAAGTTATCGGAGAGGTCCGTAAGATGTATAAAGGCGTCAGTGCGAATGTGGATTTCTATTCGGGCTTTGTATACCGGATGCTCGATATTCCATCGGAAATCTACACACCCCTCTTTGCCATTTCCCGAATTGTAGGCTGGAGCGCCCATCGCATTGAAGAACTGGTCAATGCGGGGAAAATTATCAGACCGGCTTACAAAAGCGTTTGCCCCAG
>DNPP01000331.1:0-15437 GCA_003501365.1 Bacillota bacterium
ACTACTGGCGATCTGATTACTGCTTTTATTCTGTTTGATAATAACTCTGTGATCGGACTCCGGAGCTATCAGGCGGGCAATTGACCACAGTGTATCGCCATGGTGTACGGTTATCTCAATAATCTTTTTGTCGTTATTAGTAGTTGCTTTGGCCACATTGGAAACATACACCATCCAAAATGAAATGACAAATAGAATAATTAATAAATTAAGAAAAAACTTTTGATAAGACCAATGGTATCTTCTTCCCTGAACATAAACACTCATCCTTTGATCACTCCTTTAAGCCAAACGTTTGTTCTAATGAATTAATCATAGCACGAACAGCTGTTCTAGTCAAGAAAAAAACGAACAAATGTTTGTAAAAATTTTTTCTTTATGATATAATGATGGCTGATAAGAGTGTTTGAATGATAGGAGGCGTGCTAATGGATGATTTAACCGAACGCCAGCAGGAAATCATGGATTTTATTTCAAAAGAAGTTGAGAAAAAAGGATATCCTCCTTCTGTCCGTGAGATTGGTGAAGCGGTAGGATTAAGTTCCAGTTCTTCGGTACATGCACAACTGGAAAAGCTGGAACAACTTGGTTATTTACGGCGTGATCCCACAAAGCCCAGGGCGATCGAAGTTCTATACGGCAGTTCCGATACTTTTCATGAGAAATTATTTAAAGATATGATTAATGTGCCGATTGTCGGAGCGGTTACTGCTGGAGAACCCATTTTGGCTGAGCAAAATATCCAGGATTATTTTCCGATACCCAAAGATTTTGCCCGGACCGAAGATGTATTTATGTTGCGGGTTAAAGGTGAAAGTATGATTAACGCCGGGATCTACGATGGTGATTTGGTGATCGTTAATAAAGACGCCACCGCAAACAACGGAGAAATCGTAGTGGCTTTATTAGAAGATCAAGCTACCGTAAAACGATTCTATAAAGAACAAAATCATATTCGCCTCCAGCCGGAGAATGAACGATATGAACCGATTATCGCTACTAACGTGCAAATCTTAGGCAAAGTGGTCGGCTTAGTCCGAAAGTTTCATTAAAAACCAAATTTCAACAAAGTACAATCACCAGCCCCATTATCCTGAAAACTAACGGGGCTGGTGATTGTTTTTTTATTTAAATTAATTGACTAAACTTTGGCTACTTATTTCCTCGGTAAATTCCGGCGTATACGCCAAGAGTTGACTAAAATCCGAATTCCCATTATGCAATGCTTGGACTTGTTCGCCCGCAATTCCAATGACATTAAAAAACATTTCAAGGGCCTGAGCATGACCTTGGACTGCCGAATCGACTGTTTCCCCAGGAGAAAACACCGGTAAACTTTGATAAGTAGAGAAAGCAAAAACACACGCAGCTTGGATGCCTTCACTTTCTACCAAATCAATCAGTTTGGTATAGGTTTCACGGCGTGCCTCTGCGTGTGCTCTTCGGAAATCCGATTGCGGGATGAAATTGTTGGGCAGCAAATCCTGTTTGGCTATCCCCTTACACCTCTTCAACGCTCGTAAAAGATCGTCTTGATAAATCTGAATCATAAGAGCATCCCTCCCTAAATTTTTTTGACTACTGAAAAACCAGGTAGGATTCTGACTAACCAGTTAATAATTTCTTCACCAAACCTTAAAAATCCTGCTTGGAAAAACCTATATTTAACAAAGCATTACAAAATTATTATATTTTAGTTTGGCTCAAAATAATCTGGCTATTCTCTCATATTATTGATAGTTTGTTGGAACAGTTGCCATATTTATCCAAAAATTTCAAATCGGTGAAGTCGCTATGCAGAGGTGTGACAGAGATGTAGCCCTCATCGACAGCCTGGATGTCGGTGTCCGGTTCCTGATTGCAACTTATCGGTTCTCCGGCCATCCAAAAATATATTTGACCACGCGGATCTTTTCGTTCTTCGATTACGTTGCGATATGTCCGAATGCCCATTCTGGTAAATCGAACCCCACGATACCCGGCAAAGTTATCGTTTTTATCGCTGCACGGGAAATTTAAATTAAGGGTTGAATCGGTGGCTAACTCTTTTAATGAAAGCAAATTCTTAGCCACAAAATCAGCAGCCGGATTGAAATCCATTTTGGTAAACCCTGCCAATGAAGTCGCCAAACTGGGAATTTTATAGAACGATCCTTCAATAGCTGCGGAAACTGTGCCCGAGTATAGAACATCACTGCCTAAATTTGGGCCCCGGTTAATACCGGAAATAATTAAATCGGGAGGATTATTTTTTATTAAGTGTTCAAGAGCGAGTTTAACGCAGTCAGCGGGAGTCCCATTAACCATCCATTGGGCAGTATTTTCGTTTTCATTCTCATCCACTACTTTAGCACGTAATGGATGATGCATGGTAATACCGTGACCCACTGCGCTTCTTTCTTGGTCGGGCGCTACAATTATAACTTCAGCCAATTCTTTGATATGGGTATATAAAGTCTGCAGGCCTTCGGCGTAAAAGCCGTCATCATTGGTTAATAAAACACGAATTTTATTGGTATTCACCATCGGTACTAATCACCCTATTTAAACTTTCGGCTTAAACTTTCATATAAATAATTCTAAACGTTGCTAAAGTAGCCAAATCCGGCTGGTGCGAGCCACCATAGCCCATTTTCTACACTCTTTTTGCGTAAATTCGCTCCAAGATATTGTTGGAAGTCTCTGTAATCAAGTTTTTACTGGATCGAATCAGATCATACAGCGGCTCCAAATTTTCTTCGCCGCAAAGGCTCCGTAGTGATTCGATTGCCGCATGACGATGGTCTTTCTGCTCAATCAAAATCGCAATCAACGGCTCAATAGCCCGCTCATCGCCAAAATTACCCAAGGCTATGATGGCGGCAGTACGAACATCATGACTCTGATCATTTAAGGCCGAAATTAAAGGCAAAATGGAATCGGGATTTTTTAATTTACGCAAAGCTTCAGCAGCTTCGTACCGGACTCCCGGTTCTTCATCCTTAAGGGCTGAGATAATCGCTTCCGTTACCCGTTGTTCGCCGAGTTCACCTAAAATTTTACAAACCCGGCGCCGGATCTGATAATCCGAATCTTGGAGAGCCCTAACTAACTGATTGATGATAAAGTCCGGCTGAAAGTGTTTTAACGACGCCGATACATTAAAACAAACATAATGATTATCATCAGCCAAAGCCTTAATCAAAGGAATAATTGAACGGGTATCATGCAGACGACCCAAAGCCTCCGCAGCCCAACCCCGTACATGCTCATCCGAATCATTTAAGGCATCGATAAAAAAGTCCAGAGATTGTTCAAGTCCGATCTTACTTAGGCCATACACAGCACTGCGTCGAACTGTCCGATCTCCTTCAAGAAAAGCCATTTTTAAAACTTCAATGACTTCCAAACGCAAATCTTCAATTAAAGTTACCTTTTTATTATCGTTTAGATCGGAGACATCAAGCGTAGACTCTACTTTATCTAAAAATTCAATTAAATTGTCAATTCGTTGGGGACGAAGACCCATAAGCAGTCTCCCCTTTTACAAGTTTACTTTTAAGCTAATTCTTCCCGGTTAGCGCCCGCGATTTACAAAATGGGCATTGGTTTGCTTCCCAAGGCACCGGTTCATGGCAATTAAGGCACTCCCGCTTGGCTTCTTTACGGCAAAAAGGGCAAATCGTAAGCACATCATGAATATTCTTATTGCAGTGAGGACATTTGGTAAGTTCGCCTTTCGGACGAATAAATAGATAAATCGCTAAAATAATTATCGGAAGAATAATGGCGACCACCAATGAAGACAACAAACCAAGAAACGGCATGATGGTCCAAAATAGCCATGAATAATCGCGTCCTCTGGCGTCCCGATAAAGCCAGATTGCTATTGGTACGACAATAATCAATTTAATGGCAAAACCAACTATAATATTAATTTTAAATCACCCCTACTCCATATGGTTTTGATATATTGGGCTTTTAGGGGAATCTTGTCCTAAAAGCCGATAAACATGTTTTATTAAAAAGGGTAATTCTATTCTAATAGATACTTCACCCCGCCAACTTTCATTTCCTGCTTCCCGGAAAATAAAATATTCCCTATCGAGTGGACGATTGGTAGCATGATTGAAGAATCCCTGCCAGACTAAGTTTGATTTGCGTATAAGAAAGTCCGCCTTGTAAAAAAGCGATATATGGAGGAGTAATCGGAGCATCCGCAGAAAATTCGCTGGTGGCTCCGGAAATAAAAGTACCGCCCCCCATAATTACATGATGTACATAGCCCGGCATCTCAGCCGGAATCGGCAACACATCGGATTCGACCGGGGAGTTTTTTTGGACTGCCTGGCAAAACGCAATCAGGGCATCGGCTTTGTTGAAATATATTTTCTGAATAATGTCGGTACGAATCGCATCCGGTAGTGGAGCTACTTTCAAGCCGACACTCTCAAACAGTTTGGCGGCGAGTGCGGCGCCTTTAACCATTTCACCTACCCGGTGCGGCGCTTCAAAAAAACCTTGGAAAAAAAGCTGTAAATTGACCAAGGATGGACCGATGGCGCCCCCGATCCGGGGTACATAGAGACGTTCAGCAGCTTTTTCAACCAACCTTTTACGGCCGACGATATAGCCGCCGCTGGGAATTAAACATCCACCGGGATTTTTTATTAAAGAACCGGCGATTAAATCCGCGCCTATCTCTAACGGTTCTTTTGTTTCAACAAACTCGCCATAGCAATTGTCTACAAAGATCGCTGCGGTAGGGTTTTTACGCTTTAAGGCGGTGAATGCCGGTTCTAATCGGTCTAAACTTAAGGAAGGTCGTTCGGAGTAACCGCAAGAGCGCTGAAAAAGTACCATTTTGGTCCGTTCATTAATAGCTGCGGTTAGTGCCGAAAGGTTGATTGAACCATCACTAAGCAGCGGCACCACTCTAACTTTAAAACCGGCAGTAGCACTAATCGTTTCCAATTTATCGGCATCAAGTCCCAGTACTCCCATTAGGGTTTCATAGGGGAACCCGGAACCGATCAGCAACTCATCCTGCGGGGTGAGGTTACCCAAAACGGCACAAGCGATGGCATGGGTTCCGGATACCAATTGTTGCCTTACTAAGGCCGACTCCGCCTTGAAAACTCGGGCAAATACCCGTTCCAAAGCATCACGTCCCAAATCACAGTAACCATAACCGGTCGTGGTTTGAAAATGATGAGTGCCAATGCGCTCCGCTTGAAATGCATCCAACATCGACTGCTGATTTTGTAACGCAATACGGGAGATCTTTTTAAATATGGGTTCCAATTCATTTTCAATCCGGTCCAATAAATCAAAAGTTTCCTTCGTTAGCTGCATTTTATTTATTCTTCTCTTTCTCGTTTGGGATAACTGCCTAAGATCTTTTTCCAGCCGTCCGAAGCCCGTACCAAAAGCTCAATATTCTTCAAGGCGCTTTCAACGTCAGGAGCTGACTTATGGCCGATGAATTCAAGTATCAGCACGTATTCTTGGGGTTTTATTTTATAGGGTCGCGACTGGATAAAAGTCAAATCAATCTTGACGTCTGCGAAAGATTTGGCAATTTGAAACAATTGGCCGGGCCGGTTGGCGCCAAGTCTCACCGCCAGCAAGGTGCGGTCATTACCGGAAGGCTGACCGTCTTTCAAGGCGCAAACCAAAAAACGGGTTTCATTGTGAGGATAATCCTGAATGGTTTCGGGAAATACACACATCTGATGAGCCCTGGCTGTCTCGAGGTTACAGATGGCGGCTGAGTTTTTTAAAGGATCGCGGAGTACATTTTGCGCAGCCTCTGCGGTTGAGAGAATCGGGATCAGTTCAGCCTTGGGAAAAAGTTCGCTCAGCCGGATTTGGCATTGATTGATCGGCGATGGATGAGAATAAATCCGGCTTAATTTAGACCAGTTAAAGCCGGGAGGTCCGGCCAGACAATGGGAAAGCGGCAGATGAATTTCATCGCAAACTTTAACAAAATCCTGAAATTCGATCAGAGTATCAAAAGTAGCGCCAATTAAACCGTCAATCATATTTTCCACCGGCACCACAGCATAATCAGCCTGCAAGTTCTGGACCAAGCGCAATGAGTTATGTACATTGGTATAAATCAGTTCAAGCTGTCCCGCCGGAACTTTCAAACGTTCACCAAAACGCAAGGCGGCTTGTTCCGAATAGGTTCCTTGTGGACCCAAAATTGCTATCTTCAACCGGTTTCATCCTTTCAAATAATCCATAATAATAGCCGGCTTTACGATACTTGATATTATTAAATACCGATAAGCGAAGCGGATGAAGCAGATACCGTAAAAAAAAGGCCTTTGGCCTTTATTACGCTTTTGATTGGGACCATACTCCTTGAAACACTTCAACTGCAGGCCCGGTCATATATACATGATTACCGGCAGGGTCCCATTCCACCAATAAATTTCCACCCCGCAAGTGAACCGTCACTTTATTTTCCGTTAATCGATTGAGAACTGCAGCTACAACGGAGGCGCAGGCGCCGGTACCACAGGCCAGGGTCTCTCCACTACCTCTTTCCCATACCCGCATGGTAATGTCGGTTGGAGAATTAATGGTTACGAATTCAACATTGGTCTTATTTGGGAAAAGTGCGGAAAGTTCAAGAGCCGCACCATCATTTAAAACCATGGCATCAGTAATTTGCGGTACAAAAATGACGCAGTGCGGATTACCCATGGAAACTCCGGTAAACTGATAATGATGATCATTATTCACTTCGATGGGTTCCGCAACTATCTTTGTTTTGGCTATGCCCGAATGAAGTTGAATCGGAATTAATTCCGGATTTAACTCAGGTTCTCCCATATCTACCCGAACATCGGTCACTTTATCGGCTATGATCGTCAGCTGGAGCTGTTTGATCCCGGATAAAGTATCAATTGACATTTGGGGATTGCAACATATTTGATGTTCATAGACGTATTTAGCGACGCAACGGATGCCATTACCGCACATCGGCGACTCGCTGCCGTCGGCATTAAACATTCTCATTTGAACATCGGCTTCGGCCTTATCGGAGGGCAAAATAAGAATAAGGCCGTCACTACCAACGCCAAAATGGCGATCACTGATCGTAATCGCCAATTCAACTGGGTTGACAACCTTTTCGACGAAGCAATCAATATAAACATAATCATTGCCAAGGCCTTGCATCTTGGTAAAATTCATTGTATTCAGGCTCCGTGAGCTTGATTTTGAAAGGCTTACAGTTCAAAAGACTAAAAAGCCTCGAAAAGATCTGAAATTTATAATTCTTCCTTCTTTTCGAGTGCCAGATCCGGTAGAGCTCTTGCCGGAATAATCGTGGAAACAGCATGTTTATAAATCATTTCTTGTTTACCATCAGTATCCAATATAATGGTAAAGTTATCAAATCCTTTAACTAAGCCCCGCACTTGAAAACCATTTATTAGGAAAATAGTAACCGCTATTCCTTCTTTGCGTACTTGGTTTAAAAATCCGTCCTGTAAATTAATCACCGGCTTGTTCATGTTAGATTCCCTCCGCTTAAATGGTTTAATATGAAAATTATATCTTCGCTTTCGTCAAGGCCATAGAGGTAAGTTAATCAAATAACTAATTAATTACTTAATTATATGATTAATTGGCAAACTAATTCAGGTTGGTTACAATATGTTATTCGACATCTTGCTTTAATCTACCTTCAATATAATTCAATATTTCGCCAAAAAATTCCTCATTTGAACCAGAAATATGGTACCATAAATCAACAGGTTCTTTGCGAAACCAAGTTAACTGCCGTTTCGCGTAATTTCGGGTTTTTTGTTTGATCTGAGCCTTCGCCTCCGCTAAAGAAATCCGATTTTCTAAAAATTGACTGATCTGATGATAGCCCAGACTTTGCATTGCTTTCAATTCCGGAGAATAGCCTTTTTCTAAAAGACTTTTTACTTCTTCAACCAAGCCCATTTGGAGCATGATGTCAACTCGCGCCTCAATCCTTTGGTATAATTCATCCCGGTCCCGGTCTAAAAATAAAAAAATTGCGGGATATTTCGAAGGGCTTTTCTGCTGCTGCTGCTCTTGCTCCTGCTCCGCCTGCAATTTCGAAAAAGGCGTACCGGTGCGCCGATAAACTTCCAAAGCCCGAATGAGACGATGACTGTCATGAGGATGAATCTTAACTGCAGTCTCCGGATCCACCTGTTTTAATTGCCGGTATAGATAATCAATATCGCCGGCATTCGCGGCTTCATCGCGTAACTGTCGCCTAATCTCCGGATCAGCGCCCGGATCGGTAAAAGCGTAGGAACGAAGGCAAGCCCGGATATATAAACCGGTGCCTCCTGTCACCACAGGTATTTTCTCGCTCCGCAACAAAGAATCCACCGTTCGGTCAAATAAGACTTGATAATCTGCCACCGAAAAATCCCGGTCGGGATTAACGATATCAATAAGATGATGTTTCACCCTTTGTTGTTGTTCCAAAGAAGGTTTTGCGGTGCCGATATCCATATATTTATAAACCTGCATCGAATCGGCTGACACGATTTCACCATGCAACTTTTCTGCAAGCCAAATGGCACAATCGGTTTTTCCCACGGCAGTTGGGCCGGAGATTACGATTAGCGGTCTCATTTTTACCGTCTCAGAAATTTTTTAGCCAGCTCCTCTTGATTCATCCGAAAAACCGTTGGCCTGCCGTGAGGACAGGTATAAGGATTGTCGCAGCGGAATAGATTCCT
Organism: Bacillota bacterium; assembly: GCA_003501365.1. Lineage (GTDB taxonomy): Bacteria > Bacillota > UBA4882 > UBA8346 > UBA8346 > UBA8346. The sequence continues at coordinate 8,727 of DNPP01000331.1, forward strand.
GACTAAACTTTCCATCTCCAATAAATTAAGATTATCCCCGGCTTTAATCGCAGTCCGGCATGCCATGGTAGTAATAAAAGATTCTTTTAGTTCGGCCGGGTTTTTAAATGTCTCAAAATTAATATACTGATCGGCAAAATCGATAATTATCTGACGGTAATCCATATTTACCAATGTTATAGGCACTCCCCGGATAATAATGGTCTGACCGCCGAAAGCTTCTAGTTCAAATCCCAGATCATTAAAGACCGATAGGCGATCCGAAATAACTTTGTATTGCGCATAGCTTAGGTTAACCGTTTCCGGGATTAATAATGCCTGGGTTCCCAAAAACTCTTTGGACTTATTCATGTACTGTTCATACAAAATCCTCTCATGGACCGCATGTTGATCCAAAAAGAGTAACCCTTTTTCATCTTGGGCTATGATATATGTATTCGAGATTGCCTTCGGGAATACATAATAACTTTTATCAACAAAAGTCGGCTTTACCGATGACTCATTGGTTTGATAATCGGCATCAAGCGCCGGTTGCTCATGAATTGCCGAAATTGGTTGTTCGACATTGTTTGATGAAGCGGGTTCCGCGTAGGCAATATCCAATGTTTGCGCAGTACGGTTTACGGCGGATTCCTGATTGGCCGTTTTCAAGGTATTAACTATATTAACCGGATTCTCAGGAACAGCTACTGAGGTATAATCTTCTGCCGGAGCAATCCACTCGGATAATAAACAACTATCTTTCAGCGCCTTGCGAATAGAATTATAAGTAACTTTGAACAGATCCGCATCGTTGGAGAAACGCACCTCCATTTTGGTGGGATGAGCATTAATATCAACCAAATCGGGAGCTATCTCCAAGAACAACATCACGAACGGGTAACGGGCAATCGGCAGCAAAGTGTGAAATGATTTTTCAACTGCTGCGCTTAAAGTCCGACAATGGAAAAAACGCCGATTGACAAAAAAGATCTCATAATTTCGATTGTTTCTGGCTACCGATGGCTTTCCGATATAACCGGTGATCGTAAGACCGTGCTCTTCATAATTGACCTCGATCATCTCTTTGGCCACATCTTTACCGAAGATCGCAACTACCGTTTCATACAAATTTCCGTTACCGGGAGTAAAAAGCAGCTCATACCCGCCATGTTGCAGATGAAAACTAATTTCCGGAAATCCTAAAGCCATCCGGGCGATAATCTCGCTGATATAGCCGGCCTCTGTAGGGATCGTCTTCAGATATTTGAAACGGGCCGGTGTATTAAAAAACAATTCTTGGGCTTTAATCGTAGTGCCATCGGGGGCGCCGATATCTTTGACCTTTTGTAAGAATCCGCCCCGGACCTCGACTGAGGTTCCAATTTCACTCCCCGCAGTCTTGGACGTCATTTCAAATATTGAAACAGCAGCGATCGAAGGCAGAGCCTCGCCTCTGAAACCCAACGTTTTAATTTTCCAGAGATCATCCGGTTCCGTAATTTTGCTAGTGGTATGTCTTTCAATTGCGAGTATCGCATCTTCCTTGTCCATACCCCGGCCGTTATCGGTCACTCTGATTAGTTGCCGACCACCGTTTTTTATTTCTATTTCAATACGGGTAGCACCGGAATCAATTGAGTTCTCAACCAATTCCTTGACCACTGAAGCAGGACGCTCAATTACTTCACCGGCTGCTATTTTCGTAACCGTGCTCTCATCCAAACGATGTACTTTATTCGTAGTAAACACCTCACAAATCCTTTTCCTAACATATCTATCGGCAGGACTACTGCTTTTGACGATGTATTTTTTGCTGCCAGTCATAAATAAAATTTAAAGCCTGCAATGGCGTGATTGACACCAAGTCAATATGTTTGATTTCATCCAAGATAAGATCTTTTTCCAACGGGAAAAGTGCCAATTGAGTCGCGCGCTCATCCTCTGCCAATCGCTCCGCATGTTCCTGTTCTTGCGTCTGTACCGGTTCGACTTTGGCAGTCTCTTTTTGTTCAAGGGCCGCCAATATTTCTTTGGCTCTACCGGTAATCTCCCCGGGAAGGCCCGCTAAACGCGCCACTTCAATACCATAACTTTGGGGAGCTTGACCGGGCATTATTTTGCGTAAAAAGCGGATCTCCTCACCATCCCGTTGTACCGCGATATGATAATTTTTAATTCCCGGATTATTCTGAGCAAGTTCGGTTAATTCATGATAATGAGTCGCCACCAAGGTTTTACAGCCAATTCGTTGAGGATTGTGAATAAATTCGACCACTGCCCAAGCAATGCTTAATCCGTCGAATGTGCTGGTGCCCCGGCCGATTTCATCCAAAATCACTAGCGATTTGGCGGTCGCATGGTTTAAAATATACGCCACTTCGTTCATCTCAACCATAAAAGTGCTTTGTCCGGTGGCCAAATCATCGGATGCGCCTACCCGGGTAAATATGCGATCAACTACCGCAATATCGGCGGATTTAGCCGGTATAAAACTACCGATATGAGCCAGCAAAACATTCAACGCAACTTGCCGCATATACGTTGATTTACCCGCCATATTGGGACCGGTAATAATTTGAATCCGATGTTCATTGGGATCGATTAAGGTATCGTTGGGCACAAAATTACCGCCGGGTAATACCCGTTCGACCACTGGATGACGGCCGTCAATAATTAATATCTTGCCGTTATTATTCATTTCGGGTCGCACATAATGATAACGTACGGCAGTCTCAGCCAATGCCACTAGGACATCAAGTTCTGCCAGCGAACCGGCATTGATTTGTAATTGATCGATCTCCCGTAATACGGATTCTCTTAACTCGCAAAAAATTTGATACTCAAGCGCAGTGCTTTTTTCGTGGGCATTGACAATTAAGTCCTCGTACTCTTTTAAGGTTTGATTAATGAAACGTTCCCCATTGGCCAGGGTTTGTTTGCGTATATAATCCGGGGGTACCGAGCTTAAATTGGAGTTGGTGACTTCGATATAATAACCGAAAACCTGGTTATAACCGACCTTCAATGACTTGATACCGGTCCGTTCTTTCTCTTGTTGTTCCAACTCAGCAACCCAACGTCTCCCCTGAGAACTGGCATCAATCAAACGAGCCAACTCAGGATGGAATGTGGTTTTAATCATACCGCCATCTTTAACGGATAAGGGCGGTTCTTCCTTTACAGCGGATTCAAGTAATTGCTGCAAAGATTGCAGGGGTTGCAATGTTTCTCTAAGGCTGATCAGGCGTTCGGAATCGAATTGCTGCAAAGTGCCCTTAATCAATGGGATTTCCGTCAAAGTATGTTCTAAAGCCAGTAAATCCCTTGCGTTAGCGCTATTACTCGCCAGTTTACTCAAAATCCGTTGTAGATCGTAAGTTTTCTGCAAACTTTCCCGCAGTATTTCGCGGGTCTCTAAGGTAAGAGTTAACTCGCCTAGGGCCGCCTGACGAGCCACAATCGGTTTTATTTGGGTTAACGGTTGTTCCACCCATGCCCGGAGTAGCCTTCCACCCATTGAAGTTACGGTCTGATCCAACACACCATAAAGGCTGCCGTTGGTTTCACCGCTGCGGATGTTTTTAGTCAATTCCAAATTACGCCGGGTGGCCGGATCCAGAGCCATAAACTCGCCCGTTTCATAAGTCGAGAGCTGCCGAAGATGCAGTAAAGTATTTTTTTGAGTCTCAAGCAGGTATTGTAAAATAGCGCCCGCCGCGCAGATTGCGGCCGGTAATTCTTCACAGCCATAAGCCCGCAGACTTTGGACCTTAAAATGCTCGGTCAAAATCCGATACGCTGATTCATAATAAAATGATTGGACTTCACCCACAGTGATTAAATTATCATAAATCTGATTTAATTTGGGAATGGAGTCTTGGTCTGCTTTTAAAACATATAATTCGGCTGGCCTAATCCGGGTAAGCTCGTTTAATAATAAAGGAGTTTCGGTTTTCGCAATCTGGGTGGTTTTAAATTCTCCAGTTGATAAGTCCACATATGCCAAACCCCAAAAGTTATCTTTGGCAACAAAAGAAGCCAAATAATTATTGGCCTTTTCACTGAGAAGCTGCTCTTCAATGATAGTCCCGGGAGTGATCACCCGAATTACTTCACGTTTGACGATTCCTTTAGCGGTCTTGGGATCTTCTACCTGTTCACAGATAGCTACTTTATACCCCTTATTTAATAATTTAGCCAAATATCCGGCAGCTGCATGATAGGGGATCCCGCACATTGGAATCCGTTCGTTAGCACCCGACTCGCGCGATGTCAAAACGATCTCCAGTTCGCGCGAGGCTGTAACGGCATCATCCAGAAACATCTCATAAAAATCACCCAGTCGAAAAAAAAGGATACAACCCGCGTATTCTTCTTTTACAGCCATATATTGTTGAAGCATCGGTGTTGCCTTAGCCATAATCGGAGCACCTCAATTTATTATAAGGTCCATTGGTCGTGAATAATGTTTACCAAATACCAATTTTTGCCACACTCTACAAAAACCAGCCTGATGCTGCGCCAGTTGGTATCGGGATTTCCCTTGGCTGCAAACTCGCTAACCCGAAATTCCACAATAATTGCTTGCGGATAGACTTCGAAGCAATTACTAGTGGTAAACTCTTTGTCGCCATTTTGGCTATAACTAATCTCGCTGGTATCGGCGTAAGCCCGATCCCAAACAAAAGTACGATAATAATCAGCCGTCGTCAAACGGATGGGTAATCCGTTTTCTTCATTATAACCCCAGGTATACTGATGATGATCATTAAAAAACTCGGCCAATCTTTTTCTGGAAAAGGCCTGGTCTTTTTTAAAATCAACAAAGGCAAAGGGCGAAAAATGTAATCCTAATTTGGGATGGACATACTTTACCAATTGTTCCAGGTTTCCGTTTTGCAACAAATTGATAACGATTCGCTCCCGACCGGCCAATTGCTCCTGACAGGATTTTTCTTGGCGCTGAATTTTAAGTGTTTTGGCGGCCAAAGTTACTTGCTTGCCCTTACTCGGTTTAATGTTATTTGACGTGGTATTCGGGTTGTTTTTTAAAACCTGAATCTCTTTTTGTAAATTCACTATCTGTTGTAGTAATTGTTGTTTCTCTTTTTGAGCCACTGCTTTTTGCCACCAGTAAACCTGACCGCCGGCAACAACTGCTGTAGCGATTATGATTACCACGACCACTATCCATATGGCCAACAGTTTTGAAAAAGCTGATGGTTCCACCGGCGTTTCCTGATTCATTGGCGCCTCCAGCCAAAGCTACTCTCGAAAATGAAATCCCCTATCTCTACTCTGTCTCTCATCTTCCATCTTGCTCATAACGGTAGACATATTCGCTAAAATCAGCCAAAAACCTCCAAAATTTCTGCTCACTTTGAACTATTCTTGAGGAATAAACCGTATTTTTTGAGGGTTGATCCGCACGGCAATTTCCAGGCCAACCTTTAAATCAGCTATCTCTTTGCCGATTAGAACCTTAATCCGGTATTGGCCGATACTTGCTTCCATACGGTATGAAAATCCCAGGTATTCCAAAACGGTAATCCGGGCCTTCAAAGCCGGACCCTTCAATCCTTTCAATTGAAAATCCTCGGGCCTTACCATCAAAAAATAATTACCGCTCGGATAACCCGGCAAAGCGGGAAGTTCCAAGCGATCATGTTCATTTATATCAATGCAAGTCTTTTCACCCAGTTGTTCTAAGTGGCAAGGAATGAGATTGGCATCGCCTAAAAATTCAGCTACAAAACTATTGAATGGTTTTTCATAAATTTCTTGCGGTGTTCCAAATTGTAAAACTCTTCCTTCCTGCATCACCGCTAAACGATCCGATAAAGAGAGGGCCTCTTCCTGTTGATGGGTTACAAAGATGACTGTGAAGCCGAGATGTTTTTGAATCCTACCCAGATCTTTTTGTAATTTTTGCCGCAATCCGTAATCCAAAGCGGAAAAAGGTTCATCCATCAATAAAAGTAACGGTTCCGGGGCTAAGGCCCGGGCAAAGGCCACCCTCTGGCGTTCTCCCCCTGAGAGTTGCTGGGTCTGGCGTGAAGCAAGAGCTTCTAATTGAAAAACAGACAATAGTTCCCGTACCCGTTCTTTCCGCTTCGATGAGGGAATCTGTTGGACTTGTAAACCATATTCGACATTTTCAGCTACTGTTAAATGCGGAAACAGAGCATAATCTTGAAAGACCAACCCTACCCGCCTATTTGCCGGAGGTACCGCGGTTAAATTCCTTCCATTCAAATAAAGAAAGCCGCGGTCGGGCGATTCCAAACCGGCAATCAACCTAAGTAAGGTGGTTTTACCGCATCCGCTCGGTCCGATGAGTGAAAAAAATTCCCCTTTTTCAATTTCTAACTCAACTTGCAGTTTAAATTCAGGATATAGTTTGGACAATTGAATCACCAAAAACGACTCGTTCATCGCTTCCTCCTTATTTATCATCACAACCGGGGCGATTTTTCCGGATAGCGGATTCAACTCCGAAAACGGAGAGAATTATTGCCGGGACATTTTTTTTGAATCCCGATGATTGACGGTTTCAAAACCGATTAACAGCAGCAAAGCGATTAGGATATAAATACCGCCCAACGCAGTAGCCTCTGTAAACTGATAATGGCCGATTAAACGATAAATAGCTACCGGGATGGTGATAGAATCGCCGCGACCCAGTACCAAAACTGCGGTCAGATCACCCAACGATAAAGCCATGGCATA
>DNPP01000331.1:15762-15992 GCA_003501365.1 Bacillota bacterium
CCCAAGGTAGCCGCAGCTTCTAAAAGCGACTCCGGCAGCTCGCTGCGGGCGGTTTTTAATTGCGAATAAATCAGCGGAAAAGTGATAAAAACCTGAGCCCAAACCACCAATATCCAACTGGGGAGAATTCTGCCGGCTACCATCAATACTCCAAAAGCAAAGGTTAAAAATGATATTCCCAATGGCAACTGGAACCATAGATCAATATTTTGGAATGGACGGCTACGGGA
>DNPP01000433.1 GCA_003501365.1 Bacillota bacterium
AAAAATAATTTAAAAGGGCTGCATACAAGGGGTATTTTTTTTCTGCCGAATTTCTATAACTTTAAATATTTTCTGGAATATTTATTATTATCCCGCTATTCGGGCGGTTAACAGCTTTTGATATTTAACCTCTTTAAGCTCCATTAAAATAATATCCTTCCAGCCTTCCTCGGAGCGGCTCAAAACGCCGATTGGTTTAAAACCATTTTTTATATAACACTGAATCGCCCGTTTATTAAAACTATAAACTCGTAAATAAATCCGGCCAAAATTTTTGATTCGAAAAACATAATCTAAAATTAAACGGACGGCTTCACTTCCAAAGCCTTTACCCCAAAATTCTTTCTCCCCGATGCGAATCCGTAACTCAGCTTCACGTTTTGTCCAACAAATATGATCCAATTCCATGTCACCGATCAGATAGCCATCTCTCGTTTCGATGGCAAAAATTTGATAATGCCGTTCCGGAACGTTCTCCGTATACCATCGTTCTAAATGGATGAGGTTATCTGGTAAGGTACAATCGACAAAAGTTTGAATCTCAGCATCACGGTTCCATAAAACCATTCGTGGTAAATCTCGGATTTGTAATGGCCTTAATTGAATATTACTCCCGATTAGTTCCATGATTTCCTCCTGCGTAATGTTAGTACCATGAAAGCTGCAATATTTGCTGCCTAGCCAGGATGGTTTATGGAACTAATCTTTCTTGCTCTTTGATATTTTCCCTTTAAGCAATTATAGCCAAGTTATTCCCCTAAATGGAAGGGATTCAGAATCTACTTTCTAGGTTGACATAATTTAAGGAACAATTGTCCGTCGAATCCTGCGGATAGAAATTGCTTTTCCATCATCCTCAATTTCCATGATTACTGCATTAAGTTCGATAGGACCGCCTGCTACTTCAAAACGAGCCGGCAGATGCGAAATAAACTTTTTAATCACTATTTCCGTCGTTATTCCCAGTACGGAGTTGGTCGGACCGGTCATGCCAACATCAGTGATATAAGCGGTTCCCTTGGGTAAAATTCGTTCATCCGCAGTGGTAATATGGGTGTGGGTACCGAGCACCGCCGATGCTTGCCCGTCCAGATACCAACCCAATGCGGCCTTCTCCGAAGTTGCCTCAGCATGAATATCAATGATAATAAGCGGAGTTTTTCGCCGAATATCGGCAATACATTCCATTGCGGTTTGAAAAGGACAGGCCAGGGGCTCCAAAAAGACTTGTCCCAGGATATTGACCACGCCCACCGGGAATCCTTTTGAACTCTGGGCTATGTAATAGCCTTCTCCGGGAGTGCCCCCAGGATAATTAGCCGGTCGGATCACACGTCTTTCGCGCTCCAGCACTTGATAGATTTCTTTATTATCCCAGGTATGATTGCCCATGGTGATGACATCAACTCCGGCAGTGAGCAACTCCTGACAAATTTCCTGATTAATACCGAATCCACCGGCAGAATTTTCGCCATTGGCGATTACCAGATCAATACTCTCCTGATTAATCAGCTCCGGCAAACAGGTTTTAATAATCCTGCGGCCCGGCCGACCGATGATATCACCGATAAAAAGTATCTTTAACAAAATAGCCTCCAGTTCTTCCTCTGTCTCTGTGCCTCTGTGGTCAATAATGATCCAGGAGACACACGCCTAAATATGCTCGAAAGGCCCAAAGATTAAACCATTTTTATTCTCTCTCTTGCCCCCGGCTGGCCGGGCGGGGGATCTATTGCTACAGGATAAGGGTTAGGCGCCTTTAGAACGCTTATTTGACCTAACCCTGGCCCTTCCCCTTGGATGTAATTCTGAATGCCGGTTCAAGTGGAAGGGTAACCGATGCCTCCGCAGTCCAAAAGCTTTTTGAAATCAACGGCTAGGGTTACCCTTCCACCTGACAAGACCCGCATATCAACGCTTCCCGGGGGAAGGGCAAGGGTTAGGTAACGTAGGCATCCTGTTCCATTTTCATCCCTTCGCTTGCCCCGGCTAGCCGAAATCTAGAAGAAAGACCATTGATCCAAATCAATGGTCTTTCTTTAGTAAAAAATTTATACCTATTATTTGTGTAAATTAGCCCGATTAAATACTAATACTCGCCCTTCTTCCCGAAAACCGATCAAGCGTTTCTCCTGACGGGAATCTTTCAAATCTTCCAGCATGTGCTCGATCATTTCTTCTTGAAGGACGGCGTCTTCTTCCTGTAAGGTATCATCTTGGTCCAGCAATAAATATTCTTCGAACGATTCCCGGATGATCCCAGTAATTAAAGCGATTTCTTCTTGGGTTAACGACTCAATATTACGCACAATTTCCAAGAATGTCAAACCATCGTATTCAGCATAATTAACTTCAATAGTGCCCGTTTCTGATTCTCGGCCTTGCAATTGAGTCATATTATTCAAGCTAAGCAGTAGTTTATCTTTAAACGGTTCGAACTCTTCCTTGGTTAATGATTTAATGAGCACAAACGAGAATAACAAAGTCTTTTGGCCGGGATCAAAACGGACCGAACCGAGCTCCGGATATCTTACCAGTAAAAAAGCAATAAGACTCATGGAGTTAGAGAAGGATTCTCCCTCTTTCCAGAAGATGCCTTTCATGATTCCTCCCCCTTCCAGAAATATAATTAGTTCTTATTATTATAGCGGTTACCCTACTTCAAAGTGCAAAAACGTTATCATTTGGCATACTCAACCGCTCTTGTCTCCCGTATTACAGTGACTTTAATCTGACCGGGATATTCCAGTTCTTCCTCAATCCTCTTTACAATCTCACGGGCTATTTTAACGGAATTCAGATCATCCACCCGATCTGGTTTTACCATAATCCGAATTTCGCGACCGGCTTGAATTGCATAAGCTTTTTCAACACCTTCAAAGGAATCAGCGATATTCTCCAGCTTCTCCAGCCGTTTGATGTAAGTCTCCAATGTCTCACGCCGCGCGCCGGGTCGGGCTGCCGAAACAGCGTCACAAGCTTGCACTAATACGGCCTCAACAGTGTTAGCTTCAACATCGCCATGATGGGCAGCAATCGCATTGACCACCGCAAAACTCTCGCGGTATTTCTTAGCCAAGTCAGCTCCAATCGTAACATGCGGTCCTTCAATTTCATGATTTACCGCCTTACCAATGTCATGAAGTAAACCGGCTCGCTTGGCTAAATTAATATCTGCGCCCAGTTCGCCTGCCATTAATCCGCATAAGTGAGCAACTTCAATCGAGTGTTGTAAAACATTCTGGCCATAACTGGTACGGTATTTTAGCCTACCCAACAACTTGATGATTTCAATATGAATACCATGAATCCCAGTCTCAAAGGTGGCTCTTTCTCCTTCTTCCTTAATGATGGCCTCAACTTCTTTTTGAGATTTTTCCACCATCTCTTCGATCCGGGCCGGATGAATCCGGCCATCTACGATTAATTTTTCCAAAGCCAGCCGGGCCACTTCACGGCGAATCGGGTCAAATCCGGATAAAATAACCGCTTCCGGGGTATCGTCAATAATCAGGTCGATTCCGGTTAAGGTTTCCAATGCCCGAATATTGCGACCCTCTCGCCCAATAATTCTGCCTTTCATTTCATCATTCGGCAAAGCCACGACTGACACAGTGGCCTCAGTCACATGATCGGCGGCGCATCTTTGAATTGCCAGCGAAATAATCTCCCGTGCTTTTCGGTCTGATTCCTCTTTTGCTTTGGATTCCAGCTCACGAATTTTAATGGCAATTTCTTGTTGGACTTCTTCTTCAACATCCTTTAATAAAAGTGTTTTGGCTTCTTCACTGCTGAGTCCCGAAATACGTTCCAATTCATGACGATGTCTTTGATGCGTCTCTTGAAGTTCGGTTTTTAACTTTTCAACTTCGCCCTCTTTTTTGGCGAGTGTTTCTTCCTTTTTCTCAATTATCTCTGATTTTCGATCCAGTGATTCTTCTTTTTGTAATAAACGTTTCTCTAGTCTTTGAATATCGGCACGGCGTTCCCGGTTTTCCCGTTCCAGCTCGTTCTTTACCTTTAATGCTTCTTCTTTAGCCTCTAATAAGGCTTCTCTTTTAATCGACTCAACTTCTTTTTTGGCATCATCCATAAGTTTGCGAGCATTTTCTTTGGCTGACTGTAATTTAAACATGCCATAAAGAATCGCGCCTAAATAACCCACAATTAAACCGCTTATAACGGCTATAATTAGCCCAATCATAATTCACCCCCAAATATTTTTTAAATTCAAAATGACTTCATCAAATTGAAGTCGTGCATATCAAATTTCATTGAGATAAAGGAAAAAAGAATACAAAACAAGCCGAGTAAGAACTCGGCTTTTGTTCTATCCTCCGGAGTTTATTGTAAACTTTTTTAAATACGGTGTCAAGTAGGATCTATGCCAGGAAAACAATGGTGAACGGTATTTTCGGAAAAGCCAGCTCTCACCAAAAAAGCCCACATTTTCCGCAAATTAACTTGAGAGTTCGCTTTTTTTTGCAGTAATTGCTGAGCAATCCGTAGCTCTTGTTCCTCTGGATAAAGAGTGTTTAATAATTCCCCCGCCAGATCTTTCGGCAAACCAAGATTTTCCAAATCAAGTCTGGTATAAGCACGACTTTTCAATCGTGTTTGGAGTTGCTTAATCCGGTTTATAGCAAACTCGCGGTCGTTTATATAGTGCCAATTTCTTAAAGAATGAAGGCATTCGGCAACCTCTGTCCGGTCGAAACCTACTGTTACCAGCTTATCAGCCAAATTTTTTTCGCTATAAGCCTTGCGGCTTAAAAGCTTTACCGCTTCATCCACCGCATTTGAAAGCCCGGAATGCGCTGTCATTTGCCCTTAGCCGGAGCCGCCTCTTTGGTAACCGCCGTCTCTTTAGAAGCGGTGGCGGTTCCATTTCCGGCAGTCGGAGTGCCTTCACTGATTAATCCTACCGCCAGCCGGACTTTCCGTTCAATTTCGCTCAATAAAGTAGGATCTTTTTTCAAAAAATCTCTGGCATTATCACGGCCCTGCCCAATACGGTTCTCCCCGTATGAAAACCAAGCTCCGCTTTTATTGACAATATTCTGATCAACCGCCATATCTAAAATGCATCCGGCTTTGGAGATTCCTTCGCCGTATAAAATATCGAATTCCCCTTCTTTAAAGGGCGGAGCGACTTTATTTTTTACTACTTTAGCTTTGGTGCGGGTACCGATAATATCGGTGCCTTGCTTGAGCGTTTCCACTTTACGAATCTCCAGCCTTACAGAAGCATAAAACTTAAGAGCCCGGCCACCGGGAGTAACCTCCGGATTACCGAACATGACACCGACTTTTTCACGGATTTGATTGATAAAGATCGTCACCGTATTGGATTTACTGATTACTGCAGTCAACTTACGCAGAGCTTGCGACATCAATCGAGCTTGCAGGCCAACATGGGCATCGCCCATCTCTCCTTCGATTTCGGCCTGAGGGGTAAGGGCGGCTACCGAATCGATGATAATCAAATCAACTGCATTGCTGCGGATCAAGGCCTCACAGATCTCCAAAGCCTGTTCACCGGTGTCCGGTTGGGAGATTAATAAATTATCAATATCGACTCCAAGTCTCTTGGCATATAAGGGGTCCAGTGCATGCTCGGCATCGATAAAAGCTACAATCCCGTTTAACTTTTGAGCCTCTGCCGCCATATGAAGAGCAACCGTTGTTTTACCGGAAGACTCCGGTCCATAGATCTCAACAATCCTACCACGTGGAATTCCCCCTACTCCCAAGGCCAAATCAAGTGAAAGGGCGCCGGTTGGTATTGTTTCAATATTTAATTTGTCGGCGGATTCCCCCAACTTCATAATCGAACCCTTGCCGAATTGCTTCTCGATCTGTAACAAGGCTACTTCCAAGGACTTTTGCTTATCATTATTCGCCATCAAATTATTCCTCACTTTACCAAACATTTGTTCTACACCAGTATATCAAACAGTTAGTCTTCTGTCAATTTGAACATTTTATCCCGGAAAATTAAAATTCGCTAAAGTCGCATGATTAATATCCCAACTCTTTCAAGCTTTGCCATAGCAACGTCAATCCGGCTTGGGCCGCCGCTTCTTTGTTACCCAGCCGGTCGTAACCGAAAATCTTTTTCTCTACCCGGGATACTCCCGGCAGAACAACCGCAAGATAAACCAAACCAACCGGTTTTGTCTCGCTGCCGCCATCCGGTCCGGCAATTCCAGTAGCTGCCACACCGGCTTCCGCGCCGGTGAGTTTCCGGATTCCTTCGGCCATTGCTTGGGCTGTCTCCGGGCTTACCGCTCCATGCGCAGCGAGAACTTCCGCCGGAACTCCTAAAAGCTTCATTTTTAGCTCATTACTGTAACTATTGACCCCGCCCAGTAGATAAGCGGAACTTCCCGGGACATTAGTAATCCGGTGGGAGATTAACCCGCCGGTGCAAGATTCGGCAGTTGCTAATCGCCACCCGGTTGCCTTTAACTGTCGGCCAACCACCGTCTCTAAATTGTCTTTATCGTAACCGTAAATAAATGCTCCCAAACGTTCCTTAATTTTAGCGGTGCGGGCTTCAATCAACTGCCAATTGGCTGATTCGTCAAATCCCTTGGCTGTTATCCGTAGTGTCACCTCGCCGGTTCCGGCATAAGGAGCCAGGGTGGGATTGGTCTGGCTGTTGATTAAATCGATAACTTGTCCTTCCATTGCCGATTCGCCGATTCCAGCCATTCTAATCAGCCGGGACGTTAACACCGGACTATGTTCCTGCTTGAGTAATCCCTTTAGAAAAGGTTGTACGGATACAGACCAAACCCCCTTCAGTTCGCGGGGTACCCCCGGCAAAGCAATCAAATAGTGATTCTCCTTGGCAATCAGCAAGCAAGGTGCTGTACCAAGATGATTGGGGATTACCTGTCCGGATTTGGGAAACATCGCTTGACGGCGATTACTCTCAACCAATGGCCTTTGCACTTTTTTGAAATAATTCTGCACTTGATTCCAGGCTTCTTCATTGAATTGCAATTCTTCATGAATCAACCCGGCTACCGCTTCCCGGGTCAGATCATCTTGAGTCGGCCCTAAACCGCCGGATAAAATCAGTAAATCAGCCCGGCTCCAGGCCAATTCGAGTACGGCGATGGCCCGCGGTAGATTATCCCCGACCGTGGTTTTATGATATAAGTCGATGCCTAAATCAGCCAATTCTCCGGCCAAAAATTGGGCATTGGTATCCACAATCTGTCCCAGTAATAATTCTGTCCCGATACAAATGATCTCTGCTCGCATCTTGATCGCTCCAAATCGCTCCCACTTTTTTGTTACTAGTTTCGCGAAAATCCATCAAACTCCTCTATGGTTTTACCTGATCCTCCTCCAGATCGGGGACCCGGTTACTTAAATACGCAATCACACCGTGATATATCGCTGCCGCGATCCGCTCGCGATATCGGGGATCGTTTAGCAGGGTCGCTTCTTCCGGATTGGATAAAAAACCAGTCTCAATCATCACTCCCGGCATTTTAATATCGTTTAAAACCCGAAAATCACCCGGCTTGGGGCGGCGTTTATTGGGACCCAAGTCTTTAATCATATGATATTGGATAGCTTGGGCCAATCTACGCGATTGTTGATTATGGGGGTTAAAGAAAGTCTGGGCTCCATGGTAAATCGACTGGGAGAAACTGTTGGCGTGAATCGATAAAAACAATTCAGCCTTGCTTTTATTGGCAATCCGGGTCCGATAGATTAAATCGCGTTGCTTTTTAGAAGCAGCAAGGATGGTAGCATTAAAAAAATCCTGATCGCTTTCACGGGTCATCACGCAATAGATTCCCACTCGCGACAGATATTTTTTTAATTTCAGCGCCACATCCAGATTAATCTCTTTTTCTGATATCCCGGTTACAGATTTGGCGCCGGGATCGCTCCCACCATGTCCGGCATCAATGACCACTTTCTTACCGGAGATCAAGGTTGACCATGGTAGATTGGTCCATATCGCCGGTTCTAGCAGCATCCAAAGTCCAAAACCCAGTCCAAAAAGAATAACCGCCAAATAAAGCCATTGAGCGCGGATCGATATCACAACTAAACGTCTGCAGCCGCAATGCATTCTTTTTCCTCCTGAAACCATAATTCCTAATCAATCACCAAGATATTCAGGTTCAGGGCAAACTAGAATGCAATTCAGTATCCATTGATAGACACTTATAATAGTTTATCAAATCAGATTAAATTATTCTCAATACATTGACATCCCGGCAGTTATTTGTTATTATATTTTTGTTTGAGAAAACGGTTTAGGGAGCGTGAAAAAGTCTAGTCCCAATTGAATTTGTCCTGATCTAACATATATCCCGAGGCGAGCCTGTCGGTCTTGAAACCGAATGCATCATCGGGTAAAGGGAAATCAGGGTGCTTATGGGTCAAAGTGTTCTTCCTGACCAGAAGATTTATTTCCGAGAGGGGTTGAGGGGAATGTCGACTTTTGATACTGTAGGTGCTCACGTTCTGGCGGATTTCTGGGGATGCCAGTTCGAAAAGCTCGATGATGCTGAACTGTTAATGAACAGTTTGCGGCAAGCCGCGTCAAATGCCAGGATGACAATACTTGGCGAAAAATCTTTTAAATTTACTCCCCAGGGTTTTACGGGTTTACTCCTTTTATCCGAGAGTCATATTTCGATCCATACTTATCCGGAGCGAGGTTATGCCGCTATTGATGTTTATACTTGCGGCGGCGGAATGACTCAGAAAGCGATTGATTTTTTAAAAGAGGTTCTGCAACCTACTCATATTCATGAGATGCAGGTCCGGCGGGGTCAACCGGATGTCTCTTTTAAAGTCTACGCCTCATAATAATTAAAATACGAAAAAAACGCCTAAAGGCGTTTTTTTCGTATAGGTTTCATCTTATACAGTTATACAGAGAATTTATAAATCGTCACCTGATGGTAAGTTTGTCCCGGATTTAAAACAGTCGAGGGAAACTTGGGCTGATTGGGAGAATCCGGATAATGCTGCGTCTCCAAGCAAAACCCTGCATGGCTGGAATAGGCATGGCCCGATTTGCCCTTAAACGTTCCATCCAGGAAGTTTCCGGTATACAATTGCATGCCCGGTTGAGTGGTTAATACTTCCATTTTCCTACCACTACCCGGTTCAACCACTCTTGCCGCCAAAGACAACTTATTTTCAGGATGATTCAATACAAAGTTATGGTCATAACCTCCATCGACCTGGTTAATCTCGGCTCCCAGGGATTTGGCAGCAGTAAAATCAAAGGGGGTTCCTTGGACCGATTTAATCTCACCGGTAGGCATTAGGCCTTCGCCGGCCACTGTGTACCCCTCGGCGACAATCATCATTTCATGTCCCAAAACATCGCCGGAGCCTTCTCCCTGCAGATTAAAATAACTATGGTTGGTTAGATTGAGAACTGTTGGCTTATCGGTAACCGCTTCATAATTGATTGCCAGTTCATTCTGATCATTCAGCAGGTAACTTACTGTAGTAGTCAAGTTCCCTGGATATCCCTCTTCTCCGTCTTTTGATAAGTATGTAAGCCGTAATCCCACTGAGGTTTGGTCTTTAAGCTCCTTCGCCTCCCAAATTACCTTATCAAAACCTATCAAACCGCCGTGGAGATGATTTTGTCCATCGTTTACAGCCAATTTATACTCTTGTCCATTCAAAGTAAATCTACCTTTGGCGATTCGATTACCGTATCTCCCGATCAGTGCCCCGAAAAAAGGATGAGTCCCCTGATAATCTTTAAGATTATTAAAGCCGAGTACTATATCCCCGAGCTTGCCGTTTTTGTCCGGTGTGGTGATTGAGGTGATAATGCCGCCGTAAGTCATAATCTTGACCGTAAGCTGATGATTATTGCTGAGAGTATAAAGCCATACCTCTTTTCCGTCGATGGTTTTGCCAAATAATTCTTTAGTGATATTCATAATCTGAAAGGCCTCCTTTTTTACAAGTATAATCCGTTTTGATGGGGTTAGGCAAGTATTTTAAACAAGCGTTATTGGGTACCTGGATTAAATTGCCGTCTCCCGGCTGCCCAAATAAGCCCGTTTCACCGCATCATGCTTTTGTAATTCCGCAGAACTTCCTTCCAGAATAATTTGACCGTTTTCGATTAAATAACCACGATGAGCCATTCTCAATGCCAGATTGGCATTTTGCTCAATCAACAAAATCGTCACTCCGGCACGGTTTAAGCTCTCAATAACTGCAAAAATCTCTCGAATCACCAGCGGCGCCAAACCCAAGGAGGGTTCATCCAAAAGCAGCAGACGGGGCTTAGCCATTAGAGCTCTCCCAATGGCTACCATCTGTTGTTGCCCCCCGGATAATGTCGCCACGGATTGTTTTAAACGCGACTTTAAAACCGGAAATAATTCAAAAACTTTTTCCAAATCTTCTTTGATCGCCGATTTCGGGGTATGGCTGATTCGTAGATAAGCCCCCAGGGTGAGATTTTCCAACACGGTTAAAGGAGCGAATAAGCCCCGGTCCTCGGGTACCAGTGAAATTCCCAGTCCTACTATTGCTTCGGGTTCGAGCGAGCTGAGTTCCCTGTCCTGGAAATGAATCGCTCCGCTTTTATTCTTTAAGAGTCCGGCAATACAGGAGAGAATTGTTGTTTTCCCGGCCCCATTGGGACCAATTAAAGTGACAATCTCACCCGGATGAATAGCCAAAGAAATACCATTCAAGATTGGAGCTTGACCGTAAGCGGCAGTGAGTCCGCTAATTTTAAGCATGGTTAACTTCCTCCCCCAAATAAGCCGCCAGAACCCGCGGATTGTTTTGAATACCGGCCGCCGTTCCCTCGGCAATTTTAGAGCCGAACTCCAAAACCACAATCTCATCGCAAACCTTCATCACCAAGTCCATATCGTGTTCAACCAGCAAAATCGTAATTCCCAATTTCCGAATCTTACCAATCAGCTCCGCCAACAGCTTCCGTTCGGGAATGCTTAAACCGGCTGCCGGTTCATCTAACAACAGCAGCTTTGGTTTTGCCATTAATGCCCGGGCAATCTCCAATAAACGCTGCTGTCCGAAGGGCAATGCCGAGGCATAAAGGGTCGAGTACCCCGATAATCCCACGTAATCTAATAACTCTTGCGCCCGAGAATGGAACTCCTTCTCTTCTCTGACGCTTTTAGGCAAGTTACATATCAGCGAAAACAGCCCCGACTTTGAATGGGAATAACCACCCACCATCACATTCTCTTGCACCGTTAAATTCGGAAAAAGTTTGACATTTTGAAAGGTACGGATTATACCAAGCTTGGCAATTTGAAATGCCGGCAAACTCGTGAGGGATTGGCCCTGAAAAACAATTTGTCCGGAACTGACCGGATAGAAACCGCTGATCATGTTAAACAGCGTGGTCTTACCAGCCCCATTAGGACCAATCAATCCTTTAATCTGATTTTCTTGAACCTCAAAATTGACTTGATGTAAGGCTGTTACTCCGCCGAAGTGTTTGCTAACCTTTTGAATATGTAATAAGGGGTTGTCGTTCATTGAATACTCCCCCCCGATTTGTCAGAATTGACATGGCCAAACGCCCGATAGATCAGAGAAATCAAACCTTGGGGCATAAAAATGATGATGAGCATCAGAATTAAGCCATAGATGATAATATCAAAGTCCTTGAATGCTCGTAAAACCTCAGGAATAATCGTCAAAACCACCGTGCCCAAAAGAGGTCCCCACAGGTCGCCCATTCCGCCGACGACAACCATGGTGACCAGTAAAATGGAGAAATTAAAACCAAAGGGTTCCGGATTGATATAATTGATGGCGTAAGCATAAAAACCTCCGGCCAAACCAGCCAACCCCGCGCTGATCATAAAAACCATCAATCGCAAACGGGCCGTATTGATCCCCAAAGATTCGGCCGCAGTTTCATTGGTATGAATGGCTAAAAACGTCCTGCCGATCTTGCCGCAAACCAAATGAATCGTCATAAGTTGCACTACGACAACCAAGCCCCAAACTAAAAAGTATAACTGAAAATCGCCCTTAAATTTGAAGCCGAAAGCCGCCAACTTGGGAATCCCGCTAATCCCTTGCGGTCCACCGGTCAAACCCGTCAACTCCGCCATTAGAATTTGGACAATAAACCCAAAGCCAAGAGTAGCCATAGCCAAATAATGCCCCCTGAGCCTAAGGGTGGGTTTGCCGATAATCCAGGCGGCGAGGGCGGCTAATAAAACGGCCGTAATTAAGGCCAGTAAAGTGTCCCATTGATAGAGGGTTGTTAAAATAGCCACCGTATAACTGCCGATCCCAAAATATGCCGCATGTCCCAAGGAAATTTGGCCGGCATAACCAATTAACAGATTTAGCCCAATTGTCATTAAGGTATACGTGCCGATAATTACTGCAATATTTAAGAAATAGCTGTTAGGTAGCAGCCACGGCAGTATTAACAGGAATAACGCCAAAACCGCAAGAGAAAAATAATTTTTATTATTCATGTTTTTTTCTCCCAAAGATTCCCGAGGGCCTGAAAATTAGAATGATAATCAATAAACAAAAAGTAATGGCGTTTTTATATTGCGAAGATATAAATCCAGCCCCCAACGCCTCAATAATTCCCAACAGAAGGCCGCCACAGATTGTACCGACAAACGAGTTCAAACCGCCGATGATTGCGACCACAAACCCTTTAAGCCCCAGCATAACCCCAACATCATAACTGGTTAGGTTGGTCGGCGCAATAATGATCCCGGCAATACTACCGAGTGCCGCACTAAGCCCAAAGGAGAATTTGACCATCCATTCCGGCTTAATACCGCATAACGAAGCTCCGGTCTTATTTACGGCGCAGGCCCGCATGGCCTGCCCAACTAATGTCCTTTTAAAGAAGAGTTGGAGTATCAACATCAATAGAAGCGCTGCAGCGGTTTCCACCAAGGCATGGGGAATGACTACCGCCCCGCCGATAATAATCGGAGGACCATTCAAAAAAAGAGGCAATGAAAAGGTGCCCTTCCCCCAAATCAACATCGCTACTCCCCGAATAAAGATCGATGCGCCGATGGTAACCATAATCATTAAAAATGGTTCAGCTTTTTTAAGCGGCCGAATCGCCAAGTGCTGAAAAAGCACGCCAAATAAAGTAGTCAG
>DNPP01000213.1 GCA_003501365.1 Bacillota bacterium
TGGGATTGGCAACGGGATCAACGCCTCTGGGAATATATAAACAACTAGTCAATTGGTATCAAAAAGGCGATATCGATTTTCGAGATATTCGGAGCGTTAATTTAGATGAATATTGTGAATTATCGCCGGAGGATCCCCAAAGCTATCATTATTACATGCAAGAAAATTTTTTCAAATACGTTAATTTTCAACGAAAAAACATTCAGATTCCTAACGGACTTGCCAATGATATTGAAGAGGAATGTGTTCGCTATGATAAGATAATTTTAGATGTTGGTGGGATTGATTTGCAACTTTTAGGGCTAGGCAATACAGGTCACATTGGTTTTAATGAACCCGATCAATGTTTTGATAAGATGACTCACCGGGTTAAATTGAGTTCTCAAACGATTACAGATAATTCTAGGTTTTTTAAGAGCATGGATGAAGTACCAAGGCATGCCATTACTATGGGGATTAAGGCAATTATGCAAGCAAGAAAAATATTATTGGTTGTAAATGGCGACAATAAGTCTGAAATTCTTGAAAAGGTACTATTTGGGCCGGTTACTCCTGAAGTTCCAGCTTCTATCTTACAGCTACATCCAAATGTAATCGTGATAGCTGATGAAGATGCTCTTTCAACCATACGACTTCAACATCCTAATTTATAACAAAAGGCAAATCGTTTGGTATAAAAGAATGTAAAGGTGCTGGACTCCATTTTGACGGGATAAAGGCCGATCTTCTCTTTTTTGAGCTTTCGCATTCAAAAAAGAGTATAGCAGCAGATTTTGGATTTGATTTTAAAAATAATTCATCAAAGTATTTCAAAATAGAAAGTAATTTGATAAAATTAGATCATATTATGTTCATTTTTGATGAGAGGAATAACTTATGTTTGCCATTGAGCGATTGAATCAAATTAAACAAATTCTTTATGAGCAAAAGCATATTGACGTAACGACTTTGAGCGAATTGCTTAGCGTTTCCGAGGTTACTATTCGGAGAGACCTAGATAAGCTGGAAAAAGAAGGTTTTCTGACCAAATCTTATGGCGGAGCTGTTTTAAACCAAGAAAATATGGCCGATGATATCGACATTGAAGATATTGAAGATAAGTACTTAAAGGATAAGAAATTTATTGCATCCATAGCATGTCAAATCATAAACAACGATGAAGCCGTTTTTTTAGGAGCCGGTTCTACCTGTATGCAAATAGCCAAGAACTTGAAAAATATGAAAAGGTTAACCGTGGTAACCAATGATATTGCAATTGTCAGCGAACTTATGACTCATACGGGAATCAAAGTAATCATAAGCGGAGGCGAAGTTTTCAGTCCGGCAACCACTGTAGGAGGGCAAATGGCGGAACAATTTATTAAGTCGCTTTTTATTAACAAGGCCTTTATCAGTATTCAGGGTGTAGATATGGAACGTGGCTTTACTACATATGACATGAATGAAGCGTTATTATACAAGGCAGTAATATCAATATCAAAAGAGACAATCATTGTCGCCGATCACAGTAAATTTAATAAGGTTACTTTTTCACAAATCGCACAGTTGAACGAAGTCGATAAAGTCATTTCCGACAAGGATGTCGATGATAAGTATAAGAAATATTTCTTTGAAAACAACATTAAAATATATACTACTTATCAAATCAGTTGAATTATTCTCCTCTAAAAATACATAATCACGAACCCTAAACCGATAAGTAAATGCGCTATCTTCATTCCGCAATATGATAAGTATGATGGCAATGATTTTCGGGAGGTATTTTTGTGGAAACTATTCTGGAATTAAGGGATATCGAAAAAATTTTTTCTCAAAATACGGTCTTGCATGGCATCAATTTTGACCTCCGAAAGGGAGAAGTTCATTCGATTATTGGAGAAAATGGAGCCGGCAAAACGGTTCTCATGCAAATCATTATGGGAATATATCCAAAGGATGACGGTTCGATTTATCTTAACGGCAGTGAAGTGAATTTTTCAAGCCCAAGACAAGCTCAAAATATGGGGATAAGCATGATTTACCAAGATATATGGCTGTTCCCCGATCTTTCCATCGCACAGAACGTATTTATAGGGAGGGAACCTTCCAAGAGGAGCTTAAATTGCAAGATCATTGATTACCAAAAAATGTACGATGAAACAAGTCGGCTGCTCAAAATGTTTCATCTTAATATGGAACCGAATGTTCTTGTTAAAAAATTGGGAACTGCGCAAAAAAAAACTGTGGAAATCATGAGGGCGCTTTCCCGGAACGCCGCTATTATTATTATGGATGAACCCACGGAATCGTTTTCGCAACAAGAAACGGATCACTTATTTGATATTATCAATGAAATCAAAAAGGACGGAGTATCATTTGTCTTTATATCCCATAGAATAGAAGACGTGATTAAAATCAGCGATCGTATTACCATCATGAGAGATGGAAAAGTAATTGACACCGTTCAAAAAAATGAAATAAAACGCAGCAGTATTATTGATAAAATGTTGGGCAACGATCTGGCGGATGGTTATCCGAAGTTGACTATTTCAAAAGGTGAGGAGCTTTTGAGGGTTGAAGGCTTGACCAGTGGCGAGATCATCAAGAATATCGGTTTTGTGATGCACGAGGGAGAAATCATCGGATTAACCGGATTGATGGGGTCGGGGCGTACGACATTGGCAAGAACAATTTTTGGAGTCAATAAAATTGACAGGGGAAATATTTTTGTTAGGAAAAAGAAAGTAGCCATTCTTTCTCCCCGGGACGCTATAAGGTCCGGCATATGTTATATATCCGACGATAGATTCGGCAAGGGACTGTTTGCTTCGTTTGACATAGGAACAAACATTAATATTTCGAATTTGAAAAAAGCAAGCAAATTTTGGTTATTGAGGAATGGATTCATTAAAAAGATTGCCAAAAAATATGTGAAGCAGTTGGGAATCAGAGTGCTCGATATTGAGGAGAGGACGGATTATTTAAGCGGCGGAAATCAGCAAAAGGTTTTACTAGCAAAATGGTTTAATACGGATGCCTGTATTTTTATTATGGATGAACCGACGCGGGGAATCGACATTGTTAGTAAAGTAGATGTTTATAACATTATGAATGAATTAAAACGCAAAGGCTCAGCCATATTGTTTATTTCCTCCAATATACCGGAACTTTTGGGAATCTGTGACCGGATAATCGTCATGTATGACGGAAAAGTAGTAAAGAAATTGGATACAGAGGATACTTCGGTAGATGAAGTTTTTCATTATGCAACCGGTGGTCGTGATATAGAGCGTTTATAAGTTTAACTTAATTTGAGAAAGGATAGGATACGATATCTCATGATGCGAATGAGGTATTTTTTTATGTCAAGATTAATCACAATTTATAAAAAATTAATCGTCAGCACTGGGACTTTTGGGAATCTGTGACCAGATAATCGTCATGTATGGCGGATAAGTAGTAAGAAATTGCATACAGAGGATACTTCGGTAGATGAAGTTTTTTATTCAGCAACCGGTGGTCGCGATATAGAACATGTATAAGTTTAACTTAGTTTGAGAAAGGATAGGATACGATACCTCATGATGAGAATGAGGTATTTTTATGTCAAAATTAATCATAACTTATAAAAAAATAATCATGATTTTAAAAAAATATTAAAATTAAGAAGGATTTGTTACGATTGTGTGGAAATTCTATTACAGGAAAAATAAAATAATAGTTGTTCGGATTGGATCTTATGCAACAGGTTATTTTATTTAAATTTAAATGGGAGGCTTGATTAATGAAAAGAGTTGCTCAAAAAATTTTCATGGTGGGTTTGCTGCTCTGTTTAGCGGTTACGGTAAATGGAGCAACTAACAAAGAAGGAGGAAAAAAATATAGGATTGTATTATGTAATTCCTATATGGGAAACGACTGGCGACAGGAAATGGAGAAAGTAGTTGCGGTAGTTGCTACTAAATCGCCTTACAAGGAACGTGTAGAACTAAGAATCGTAAATACGGAAAACACCCCGGAAGCACAATCAGCATCGATAGACGCTCTGGCACAACAGGGATGTGACGCGATCTTGGTTGATGGGGCTTCTCCTACGGCTTTGAATCCATCGATCGAACGTGCGATAAAGGCCGGTATTGTTGTAGTGTCTTTTGATCAAGTTGTGACGGCCCCCGGTGCTTGGAAAGTTGAAACGGATTTTCAAAAAATGCCGTTAGCATGGGCCAATTTTGTTGCAAAATCAATCAAGGGAAAAGGGAATATCATCTTTGACAGAGGAATGCCCGGTGCTTCCATTTCCTTGGCTATCAATAAAGTTGCTAAAGATGTATTTAAGAAATATCCTGGTATTAAAATTGTTGGCGAGTTTGACGGTAAATATGCAGATGGTCCAGTAGAACAGGGTGTGTCAAGCGTATTGGCAGCTAATCCCAAAATTGATGCCGTATTTTCTCAAGGATATGCAGAACCAATTATTAGAGCTTTCAAGGCTCAAAATAGACCGGTAGTACCAATGTGCGTTTGGAATACCAATGGCGGCATGGTTGCCCTAGCTGAGGGAAATTATAAAGGACTGGTTGGCAATAATTTACCAGGGCTTGGTGCAATTGCACTGAAAACTGCGGTGGGAATTCTTGATGGGAAAAAACCGGCTAAACATATTCTAATTAATCCCCAATTCAGTACCACTGATGAAAGTATTGATCTTGGCGTTGGTTATAAAGCGGAAAAAATTGAAATCGGGAAGAACTGTTTTAAAGATCTCCCGCCAGCATTGGATTGGCCAGTATTACCGAATGATTTTGGCGTGACTCTCACTCCTCAGGAGATTGTTAATCAGTAATTAAGGAGAAAATATAGGTATGTAATTGGTTACACCTAATTACATACCTATATAAGAAATATGAAAAAGTCCTCCTTTTAGATAAACCAAAAGTTATTATTAATCTACCTGTTTTTACAATTGCTATTAAGGAAACTGCAATGTTCTGTTAGCGTAAGGTTCATTTCAGTTCTTTTATGCAACAAAAAATGGATTGGGGAAGATGACTATGTCCGACTTGGAAATAAGGGGAATATCCAAATCCTACAATGGTGTGCAGGCTCTTCAAAATGTGGATTTTTCGGCAAATTGCGGGGAAGTACATGCATTGCTGGGTGAAAATGGCGCCGGCAAAAGTACATTCATTAAAATATTGAGTGGGGCTATTCAGGCAGACTCCGGAACTATATCTTTGTTCGGAAGGCAAATGAGGATAAAGACTCCAAATGATGCTATTAATTCGGGTATAAGTACGGTATATCAGGAATTAAGCCTGATACCTGATTTAAATGTTACTGCCAACATTTTTACGAATAACAATATTTTCGTTAATAAAAATCCTAAAACCTGTTTTGGTACTCTTGGAAAACGGGAACTGCGGGATTGCACATATGATTTATTTGAAAAATATAAAGTCAATGGCATTGATCCCAATGCGTTAATTAGGGATATTTCGTTAGCCAATCGCCAAACCATAGAGATTTTAAAAATTTTGGCGAGAGATCCCAAAGTCATTATCCTTGATGAAGCAACTTCCGCATTATCAGAAAATAACGTGCAGTGGTTGCTTGATATTGCGAAACTACTTGCTAAACAAGGAAAAATTGTAATTTTTATATCCCATCGGATGTCGGAAATTCGAAATGCTTGTGATCGGATAACTGTATTTAGGAATGGCCGGAATGTCGGGGAAATGCAAATGGCGGAGACAAATACGGATGAATTGGTCTCCCTTATGCTGGGACGTAGAATTACCGGGTACTTTCCTGAAAAGAAATCTGTTGAGAGCACGGAAGTCGTGTTGGAAATTACCAATATGTCCATGGGACAGAAGTTACAGGATATCAATTTAAAGTTATATTCTGGTGAAGTGATGGGAATAGGCGGTTTAGCAGGACAAGGACAGGCTGAAATCCTGCTTGCTTTGTATGGAATTTATAAAACCGAAGGCGAAGTTAAACTTCATGGGAAAAAAATAAATATTAAAAGTCCCCATGACTGCATTTGCCATGGAATAGCATTAGTACCGGAGGATCGAGCTACACAGGGCTTAATCATGCCTTTTTCCATTGGCTATAATATATCTTTGATATTATTGCGCCGGTTGGCCAAATGGGGATGCATACTGAGTCGAAAGCGCGAATCCGACATCGTAAGTGAATTCATGGATAAATTGAAAGTAAAAGCTGACAATGCTGAAACTTTGGCTATGAATTTGAGTGGTGGAAATCAACAAAAAGTTGTCCTAGCAAAGCTGCTGGCCATAAAGCCAAAAGTAATGTTATTGTACGATATAACCAGGGGAATCGATGTGGGTACAAAGAAGGAAATTTTTGGCTTGATTAGGGAGCTGGCAACGAAAGAAACTGCAATATTGTTTTATTCAACGGATGTTGAAGAACTGGTAAATGTTTGCGATCGAGTCATCGTGATGCATGATGGAAAAATCGGAGCTGAGCTTGATAATGGGGATTTAACTAAAGAGAATATTTTACTGGCGTCTATTGGGGAAGGAATCGACGATAAAGCGTCAATACTTGAGAGTTAATCACTGAAGACTTATTTATAAACAGAATTAAAGTATTTTCAAGGGGGAGTGCAGCTTGGGGAAACCGGAAACATCTTTTTCGGCTGGAGCAATTTGGAGAATAGTTCGCGGTAAATGGATTGTATTTGTCCCATATATCATTTTTTTAAGCCTTTTCGTATTTACGACAATATTACAACCAAAGTCATTTAATTTGAATTGGATAGGGATAAAGACGGATGCAGTTCTCACTCTGATTTTGGTTACAATGGGACAAACACTAGTATTGATTATGGGAGGGATTGATTTATCGGTAGGCGGAATCATTTGTCTGACTAATAGCGTAGCAGCTCTTTATATGAATAATTCCACCGGAAGTATTCTAACGATGAGTATAGCCGTCCTGGCCATCGGCGCGTTTATCGGAGCCATAAACGGATTGATTATCGTAAAGACTCGACTTCAACCATTTATTGTCACATTAGTCAGTTGGTCGGTCTGGGGTGGAGTAGCGTTTTGGGTATTGCCGACGGATGGCGGGACGCCACCTGCAAAATTCATTGATTTTTTGCTTGGAAGAATTATCGGTATCATACCTGTTTCTTTAATTATCATTATTTTGGCCATTCTATTTTGGCTTTATTTAAAAAATACCAGTTTCGGGGTCTCGATATTTGCCGTAGGAAGTAATGAAAAGGCTGTCTATTTAAACGGCATCAATGTGGATAGGGTTAAAATCGTCGTATATAGTCTATCGGGTCTGTTTGCGGCGACAGCCGGCCTCTACCGTACGGCGCAGGTTGCATCCGGTTCTCCGGTGGCAGGAAATGATTACATAATGACCTCTTTAGCCGCTGCAGTGATTGGAGGTACCAGCCTTTCCGGAGGAAACGGCGGAATTATGGGTAGTATTGTCGGGGCGTTTATTTTAAAAATGATTAACGACATACTTATATTTGCAGGCGTTTCCTCTTATTGGTCCGCTCTTTTCCAAGGCTGCCTGTTGATCGTTGCAGTGGCTATTGGTTCTATCGCTGCTATGCGTGAAGGCGGGGAGGTATATTTATGACAAAGTTATTAAGCTTTTTTAACCGCTATCAAACCATAATATCCAGTTACATAATGAGTGCCCTAATATTGCTAGTTGTTGCCATTCTAAAACCTGGTTATACCAGCCTAGACCATCTTAAAGTGATATCGATTGACGCCGCGATACTGGGAATTGTCTCCTTGGGGCAGACGTTTGTGATACTCACTGGGGGGATAGATCTTTCTATTCCTTGGATTTTAACAAATGCTGCTTTCATATTGACTTATTTGAGTGGAGGAGATAACTCCAATCTAGGATTGATTATTCCAGTAGTACTTTTAATATCGACATTGATGGGGCTCTTCAACGGTATCGGTGTAGCTTATCTGGGAATATCGCCGATAATCATGACTTTAGGTTCAAATATTATTTTTCAAGGAGGATTGGTAGGATTTTCAGGCGGCACTCCAGGAGGAAGATCCCCGGAGTTTGTACAGTATTTGATATTGGGAAAGATTGGGGGGCTACCGGTAATTTTACTTTTGTGGGTACTTATTATATTCGTTGCCACGGTCGTTTTAAGTAAAACGCCTTTTGGGAGACAACTGTACGCGGTGGGTAATAATGAGAAAGTCGCATTGTTTTCGGGTATCAATGTAAAATTTACAAAAATGATTGTTTATGCTGCCAGTGGTTTTACAGCAGGATTAGCCGGTATATTATTTGCGGGACGGTTGGGACAGTTATATTTGGGAATGGGAGATGAATTTCAATTCCAATCGATAACGGCTGTTGCAATCGGCGGTGCATCATTGATGGGCGGAAGTGGCAGCTACATCGGTACTGTTGCAGGAGCATTTACAATTATTATTCTTTCGGGATTGCTGTCGGTTTTCAGTCTTTCAACCAGTGTTCAACAAATACTATACGGCCTGGTGCTATTCATTGCTGTAGTCTTTTCTAAAAAACGGGGGAAAGAAAGATAACGGTTCTAGGTGGTGAAATCATATGGATTTTTTGATTAAATTACTGAATTCCAGGCCCCGCAAAAATGAAATAGCGTTGTTTTGGCTTGGTCAAGCAGGTTTTGTAATTAAAGACAGTGATGAAAAAGTGATTGTAGTTGATCCCTATTTATCGGATTGCGTCGAAAGAATATGGGGTTATAAACGATTGATGATGCCTGTAATTTCACCGAATGATTTGAAAGCGGATATTATTATTGCCACACACCACCATGAAGATCATTTGGATATCGATGCCATACCGATTTTAATGTCTAATTCAAAAACGCAGTTGTTCGGATCGAAAACGGCAGTTAAAATTTGCCAAGAAATAAAAATAGAACCACAGCGATTGCAGGCGTTATCTCCGGGGGATGTCCGGACTATCGATGATGTTGAGATACACGCGGTTTATGCCGACCATGGGGAAATGGCTCCCGATGCCATTGGATTCATTCTTACTGTAAAAGGGATCAGAATTTATTTTACCGGAGATACCGCATATAGGCCACTGGAAATGGAATGTGCAATGAAATCCAATCCGGATATTTTAATTTTTCCCATCAATGGGGCATTTGGAAATTTGAACGCCGAAGAAGCCGCAAAATTGGCTTCTCAAGTTAAGGCGAGAATTACAATACCGAGTCATTTTTGGACATTTGCCGAGCATTTTGGGGACCCGTACGAATTTGAAGCAAAGATGAAAGAATATTCGCCTGATTGTCAGAGAGTTATTTTATGCCAAGGCGAAGAGTTCAGGTATGTAAGGAATGGTAAGTCAATTTAAAATATTTTGCTCATTATTTTGATCAATCAAAAAGGAAGTGTTAGCTAACAATGAAAGCATTAGTTTATCAAGGGCCGCATGCGGTTGGAATTGAAGAGCGGCCCATCCCTCATCAAAAAGGGAATGCGCTGATCAAAGTGAGTTATTCCGGTATTTGCGGTAGTGATTTATCGATCGTTGATGGCAAACATCCCAGAGCGAAGGCACCATTAATTATGGGTCATGAATTTTCCGGCAAAGTAATGGAAGTGGAAAGTAACCAGGATAATATAACAGTTGGGGATCGCGTAACTATGTACCCCTTACTCTCTTGTGGTAAATGTCTTCCTTGCCGGACAGGCAATTCCCATGTATGCAGGATGTTAGGATTGATTGGTATTGATTGTGATGGTTCTATGGCTGAGTATGTGTCCGTACCCACTCATATGCTGGTTAAAATTCCGGATGCAATCGATGATGAAATCGGCGCTTTATTGGAACCACTGGCTGTTGTCGTCCATGGCGTCCATCAAGGGAGATTCCGGGTGATGGATGAGGTAATGATTACCGGAGGCGGTCCGATTGGTATTTTGACGGGAATTGTCATGAAGAACATCGGGGCGGCGCATGTATATATCACTGAGATTGATCCCTTCAGGCTTTCGGTTTGTAAAGAAGTCGGACTTGACGTCATTGATATGGAAAAAGAAAATCCCATTGAATATATCAAGGAAAAGACCGATGGCGAAGGGGTGGATTTACTGGTTGAAGCCAGCGGGGTTCCGGTTGCCGCACAGCAGACAACCGAATTAGTAAGGTGTAAAGGGACTATTTGCATGCTGGGTATCCAGAAAAGTCTGACCCCTATAGACCTGCGTCAATTGAATTTTAAAGAAATCACCATGGTGGGATCCAGGGTTTATACCAAAGAAGCATTTAAACAGGCTGTTAATTTTGCACCGCAAATAAATGATGTTTTACGCAAAGTCATCACCCATCGATTTTCGTTAGCGGACGGAGTGAAAGCGTTTGAAGCCATCCATGATAAAAAGCAAAACACTTTAAAAGTACTTATTAAATCAAACTAAAGAGGGGAAGCAAATATGAATTTATTCGATTTATCAGAAAAGAAAGCCGTTGTCACCGGTGCGGCGGCGGGACTTGGCAGAGGCATAGTGGAAGGGCTGCTGGAGGCCGGCGCAGAAGTAATAATTATTGATATTTCGGAAAAGGTCAATGCCACTGTTAAGGAATTAAGCCAAGACGGTGTTAAGATCCATGCGGTCCAAGGTGATTTGAGCGACCGAGGGAAACTGAAAGAAGCCTTTGATAAAGCAGTTAAATTGCTGGGTGGCAATATAGATATCCTTATTAATTGTGCCGGTATTCAGCGGAGAAACAAATGTGAGGAATTCACCCTGGAGGATTGGGATGCGGTAGTTGAAGTCAATCTAAGCAGCGTATTTATTCTTTCGCAATTGGCCGGTAGAATTATGCTGAAACAGGGAAAGGGTAAGATCATTAATATGGCGTCAATGCTCAGCTTCTTCGGCGGTTATACTGTTCCCGCATATGCTGCGGCCAAAGGAGGAGTGGCCCAGTTAACAAAGGCTTTGTCTAATGAATGGGCCGGTAAGGGAATTAATGTTAACGCAATTGCTCCCGGCTATATGGACACCAGTATGAATACGGCGCTAATCAATGATGCGAATCGCAATCGTGAAATATTAAACAGGATACCGGCGGGAAGATGGGGATTGCCGACGGATGTGAAAGGGATTGCGGTTTTTCTGGCATCGAGCGCTTCCGACTATATTGATGGTGCGATAATACCGGTAGACGGCGGATACCTTAGCCGTTAATCTTGGTATTTTAAGAGTTTGAATTTGGCAAAGCAGGAGGCTGTCTAAAAAGTACTTTAAATACGAAAAGATATGCAATATATAAGCGAAAATATCATGGGATGAATATAGTGTATATCTTATTCCATAAGAAGCTTTTGGGACAGCCCCTTGTTTTGAATATATTTATGGGATAAGAGGGTGAAAAACATTGAGTTATAAAATACTCGTAACTCCACGTTCATTTGGCAAGAGCGACCCAAAACCATTTACCTTGTTAAAGGAAAAAGGATATGAAGTTATCGTCAATCCATATCCGCGAATTATGACCCAGGAAGAAATGATCAAGGAGATCAAAGATGTCGATGGAGTGATCATTGGAGTTGATCCCTTAAACAGTGAGGTATTAACGCGTGCTGCCAATTTACGGGCTATATCCAAGTATGGAGTAGGCTTGGATAATATTGACCTGGAATTGGCTAAATCCCGCGGAATCAAAGTAAGTAAGACCATAGGCGCCAACAGTGAGGCAGTAGCTGAGTTTGCTGTGACCTTGATGTTGGCGACAGCTAGACGTATGCCTTTTATTGATCAGGAATGCCGTAAACGAAATTGGGCTAAGATCAAAGCCATCCAAATGGACCATAAAACATTGGGGTTGATTGGACTGGGTAACATTGGGAAATGCGTAACCAAAAAAGTTTCCGGATATGATATGTCCGTTATTGCTTATGATGTGGTGCAGGATCAGGAATATGCCAAGCGGAACGGGATTGAGTTTGTTGATCTGGAGACGTTGTTGAAAAAATCAGATTTTATCAGTATTCATCTTCCATTGGTTGAAGCGACTAAAAATTTGATTTCCTATAAAGAATTTGAAATGATGAAAGAAAAAGCGGTTTTGGTCAATACGGCCCGGGGTGGAATTATCAATGAAGAAGCTCTCTTGTGGGCCTTAAAAAATAATAAAATCTGGGGAGCGGGGATTGATGTTTTCGAGGAAGAACCCCCCAAGAATGACGAGTTTTTAAAATTGGATAATATCATCATCGGTTCCCATTGTGCAGCTTCGACCATGGAAGCTATTGATAATATGGGTATCATGGCGGCACAAAATTTAATCAATAGTTTGGAAGACGTGCACGAAAGGTAGATATTACCATTTATTGGAATGATGAGGGCTATGAAGCATGAGTTTATTAGCAATAGAGATCAGTACTGCCTCGGCAAAGGCCATGATTTACTCAGTGGGACAAGGTGTTCAAAAAGTAAAAAGTATTGGTTTTGACAAGTCCATTTGCGATATTGCCTCTCAAGATCCGGTAGGAGTTTTGGATACGTTAATTCGTTGCATCAGGGAAATCGTTCAAGATAAAACGGATAACATAGAGGCGGTTGGTATCTGTACAACCTGGCATAGCTTGTTGTTTTTGGACGGTGACCGTAATCCGCTGGGAAGGATATATACGTGGGCCAATACCAAGGCGAGTCAAATTGCAGCCCAATACCGGCAGGATGCTCGACTTTGCAGCTGGGTATATGAGAGGACCGGATGCATGATTAATAGCACTTACCCTCTTTGGCAATATATATATTTTCGGGATATGGATGATGAATCTTGCCGAAAAGCCCGCTATTTATCATCCCAAGAAGAATATGTATTTGAGAAATTGACCGGTGAGATTGCTGTATCACGATGTACTGCTTCCGGATCGGGACTGTTAAATACCCATACTCTTGATTGGGATGATAAGATATTGGAATTTGCATCGATCAAGCGGGAACAGTTAGCATCATTAAAAGAACCGACATATGCGGCACCTCTTAAAAGTAGTATAGCAAAAGAATTGGGACTTACTCCCGGTATACCGGTTATTATTGGCGGTGCTGACGGCGCTTTGAACCAGATCGGAGACGGTGGTATTCGGGAAGATATCATGACGATGTCGGTAGGTACCAGTGGTGCCATTCGATTGGTTTCTAATGAAGTTGTTTTGCCCTCCAGTCCTTCCACATGGTGTTATTATCTGGCCGAGGGGAGACATATTGTCGGGGGCAGTACCGCCGGCGCCGGCAATTGTCTCGATTGGTTTGCGGATAAAATGGGTTGTGGCGGTAAGTTGAGTTTTGAGGAATTGGAAGAGGCCGTAAAACATGTGAATATTGATAATGCGCCTTTCTTTTTACCGTTCTTATATGGAGAACGTTGTCCGGGGTGGTTGGATAACCGTTTAGGGGGGGTTTTGGGTTTGAGCAGCGGGCATAGCTTTGCAGACATGTATTATGCCGTACTTGAAGGGGTGTTATTTAATCTATATCATTGTTATGTCTTTTTGGCAGAACTGATGTCACCGCCGGAAAAGATAGTGCTTTCGGGTGGAATCGTTCGCTCCGGTTATTGGACTCAAATGGTGTCCGACATATTTCAGAAAAAGATAAATATTTCCAATGTTGAACATGTATCCCTTTTGGGAGCAGTGGTTTTGATAATGAAATCGCTGGGACTGCAGGATCTCAAGCAGGTACAATCAGACTATGGAGTGGTGATTGTACCGGATCAAAGAATGAAGGATATTTATGGACAGCGGTTTGAAAAGTATTGTACTTTGTATGACCGCCTAAAAAATTGAAATAAAACATAAAACGGAATTGAATAAATTGGTAAAGAGGCGATTAGAATGGAAAAGAAGGAACAAATCGTATCCAAGATTAAGCGGGGCGGACTCGTTGCTGTTGTTCGGGCGGAAAGTACTGAACAGGCTTTTAAAATTACGGAAGCTTGTATCGCCGGTGGTGTGGCGGCGATTGAAATTACATTCACCGTACCGGGAGCGGCAGATTTGATTAAAGATTTGGCCCGCAAGTATAATTCGGGCGAGATTATCATTGGCGCAGGCACCGTACTTGATTCTGAAACAGCGCGGGTAGCTATTTTGGCGGGTGCACAATATATTGTGAGCCCTTGTCTGAATGTGGAAATGGTAAAACTGTGTAACCGGTATCAAATAGCCTGCATGCCCGGGGCAATGACCATTAAAGAAGTTGTTGAATGCATGGAAGCAGGAGCGGATATTGTTAAAATTTTCCCAGGTGAGTTATTTGGTTCGGCTATTATCAAAGCGGTAAGAGGCCCTTTGCCCCAGGCGGCAATGATGCCTACGGGTGGTGTCAGCCTGGATAATGTCGGTGAATGGATTAAAGCTGGCGCAGTTGCTGTGGGTGCTGGAGGAACTCTTACGGCCGGAGCCAATAAGGGGGATTATGAATCGATAACGACGCTTGCCAAGCAATTTATAGAAAAAATCCAGCAGTGTAGAAAATAAAGGCATAGGGGGATTGTTGTTATCGTATATTTTTTGGCCTCTATTTAACTTGTGTCTTGTGCCATGTTATTGATTGAATAACATACAATAAGTGAGTTAAATCGAGGCTATTCAAATTTAAAAGACTTTTGTTAATCAATTTTTATAAGTTGAATGAAAAAGCAAATTCCAACCTACCCAGTTCCTTTATAATTTGGTCGGAGGGTAAATACGATGAAAAGCTTGTTGCGACATTTGGGTACCCTTTTTTTAAAGATTGCCAAAGCAGCCGGTTTAGTCCGTTTAAAAGTTTTTTATCAATTATTGATTGTGATTGGGGTAATGATTGTCTTTTTGGGGTTTCAGGCGTTTTCAAATGACCAAATTATTATTACGATGCAAAAAACCAATCAATCAGTTTTTGCAGATAATGCGGCGAGGTCGGCTGATGTTTCCCAAATGAAACAAGATATTGCCAAACTTCAAACGGCTTATTTGTTGGAAGTAGGGGATGATTCGGTTGGTTACTCAGTTACAAGTATAGCGGATAGACTAACCCCTTTTAAGTGGGCGGACAAGGAAAGCCAGAAAAATATTTCCGATGATTTAGTTTTAATTCAAAAATTGTTGAACGATACTCCTACTAGAGTCAATTTTGAACAACTTCGCGACATTATACTTCAATTAAGTATTCAAATTGGCAAAATCGAAACGAATTTGAATTCTTCAACAATGGAATCCTTAATGAAAAACGACTATTTTTTAAGACAGTCACGAGCAATGGGGATTATTATTTTGACGATCAGCGCTTTGTTTTCCTTACTCCTTGGTGTGGTAATTGTTAATTCGATCGCCATACCGTTGAAACAGGTGGAAACGGCGGCTAAACTAGTAGCGGTAGGCGACTTGTCCCATAATATTACCGCGATAGGTTCGCCGGAAATTCTGGGGGTTGTAGCCGGACTTAATCAAGCGATTAATGGATTACGGGAACTGGTAAGCAATATCAACTCCCAATCGGAAATATTATTTAAGGCCAGCCAGGAATTAAAAAGCGCTTCTTCGGAAACAGGCCATTCTGCCGCCGAAGTAGCCAAGGC
>DNPP01000294.1 GCA_003501365.1 Bacillota bacterium
TGCGAGTGCGACAAGCGACGGTGCATTTAAATTCAAAGGGGAACCAAGATTGCGTTTTGACATTTTAGAAGAGGTTCAAAAGCGCTTGCCCAATTTCCCCAGCGTTTTACATGGCGCATCGTCCGTTATTCCGGAGTTTGTTGAGATGATCAATAAATATGGTGGCCAAATGCCGGGCGCTCAGGGTGTTCCTGAGGCAATGTTACGTAAAGCAGCGTCAATGGCCGTCTGCAAGATTAATATTGACTCCGACTTACGACTGGCAATGACTGCTTCCATCCGTAAACATTTCGTTGAGAAACCGGGCGATTTCGATCCCCGCCAATATCTTGCGCCGGGTCGTGAAGCCATTAAAGGGTTGGTAAAAAACAAAATAGTCAATGTTTTGGGTTGCAATAACAAGATCTGATTGAAGATATTTTAAAAGAGCCGCTATGGGGCTCTTTTTTTTTTAGGGTTAGCTGAAGATTCTCGGCTTAAACTTGAATCCGGCAAGTAACCCCAAAAACCTCAGTCGCATTTAGACTTGCTGGATTCAAACAATGAACCCGATCCGGCCAATTTTTCTGCACCATTGCAGAAAAATTGTAACTTACTTGCCGGATCGAGGTTAAATGGAAGGAGGAGTATTTTTAGTTGTCGAAGTAAAGGAATTAAATTTTTGCTCATGGCAAGTTTGGCTCGTTTAATTCCGGCCTTCATCCAATCATTGTCGAAGAACGGAATGAAGAGTATAATTATTTTATTTAGTGATGGAAGTAAATCCTCAATTGCAGCGCTGAAGATTTAATATGAATCCGGCAAGTAACTTTTAGAATCCCGTAAATTGAGAACTTGCTGGTATTCTGTAACCAACTTGGTTGGTTATAAAACGCCGATCCGGCCAATTTTTCTGCATCACATCGTAGAAAAATTGTTGCTTCCTTGCCGGAGCCTAAGCCGGATCGAGATTTAAAGATGGGTGGTAAAATGGTGGATTATTTAAATAAAGAGACTGCCGTGATTGGGCTGGCAGTTAGCAATACCCCGTTGATACGCTACTTGGTGAACCAAGGAGCCCGCGTAACGGTTTTTGATAAAAAAACATCAACCGATTTACAAGAATATCTTGGTAAACTGGCGGATTTAAAATTAAACTATTGTTTGGGTGAGGATTATTTAACTCATTTAAACGGTTTCGAGTATATTTTTGTTACCCCGGGAATGAAAAAAGATATTCCGGAATTCCAAAAAGCCCGGGAAACAGGGGCTATTTTCAGTAGTGAAATGGAACTGTTTTTAGAGAAGTGCCCCGGCCGGATTATCGGAATAACCGGGAGCAGTGGCAAAACTACCACTACCACTCTTATCGGACTGATGGTTGCCTCCGAATATCCGGCTACCTTTATCGGGGGTAATATCGGACGCTCATTGATGGATCAATTACCGAGGATGAATGCGGAATCCCGAGTTATTCTGGAATTAAGCAGTTTTCAGTTGCAATCCTTAAAACAAAGTCCTCATTTGGCGATTATTACCAACATTACTCCCAATCATTTGGATATGCATGCCTCCATGGAGGAGTATATTGATGCCAAAAGCAATATTTTACGTTATCAAGGACCGGATGATGTGGCAATTTTAAATTATGATAATGAAATTACCCATAACTTACGTAATCTGGTAAGAGGCCGTCTGGTTTATTTTAGCCGCAAGCAGCGGCTGGAGGAGGGTGCTTATCTGGAAGGCGACCAGTTGGTGATCAGCTTGGAAGGAAAAACTGAACTATTGACTACCCGGGGAAACTTGAAACTTTTAGGCGATCATAACGTTGAAAATATATTAACGGCTGCTTTGGCCGGGCGTTTAAGCAATGTGTCATTGTCTTCGTTGACTAAGGTTGCCGAAGAATTCAATGGAGTTGAACATCGGCTTGAATTGGTCCGGGATCTGCGCGGCGTTTTCTATTACAACGATTCAATTTCGACTACTCCCGATAGGGCTATTGCCGGTTTACTGGCTATGACCAAACCAACCGTACTAATCGCCGGTGGTTATGATAAACGCCTTCCATTTGATTCCTTGGCTTCGGTGATTGTTAAAAAATGCAAATGCTTGGTAGTGCTCGGAGTTACCGCACCATTAATCATCAAGGCAATTAAAGCGATTCAATCCGATTTTCCGATTATTTCGGTGACAACTTTTGAGCAAGCGGTTGCGGCTGCATCCCGCATGGTTGCTCCCGGCGAGGTGGTTTTATTGTCGCCTGCTTGTGCCAGTTATGATATGTTTAAAAATTATCGAGAGCGGGGATTACTCTTTAAGAAACTGGTGAATGCCATGAATCCCTAGCCTATTGAGGTCTTGGGTTAATTGGAGTTTACCGCTCTGTAAATAATCATGGGGAATACTTGACAATGATTTAGCGCTCATTTATTCTGATAGGTAGTCATCCACCCCTAGCTAGCAAGCCAGCTAAGGGCAACGAAGTAAAAAAGTCGCCGGGCTGGCTGTTTTACCTAGAATCCTGGATGAAAGTATTTTCCGGGTAGGCTCTGGAAAGAAGGACGCTTTTAATGTGGGTCGCCGTTTATATAGCGCCAAACCAAAAAATAGCTGCAATTCTTAAACAATTATTAGAACTTGAGGGTATTTTGGTTAAACTTAAGCAATCGAAATCCGAGATTCAGGAAGAACGAAATGTGGAGGTTTTAGTTACCGAGCTTGAGACTGAAGAAGCAATCGAAGTAATTAACAATGCTCTGCAAAGGTTTTAATTTTGCAGGATATTGGATTACGGATAACGAAATAATTTAACATAATTTATTTGCCATTTTAATTTGTGTTGGCTCTTACATGATCGTCTTAAGGAGTGGAATTTTTGTTAAAAGACTTATTTAAAACCAAACCTAAATATATTACGGTAAAAAGTGATCAACCCTTTGGCCGCAGTAACGGTAACGGTAGCCGGGTCGAACCGGTCGAG
>DNPP01000212.1:0-6643 GCA_003501365.1 Bacillota bacterium
TCATCCGCCTCAACATCGATAAATAACATATGCAGATCAACGGCCTTATTATAGCTAACCCGGACAATATTTCCGTTATGTTTGGCAATAATCCTTGACGCTAATAGAAATGCGCCGGTTTTATCCGGCATGCTGGTAATATAAGATTTTTTCGGCATGAGACGTTACCTCGTAGCAAATAGTAAATAATAAATAGTATATCATTCACTGACTGATTTAGGAAACAACGGCACCGGTTCCTGGACGCAAGAGCAAATATAAAAATAAATTATTGCCGGAACCCTCTGTGGGTGGTTTTTACTTTTTGTTTATAAAATAAAACTAAATTTTAGCAGGAAAATTCATCTTTTTCACGTAAAATATAACGTAAACTATATGTGACATATCGCATGAATGAATTTTAATTAACCGGATTTTAAACTATTCCAGTGGATGAATATTACATAAATCTTCCGAGCCAAGGATGAAAGAGGTAAGATGAACCGATGATTACAATGGAAAACGTTGAAAAACATTTTGGCCATCTCCATGTGTTGAAGACTATCAACCTTACGGTAGCGGCTGGTGAGAAACTGGTAGTGATCGGCCCCAGCGGCTCAGGAAAGAGTACCTTGATTCGTTGCATCAATATGTTGGAACGGCCCAGCCATGGCCGGGTAGTGGTTGATGGAGTTGAAGTCACCGCTCACAAGGCGGAGATTCAAAGAGTACGCCAATCGGTGGGTATGGTTTTTCAACAGTTTAATTTGTATCCTCATAAAACCGTATTGGAGAATCTTACATTGGCGCCGATTTTGATTCAAAAAAAGTCTCAAAAAGAGGCGGAAGAGACTGGTATGGCCTATCTGGAACGAGTCGGCCTCAAAGAAAAATCCGGCGCTTATCCATCGCAGTTGTCCGGCGGTCAGCAGCAACGGGTCGCCATCGCCAGGGCTTTAAATATGCATCCGAAGATTATGTTATTTGATGAACCGACTTCCGCCCTTGATCCGGAGATGATTCAAGAAGTCCTCGATGTAATGACCGGATTGGCACATGATGGAATTACAATGGTCGTGGTTACCCATGAGATGGGCTTTGCACGCGAAGTGGCCGACCGGGTTATATTCATGGATGAAGGGGTAATCCTGGAAGATGGTTCACCTGAACATTTTTTTGAGAATCCAACCCAGGATCGGACCAAACAGTTCTTAAGCCGCATCTTGCGGTGATCTTCAACGGAATGTAAACGATCCTGAAAGCGACGGCGGATTTATTTTTGTAGCCATCAACTCAACTTCGGGATTGTTTTAAATAAAGAGGAGGTAATCCCATGAAAAAGTTTTCAGTTTTAATTGTTTCATTGGTTTTGCTCGCAAGTTTGATTACAGTATCATGCATGGCTGCTACCACCGATAGCCCGGATATCAAAGCCATCAAGGATCGCGGAGTCCTTAAAATCGGTGTAAAAGTCGATGTTCCCAAATTTGGCTACCGGGATCCGAAGACCGATAAGATTGACGGTTTTGAAGTTGATATCGCCAAGGTTATCGCCAAAAAGATATTGGGTAATAAAGCCAAAGTCGATTTTCAGGCGGTCAATGCCAAAACTCGTGGCCCCTTACTGGATAATGGTGAAGTGGATCTGGTCATTGCCACCTTTACCATCACCGATGAACGTAAAAAGAGTTATAATTTTTCCGATCCTTATTTCACCGATGGTGTCGGTTTATTGGTTAAAAAAGCCGGTAAATATAAAAGTCTTCAAGATTTAAACGGTAAAAAGATCGGAGTCGCTCAAAGCTCTACCTCCCGGAAAGCCGTCCAGGATGAGGCGGACAAACTCGGCATCAAAATTGATTTTTTTGAGTACGCGACTTATCCTGAGATTAAGGCAGCCCTGGATTCCGGCAGAGTCGATTGTTTCTCGGTAGATGCCTCGATTCTTAACGGTTATGTGGATCGCTCCACTATGGTGCTGTCCGATCGTTTTAGTCCCCAGAACTATGGAGTGGCTTCTAAAAAAGGTAACGACGGCTTAGCCCAGTTAGTCAATGATACAATTAATGATATGAAGAACTCCGGACAGATTAATAAGTTAATAAAGAAATGGAAAATCAAATAAAATGGTAAGCCCTTTCGCCTGGTTTAAATGGGTAGCGTTATTTAAAGATTGGCATGTTTTCGCAGCAGGATTTGTAACGACTGCCGTTGTTTCTTTGGTAGCGTTAGGACTGGCGATGGCCCTCGGTATCTTCTTTGGGATGCTTGGCGCATCCCACGGGAAGATACCCTGGGTTATAACCCGTTGTTATGTTGAATTTATTCAAAATACTCCTTTAGTCATTCAAGTGTTTTTTCTCTATAACGGTCTGCCGTATCTTGGTCTTACCCTCCCGGTCATTGCGGTGGGAATTATCGGAGTGGGTGTATATCATGGCGCTTATATTGCCGAGGTAATTCGCTCAGGGATTCAAGCCATACCGAAAGGTCAACGAGAAGCTGCCCTTTCTCAGGGTTTTACTTATTGGGAAGCGTTACGTTATATTATCTTGCCCCAAGCCAAAAAAGTGATTTTTCCGCCCCTGACCAACCAAGCGGTTTATCTGATCCGTAATACCTCGGTGTTGGCAATGATTGCCGGGGGCGATTTGATGTATCGGGCTGATTCTTGGGCCGGTAATAATCTCTATTACGGACCATCATATGTGGTAACCGGCGTGCTTTACTTATTACTTTGTTTGCCATTATCCCAGTTTGCGCGACACTTGGAGCGTAAAGCGGAGGTGTCGGCGTGATCTCTGAACTTTTTAAGTTTGAAAATCTCACTTTTTTAGCTCATGGTTTATGGATAACCGTCTTAATTGCCTCGGCAAGTATTTTCTTTAGTTTTATTATCGGGACATTCCTGGGGGTGACCCGGGCATCAAAACATAAAATATTCGGCAAAATGGCCGGCTTTTATATTGAGGTCATTCGTAACATTCCCAACTTGCTTTTTATCATTGCCATCCGTTTTCTTACTCCTCTGAAACCGCTCGAATCGGGGATTGTGGCGATAACGATCTTTACTTCGGCGGCAATCGCCGAAATCATCCGGGGTGGCCTTAATTCCATCGGTAAAGGCCAATGGGAGGCCGCACGGGCACAGGGATTTAGTTATCCGGCTACTTTGATCCACGTTATTCTGCCGCAAGCTTTACGTAACATGATTCCGCCACTGGTCTCGCAGATTATTACCGTGGTGAAAGATACTTCATTTGTCTGGGCGGTGGGTATCGAAGACCTGACCGGTCGGGGCATGATCATTATGGGTCAATACGGGTCCAAATATCAGGTCTTTACCATCTTTGGTTTCATTGCCGCAATTTATTTCGCGATGAATTATACCTTGTCGGTACTGGCCCGTAAGCAACAACGCCGGATGATATATCAGGGTCATTAAATCATTATAAATTTGGGGCTGTGTTCTTATGATATAGTAACATTTTAATATAAAAAAGGAGCTGCTTCGGAAGTCGATCGAGACAACTCCTTTTTCCGTTCCGGAGGGTCAAACCCGGATTTCCGTATACGGCATTCCTTGTGCATAACTGATGGCGGCGCCGGCGGCAGTGGCATATTCCGCATCCGGCGGGGTAATGAAATGCACCTCGAACAATTTACTCAAATCGTCAAATATCGCTTGCGATTGGGGAACATTGGTTAAATTGCCGGTCAGTATGATATCTTGGGT
Source organism: Bacillota bacterium (assembly GCA_003501365.1). Lineage (GTDB taxonomy): Bacteria > Bacillota > UBA4882 > UBA8346 > UBA8346 > UBA8346. Next base: position 3,716 of record DNPP01000212.1, read on the forward strand.
TTGATCAATTCGGGCGGCAAAAATCGCAATCATGCCAATCGTCTGAAATACCAGGTTAATGATTCCTAGTCCAATGTCGGCTTTGGAAGCCAGATCGCTTAGCTTACCAAAGTTGGAGGCGGTAGATTCGGGGGGTAGACCGACTACGTGATGGGATAAATCGCCGATGGTTAAATCAATGTGATTTAGGTTACCACCCGCAGCGCTTTCAATTAAATCGTTAAAATTACGTACATTCAGCATCCGGTTGGATAAGCCGAGCAAAGTTCCACCCCCCACACCGGTGCCTCCGATATGCCGCACTCCTTTATAATCCGCTTTCACCAAGGCTGTTCCCGTACCCATACTGATGATTAAGGCATTGTTCAAACCGCTTAAAAAAAGGCCGCCGGTTCCAATAGCCCGGAATTCATCAACCATTCCGGTGGGAATATTGTAAAGTTTGGCGGTTATGTATGACGAGCCGACGCCGGTGACCATTATTCTTTCGATATCATTCAATTCTAAACCGTTGGTGTCCAGAAATTTTCCAAAAGCGCCATAGACTGAAGCGATCGGATCAGTGGCCTTAACGAGCAAAGGGCTGAAGATGGCCCCTTGATCAAAACCTACAATTTTAGTGGTACTACCGCCGATATCAATTCCGATAATCTTGCCCATCCAAAGAGCCTCCTTTTTCAATAATGGTTGATCGATTGCCGATTTTTATTATCCCGCAGAGGCGCGGAGACGCAGAGAACCAATTAAAGCAGGATGCTTACGATAATGCTAAAAACACATGCTTTTGTAAATATGGTTTTATCAATGATTATTGATTTTAAACTCAGCGCCACTGTGCCTCCGCGGGAGAAATTGTTTCTTAGCATTTTAAATTTTATCAAATCGATATCTAAATCAACCATTCGCCTAAAATATTGTATAACGGTCCTTTTTAACCTCGTAAAATCATTTTTACGATGGCGATCCCGACTCCGGTAATTCCTTCGCCGCCAAAAAAGCCCGAAGCAATAATATTTCCGGTGGTTGCAGATTGGGGCCGGAGCCGATCGCTGATGTACCGCACCATTCCTCCGATGAATAATGCAGCGGACAATTCGAACGATACGTACATACCCAGACCGAGAGTCAATACCGGGACTTTGAAAAGGTAAAGAATAACCCCCAGGACGGCGGCGCTGGTGAATACCAGCGGATGACCAATACCGTTGATCATTTGGCTGACAGCAAAAGCTTGGACCGCCGGCAGCCCCTTTTCCGGACCGACTCCGCCAAATTGGTTGATTACCGCGAACATGGCTACTGAGGCCACGACAGCCCCGGTGATGCCGCCCACAATATGTAAGATGAGTTGGGCGACAGGGTTGGTGCCGAGTAAATGGCCGGCTTTATAATCATTCAAAAGATCACCGGCATAGCCGCAAGTTACCGCAACCCCTGCGGCAATGAAAAAGGCATCGGCAATATTTATGTGAATGAAGAGCCGGATCGCCAATAAAACGATGATCGCGAAGATTTCCATCGGATTCACACCGGTTTCGCCGGTAATAATCGCCGACATTGTTGAGACGATGAATACCCCAACCATCAGGAACATTGAAGCAAGAATATCAAGTCCGCTGACTATGGAAAGAATAAATGAGATTACAATGGCAATAATGGTCCAATTCCGCTCGTTTCTTATTAATTTCCGATTGGCTTCATCACCAACTGGCTTGGCAATAATTTTTTTCTTTTGGCTTATTCGCGCCCGGGCGCTTTGAATAACCGAAATCACATAAGCCAGGATAACGCCAATTCCAGTGCCTACCATCAATCCGATTCCCACCGTATTTTTGAAAGTTACCGCTTCCGCTGTGGAGGGAAAAATTTTAAGGATCGGTCCCAAAGGGATAATTAATAGATAAGCAATCAGCGTACCGAGGAACCAGACTCCGGTGTAAAGAGGGCCGATAATGTAACCAATGCCGACCGCCATTGGCGATAACCAAATTCCGATAAAGAAATTCTTGGCATAAAGCCATTTGGAGCTGAGGGTAGAGGGGATCCAACCGAGCCAATCGCGTAATAGAGTAAATAAAGCCGATATACTTAGGGCCGAAAAGAGGAATTTGGATTTTTCCCCACCGGCATCACCTACGGTAATGGTTTCGGCGGCTGCGACTCCAATCGGATAAGGCAAAGCATCTTTAACCACATATTTTTTTCTTAAGAACCAAGTAAATAAGGTGCCCATGAGTACACCGGCCAATGCGATGGCCAGCACCGGCCAAAAATGTTCTTTCAACATAGTGGGACCATTCCAGCGACCGGTAATCCACAGCCCGGGCAGGGTAAAAGCCAAGCCTCCGGCAACCATTGCGCCGGCCGACATTGCTGTTTGAGTGACATTGATTTCATTACGAGTTGTGCTACCCAGTGATTTTAACAACGCCATTGAAAGAATTGCCACAAAGATAGTAGGCCAGGGGAGAGCGCCCATGCGGAGCGCAACATACATGGAACTTGCAGTTATAATGCATGAGCCGAGGACACCAAAGAGTATACTGCGCAAGGATAATTGTTCAATGCCTGCAAAATTTGCTTCTTTTTTCGGTTCGTTCATCATCATTACCTCCAGTTAAAGATTTAAGTGGGTACTGCCGTTTACTGGGGTAAAAATTAAAAACCCTTCCGTTTGACAGAAAGGTTGAACCTGCACTATTTCCGTCTTAGTCAAACCGATCCAAGCGGAAAAACTATGTAATACCACAAATAGCAACCTTCACCTTTACAGTGCAGTTCCAAAGGATACCGCCAGTAAAATAACTATAACATGGGTATTCATGATTCGGCAAGGGATAAACCAAATATTTAACATAAATTTGGCAAGCAATTTTTCAATTGAATAAGCAAGGCGAGAAATGAAATAATTGTAGATGGTTACCATTT
>DNPP01000212.1:6892-7249 GCA_003501365.1 Bacillota bacterium
ACCATTTCCAATGCGTAGCAAGGTTCGATTTTATCGCAAACCTGATAAATCCTGTTTCTCGATTTGTAACATTTATGATATAGTAAGACTATAAGTTGTACGGACAAGTTGGGAATTTTATGGGTTACGAAATTTATTTCTATAAAAAAGGAGAATTGGGATGATTAATTTGCAAGCAAAAGAAGTCTGGTTTATTACCGGAAGTCAGCACCTTTACGGAGAGGAAACTCTACGGCAGGTGGCTGAACACTCCCAAGTGATTGCCAAATCGTTGGCGGAAAATGCTAAAATACCGGTAAAAGTTATTTTTAAACCGGTTTTGACTACCCCCGAGGAGATAATGAATCTTTGTATTGA
>DNPP01000212.1:7626-9610 GCA_003501365.1 Bacillota bacterium
AAGCCCTTTGCCCACCTCCATACCCAATTTAACCGGGATATTCCTTGGTCGGAAATTGATATGGATTTCATGAATTTGAACCAGTCGGCTCACGGCGACCGCGAGTTCGGTTTCATTGGCGCCAGAATGCGGAAGGCCCGTAAAGTGATTGTAGGGTTTTGGCAGGATGAGGAAGTCATTGACAGATTAGCCGCGTGGATTCGGGCGGCGTTGGCCTGGAATGATCTTCAAGGCGCCAAATTTGCCCGTTTTGGTGATAACATGAGAGAAGTGGCTGTTACCGAAGGAAATAAGGTATCTGCTCAGATTAAACTGGGTTTTGCCTTTAATGGATATGGACTGGGCGATTTAGTAAGCTATGTTAATCGTGTTAAGGATTCCGAGATTAAAGAGTTAATGGCCGAGTATCAACAAAAGTACACCATTCAAAAGGGGATCAATCAATCATCTGTCGAAACTGCTGCCAAGATAGAACTAGGTATGAGAAAGTTTTTGGAATCAGGAGGTTTTAAAGGATTTACCACCACCTTTGAAGATCTGTATGGTCTGGAGCAACTTCCGGGTTTGGCAGTTCAACGGTTGATGGCTGATGGGTACGGTTTTGGAGCTGAAGGCGATTGGAAGACTGCTGCGTTGGTCCGGGCAATGAAGGTAATGGGCCAAGGCTTAAAAGGCGGCACTTCCTTTATGGAGGATTATACCTATCATCTTCAAGAAGGGAAAATGAGGATTTTAGGCGCTCATATGCTGGAAGTCTGTGAAACTATTGCCGCAGGAAAGCCTTCCTTGGAGGTCCACCCGTTGGGAATTGGCGGCAAAGCAGATCCCGCCCGGTTGGTCTTTAATGTTCCGACCGGCCAAGCGGTAGCCGCTACCCTTTTGGATATGGGTAACCGGTTTAGATTATTGGTGAATGAGGTTGATGTCGTTAAACCGGATGCCGACTTGCCGAAACTACCTGTAGCCAGGGCTGTTTGGATACCGCAGCCCAATTTGAAAGTAGCCGCTGAAGCTTGGATTATTGCGGGTGGAGCTCATCATACCGGCTTTAGTCAGGCGGTTTCTAAAGAGCATTTGGAGGATTTCGCCGAAATCGCCGGCATAGAATGTCTATTTATTGATAAGGATACCAAGATCCATGATTTCAAAAATGAAATAAATTGGAATGAAATATACTTTCATTTAGCAAAGGGAATTATTTAAAAAACTAGGATAATTAGTTTACTTAGTCTGGATTAATAAGACTATTGGATAAAAAAAGCGGACCCTTTTGGGGTCCACTCTTTTTTATCCAAAACACCGTTGCTTCAGTGTTGACACCTATCTCTCGATAGGTGGGTGATCGCACAATTAATTGGTCCTTCCCTCCCAATCGACACCTAGGGCGTGGACTATCCTTTAATTAAATATTGATCTCCCGTATTTATAATGTAGGTTCAACATTGAAACTGACGAATACCTCAGAAAATAACAGTGTTATTATATCAGTATTAATCGCAAAAAACAACCGGTGAAATTCCCCAGTGCGGGTAGATGATCAAGGTCTGAATTTTCGATACTATCAATAATAGTCATTTTTGGGTTTGATTTTCCAAAGAAAATAACTATCAGTAATATTAGGCGATTGTTTGGAAAGCCATTATGAACCATTTTATTTGTAACTTTTTTTGTCAAGTATTGTTGATAAATCCGGGTTTTTACATTAAAGTGTCTTCCGCAGTATCGCCCATAATTTATCATCTCCGTATGATATATATCATCACAAAAGGGGGTGATTTATTATGAATGATGGTTTATTGGGTAAACCAAGAACCAGGCGAATCCGGAAAGAGCCGGAGGAAACACTGGAAACAGCGGAAATGTCTTGTCCAATAAGACCGGGTGGCGCAACTGGAGCAACAGGACCTACAGGACCTTCTGGACCTAGAGGCGTAACTGGAGCAACTGGGGCCACTGGTCCTAGTGGAGCAACAGGAGCCACCGG
>DNPP01000330.1 GCA_003501365.1 Bacillota bacterium
CTGAGTTAAGGGTGTAGTCAATTTACCCAAAGCATGATACTTAAAAAAATCTTCCATTTTTGCTACCCCCAGTTCAATAAATCTTTGAATCATTAATAAAATAAATCATTTTGTAGAACTCCACAAATTGATTATTATTGTTCAATTTTGTTCCTTCTCTAATAAGGAGAAAGCCACAGCTCTCATAACATTTTATAGCTCTTTGGTTATTCTTTCTTACATTGAGGTTAATTGCCCTTAAACGCCATTCTTTATTTGCCAATTTAATAATTTCCTTTATTGCAGCTTGGCCAATTCCCTGACCTAGTTTTGCTTTGATACCTATGAAAATCCCTAAAGTAGCTTCAGTATTATCTAAACTATCTTTTTCTACCCAAATTGTCCCCACCTCATAATCATCAACAATAATAATAAACCATAAATATAATCCGTTTTCTTTTATTTTGCCGTCAAAATCTTTTGGGTAAAAACGGGACATATATTCACCGGCTTTGATATTTTCAATCCATTGTTGAATTTTATATATGTCCGAATCAATTACCTTTCTTAATAAGAGCTCCATCGTACCATTCTTTCTTTTTGTTTTTTGGCCCAACCTAGTTTGGCGTGGCATATAACAAAATTTGGGTCAAATGGTTTTTAGATAATATTCTCTGTATGCTTTCCGTTCTCTAACATTTATAAAATCTCTATATGGTTTCCGATCAGTTTCATTATATTTCCAAAATGTAATAAAATGGGGTTCAACTTCAATAACTATTTCATCTGTAAGGTGTGAATAGTTTTCATATGAACCTTTATGTTTGATTTTAAAAGTATCAGTGAAAAATGAATTTTCATATGGGTGTCCTTTAATTTTCGCAATACCTTCAATCTGAATATTTTCTATGCATAGCGCAACATTTGGATTTCGTTCGATTTGTTGATATTTAATGAAGTTTTTATCGGTCTGAAAAAATATCGTTATACCCTTATTTATAATACTCATTGTCCTTGCTGTGACTCGATTTTCAAAACTTGTCGCCAAAACCATCAATTTATTTTTGCTTATAGAATCAATTACTTCTTTTTCTGCTTCAAAGTAATTTAATTTTTCCATGTTTTGTATCCCTTTCTTTTAGCCTTAGACCGCATCCACGAAGAACCGCCACCCAGATTCATTTTAATCCGGCCATGAAAATGAGGCTCTTTATGCTTTTGAACATCACTCGGATACATCTTAATCCTTATGTCTTCAAAGAGAGCCAGTTACCCCATTAGATTCTCCTCATTTTTCTTTTTTTTCATTATCAATTTAATAGGCCGAAATTTCAGCAAAGAAGCAGGAAGCCCCTAATGTTGGTTATCACTTTATGTCAAGGTTTTCTAAGATTTCGTGATAGCGTATTGTTGCCAATGCACTTGGTTCACCTTTTTTACAAAAAGAAAACTTGGCCAGCTTCGGAACAATGCGCTCAACAACAATCTGACCATCCACCATTTTGGATTCCAGCGCTTTTAAGGCTTCCAGAAATCTGTTGTCCTCTTTTGCGCGATCATAAAAGGATAGCACATAAACGTAAACAAAAAGATTGTAGTTGCGAAAGGGATATTCTACCTGCATGAACAATGTGCCTATTCCGTAGTGACATGGACCAATCGGTTTCCGGATTGTCCAATGTTCAAGTAAGAAATCCACAGCCCTGTCAAGCGCTGGTTCTTTGTTTAAATAGTCACTAAAGCGGAATGCGTTCATGGCAGTAAGCGTTGGGAATGGGTTTGAATACTGAGTTTCTGGGCCTCGACCAAAGCTAAACTTATTGCAACGCCAACCGCCATCGGTGTATTGGGTATCTAAAAGGTGTTGGAAAGTTTTTTGCAATCTGGTATCGTGAACATACCCCATATGGCAAAGCACATCGGCAGCGTGAGCGGTATGGCATGGGTAAATCGAGCCTTGCGGATACAACTTAAAACTTCCATCTTCTTTCCATACACTAAATATCAAGTCGGCGCATTCTTTAAGTAAAGGTTCGGTGGGTTCCATACCCAATTCTAACAGATAAAGTGCGCTGTCCAGAGTAGAGAAAGGTGCTCCTTTTATTAGGCGTTTGTCGGGAGTAGTCCAATAATCTGCGCCATTATCATACCTGTGTGACAATATCGCATCAAAATCCGATAAATATTGCTTGTCTATCGCCATTTCTTTTCACTCCCTTTTATATTGCACAATGCCCTAATTCATATCTCGCATAGGCCAAATAGTTTTCTTCGTTTTTCACAATTTAAATATGATTCAAAAATAAGTCTTACTCCAGAGCCATTCTTGTCAAATCCGCCACACGATGTGGCGGCTACTTTGCACACGATTTTTTATAACGTCCCTAAACCGGATTCATCTTCGAATTATCTTCCCCAAAGGGTCTTACAGGACTTGGCCGGACGGATGTGGAAGCGCCCCATCATGAATTATCTATCATGAAATCAACTTCATGAATGGATAACATCTTCGAATTTGCCCACTTTGACCCCACACGACCGAACTCAAACCCTTGCTGTTAGGTACAGTAGGTTGCCCCTATTTTGAAAGTTACCAAGGATGGTAACTACTTTCAAATCTTTGTTTTTCTCCATTTAGTTAAAGATACAACATCACCTGAAATAATATCGTCTACTAAAATTTGGGTCAGATCACTCTTTACATAAAATGTATTCCACCTAACTGTAGATCTGGATGATCTTCACCAACATATATAATGTAGTAATCATGATATTGATCATTACTGTTTTTATCAGGTACGCCATCAAATCTCATAATCATTTTTACTTCACCATTACTGGTCTTTTTAATTTCTCGCCCGAAAACATCAATCTCTGGAACATTTTTCTCAAGATATGCAATTACACTTTCTTTTGTATTTTCTGTATCAGCCTTAATAAATACTGTTGGAATTTGGGGCTTTTGATAGAAAAAGTAAACCAATAAAATCACAATCACAAAAATTATTGAAATGCCTAATATAAATGCTTTATTAATTTTCACTTCAATAACTCCTTGTATTTTTAATGGGCTTTCATTTCTGCTAGCCCGCCCCGGAAGGCGGGCGAAATTGCACCTATTGCACCGTCAAGGTAGGTTGGCGAGTTACCCCGCCGCCCCCTCACAGATCCCGGCGTACGATACTGCGTGTTGTCCCAACGCGAACGCACACGGGCTTTTCGATAAGTCTCGCTTCCGCACCAGTGAGTAATCACTGTTTGTTATTATCTTCAGGGAGGTTTGCAGTGTTATCCGCCTCAAGTGCGGCACTTGTTTCCTTTGAAGATTACGACTTACCGTTAACCCCTTCCCCATGTAAACGGCTCTCCCGTTCTCAAAGTACTACGGGTTAATCCGACTTCCCATATCCCATTGACGCTCCTACTTTACGTTTGGCAGTCGTCTACCTTTATAAGGAGAATATGGGCTCTCCCAAGTTCTTCGACGGTTCTCTCTTAACATGCCGCACTCTATGTCCCGGTGGAATCTATGCCGTGCTTCAATACATACTCACACATATCGTCCGTTTCATGTTGGCTTCCATTACGTTAACAATGTCACCTTCCACTTGTTCACTCGCTTAACGGGGCTGGCGCGTATTCCATACGCAACGGTTCAGGATATGCGGTTATCCCTGCGGCCTATTAAGTACGCGACCTACGCTTCGCCTTGTCTGTTTCCAGGTCAAGACGCAGCGCGCACAAAGTGCGCGAGCCTACATACCGGTGGGTGGTTAGCCCTTACCGGATAAAGACTTCGCAATTTTCCATTGCGTCACTCTATCAGAACCGCCAAGCTTCGCTTGGCGCACTATCGTCCCAGGGTTACTGACGTTTTCAAAACCTAGTGGCGACGCCAACTTGGTTTTGAAAATGTGGGCGAGGCCGCTTCGTGAATAAACTTCATTGAAATGCATCATGATTGACTGCTTCTTCGAGTTAACTTTCTTTGACTATCCGAGCCCCGAAGCAGGAACGGAGCTGTTAGTTGACGTTGCCTCACTATATTCAATAGCCACGGATGGCAAATCGTTTTGTAAATACATACTACAATAATTTTTTAATATTTACAATTAATTACAACTTGATTTGCTCATATGTTATAATAAAAAAACATCTTGAGGTTTGTAATGGAAATTGAAACGATAAAAACCCAGCTTAATCAAATTTGGAGTTATATTAAAAATAACTTGATATTCTTTTTTGGAAAAAATTATGCTAATGACGACAATTACCCAACAAATTTTGCCAAATGGACTTTGGAA
>DNPP01000058.1:0-1564 GCA_003501365.1 Bacillota bacterium
AAATGCTTATCCAATAGATATTGAGTAACCGGTTTAACCTGGGGATTCAGCTGTTTGGCGGCAAGTCCCATTTTGGCGACTTCCTCAAGGACCACGCTATTGTGAACTGCTTCCGCTGCATCTTTGCCCCAAGTAAAAGGCGCGTGATTAGCTACCAGTACACCAGGGACATATTCATAATTCAGATCCCGGAAACGTTCCACGATGACCTTACCAGTATTGAGCTCGTATTCCCCTTCGATTTCCGCTTGGGTGAGGGCGCGCGCACAAGGGATTTCCCCGTAAAAATAATCGGCATGAGTGGTTCCAAAGCAAGGAATACCCATATTGGCTTGAGCCCATGCCGTAGCCATTGCCGAGTGGGTATGCACTACCCCGCCAATCTTTGGAAAATTTTGATAAAGAATAACATGAGTTGGTGTATCCGATGAAGGCTTTAATTTTCCTTCAACCACGTTACCGTTTAAATCAACTACTACCATTTGATCGGCCCGAAGCGCCTCATAGGCAACTCCACTGGGTTTAATCACAATCAACCCTTTGTCCCGGTCGATTCCGCTCACATTTCCCCACGTATATACCACCAGTTTATGGCGGGTCAACTCTAGATTGGCCTGTAACACTTGTTCCTTAAGTTCTTCCAGCAATGGGTTTCACTCCTTGATTTTTGATTTGCAATCATAAACTTTCTATTCCATTAATTACCGAAACTCAAAGCGAATCGGTTTCAAAATCAATTCTTACTATAAAAAATGAAAGATTTAGTTCCCTTGAAAACCCCCCTCATCAGCTTCAACTTGTATGCACAAGTTGATATACTATTCCATCTATCATTTAAAAATCCTGCGCTAAAAATTTTTTATTATGGCATAAAAATCGATTGACTGATCCATTACCGCTCAGATTAGATGTGGAACTTAGCAATAACTTGAGATAACTGATCCGCTTTTTGATGTAATTGTTGAGCCAACATTCTAACCTGCTCCGCCAAAGCAGTCTGCTCTTCGGAAGAAGCCGATACTTCCTGTGCCGATGCTGCTGTCTGTTCGGAGATGGCGCTGATATTTACAATGGATTGAACGGCATAATCTTTATTGCTATTAATATTATTAATTTGAGTATTTACGAAGATAATTTTGTCAACAATAATACTCGTTGCCTCTATGATATCCGTAAAAGATTTTTGAGCGAGTTCAACGGCATTTTTTTGTTCCTCATTGATTCGCTGAGCAAGTTCTGCAGTCTTACCGGAATTCTGAGTTTTGCTCTGAATGGTTTGCAAAATATTATTAATAGTTTTCGCGCTATTGCGAAATTGAAACGCCAATTTATTTACTTCATCAGCAACAACAGCAAAACCTTTGCCGGATTCTCCTGCCCTGGCGGCTTCTATAGCCGCATTTAAAGCCAATAAATTTGTTTGTTCGGCGATATTCGTAATAATCTCGGTTATTCCCCGGATCTCTTCCGCATTACTATTCAAATCAATAATATCTTTAATGATGGTCTCGCTAATCTGAGCGGCTTCATTGGTTTTAATAATTAAATGTTCAACCGCTTCCTT
>DNPP01000058.1:1887-19575 GCA_003501365.1 Bacillota bacterium
AAAGTCACGACCTCAATTTGTTTTGCCAATTCATTCATTTTGGCAGAGGATAATTCAGTTTCATTGGTTTGTTCCATCGTACCCTTAGTGATTTCTTCCATTGCAGCAGACACATTCTCAGCTGTTTTAGCTGATTGTGAGGAACTCTCTTCCAAAATCATACTATGTTTCAATACCACTTCAACAGCTTCCTTGGTGTCTTTGAGAAGATTACCAATGCTTTCAACCATACGATCAAAACCGGCCCCTAAATACCCTAGTTCATCTTTGCTTATAACAGCAGTTTTTATTGTAAGATCGCCCTTCTCAGCCTTTTGGATCGCCTGAACGACTTGATTTAAAGGATGAGAGATACTGGTAGTAACATAAAACGAAATAACAATAGCAATTACCCCGAATAATAGACCCAAAATTAATGTTATCCAACCTACTACCCGGATTTCGGCATACAGATAGCCTGATGGTGCAATGTTTAGAATATACCAGCCGTTTTGTTCCGTCTTTTGATAGGTGACAGCTACTTGTTTTCCGTTCATTCTCGCTACGAAACTATCCCAGTTCTTCTTGCCGGACAATAACAGCTTAGTTTGTTTAGTATTATCCAATATGAATGTCAGATTCTTCCCGATTTGTTCTTTAACAGAGCTTAATACGATCTTTCCTGTATTGTCAACAACTAAAGTCCCGTCTTTACTTACACTGGATGTTTCATTTTCGGTATTCTGGTAACTAAATAGGGAATTAAAACTTTCAGGACTAATCAAAAACAAAAAAGTCCCCAAGACTTCCCTGGAATAGATATCATTTATTTGCTGAGCCATAATAATTTTAGAACCGGTTTGGCCATAATCTAGCGCCGACCATATTATATCGCCTTTGACTGTTTGGACTTTTTTATAAATATCACTTTTGATAAAAGAATTAATAAACTCATGCGCCAGCCCAGGCGAAAATCCGCTGCGCATAAAAACAGTGGATAATAAAAACCGCGAGCGATCATTGGCAGAAATAAATAAAATAGCAAAAATATGATCATCCATCTGGAGAAAGTTTGCAAACAAATCGTTTAAAGGCTTCTCCTTCGGGGATAAACCATAATCATCGACAGTATTGACATATTGATTGAGAAAATTATTATTCTGAGTGGTTAATAATTGGGAGGACATGCTTTCGAAATTTTTAAGTTTAGTTTCTAAATTAAGCTTAGTCTGTGAAAGCCCTTGAAATGAATAATGAAAAATCTTTTGCCGAATTGCAATTCTGGAGCCGCTATAGGAGATCATACCGATAATTGCAATCGGACCCAAGGAAACAATTAAAAAGAAAAAAATTAGCCGGTTACGAATTGAAAAATTATTGATTGTACGAAAAGTTTTGACCAGGAGGAGCTCTACTTTATTTTTACACTTTAAAAACAACTGGTTAATTGGCATGAAGGTCAACAACCTCCTCATTTCCCATAATTTTAGGTAAATATTGCCAAATCCCGAAATCAATAGCTATTGAATACGTTTTCTTTTCATCAACCTTTCTCCGGATAGGTTTTGTTCAATCCAATTTATGACTTGATAAATAGCATGTTCATCATGGTGAGCGCTGCACAATGTAGCATGTTTTTTTAAAATCTCGTGGGCATTGCCAACGGCAACCCCAATATCAGCAATCTGGATCATTTCCAAATCATTCAAGTTGTCACCTACCGCAATAATCTTTAAATCCGATAATTTGAGTTTATGAACTAAAACTTGCAAGGCATTTCCTTTCGAAGTTTCTATATTCATCAAATCAAGAAATTTCTCTTCCGAAAACACCGTTTTACAATGTGTTGTCTTTCCTGCTAGGTAAAACTGGACTTCTTTAAGCCCACGATTATCGCAACTGAGTACAATTTTATACCATGGTTTCGGGATTTTGTTCACTTCCATGGTTCCTGGTAAAATGATTTCCCTAAGTCGATGCGCTTCTACCCAGTCGTTACTTCTGGTTATGCTTACGCCGCCTTCAAAGAATATTTCCATCCCGAGCTGCGGAAAGTTTAACGGTAAATCGGATAATAATCCATCGATATCATCTTCAATGAAACTGTGCCATAAGATCTGATTCTGTTTTAAATCGTAAATTTGGGAACCATTGATCACGATTGCCGGAATATTTACAGGTAATCCCTTTAAATTAAGACTAGCGCCCCTTGCGGTCCTTCCAGTAGCTACCGTAAATAATCCTCCGCCTTCTACAAAACGCTTTAAAGCAGCTATATTTTCCGGACTTACTTCATTTTTACTGTTAACAAGCGTCCCATCCATATCGCAGACCAGAAGGAGACCGGCGAAGGGTGAACTTTTCATAGTATTGGTTATATCCTTTCAATAAATCATATCGCCTTACAATACTTACAGGCCACTTTTATGATACCATCATTGCCTAAATACAAAAATGCAAAATACCTACACCTTATTTTATGATAAATTGCAATAACCCCTAAAGATTCTTCAAAGATAACTGGTAGAACCATTTATCACAAAGAAAAGATAGGGGTTAATTTGCATTCATAGCTTACGGTACTATGATTACCTTCAATGAACCCTCACCTTTACCGGCCATTTCAAATGCCTCTTTCCATTTTTCCAATGGATATTGATGAGTCACAACGCCTTCAGTAGGAATCTTCCCACTCGTGATCCATTCGATAACCGGCTCATAGCAATAAGGGCTTAAATGGGCGCCCAATAAATCGATCTCTTTGCGGTCGCCGATGATGCTCCAATCAACAGTAGTAGGAGCACTGAATACACTGAACTCAACAAAGGTCCCCAGCTTGCGGATCATCGTAAGACCTTGAATTACACTTGACGGATGTCCGGTGGCTTCGATATAGACATCACATCCGTAACCTCCGGTTAAATCCATAACTTTCTTGATGGCATCCTCTTCACCCGGATTGATGACCAGATCAGCCCCAAATTTTTTAGCGAGCGCGAGCCGGTCATTTTTCATATCAAGCACAATTAACATTTTGGGATTTTTTAACTTAATGGCGCCAACCATTCCAAGGCCCAATGTACCCGCCCCGGATAGAACCACAATATCGGTATTCGATATTTTTCCTCGATCTACAGCATGTTTGGAACAGGCAAAAGGTTCAATTAAAATTGCCTTTTCAAGCGGTAGCTCTTTGGGAACTTTATAAACCAAAGATTCTTTCGGTAGTTTCAAATATTCTGCCATACCACCATTGACATTGTTCTGAAATCCAAAAATATCGTGTTTCTGGCACATCCAGTATTTGCCGCTCTTACAAAATTTACATTCCCAACATGGAACGATTTGATCGGCAACCACCCGGTCGCCGAGTTTAAAATCTCCTTTACCATTCGGCCCTACCTCTGCAATGGTTCCGAGAAATTCATGCCCCGGGATAAACGGTGGTTTTACCCAACTGGGTTGCCCATCGCCACCCCAAAACATTGCCGCGCCATGTTCGGCCTTGACATCTCCCGCACATACACCACAGGCTTCAATCTTGATGATAATTTCACCTTCGCCCGCTTTGGGTACGGGATATTCTTTTTCAAACCTGTAATCCCCTAACCCGTACGCTACTAAGGCCCTCATTTTTTCCGGTAAACTTGCCATTTTGATTCCTCGCTTCCAATATTATTTTTTTATCCAAAACAACTACAATGTCAATTTTAAGCACCGGGAATAATCTAAATCGCGTTAATCCTATTGCCGGTTCCGATATCAAATAAATGAGTTTTTTCAGCATTAAATTCTAATTTAATATAATCACCGGGCTTATAACGCACTTCTTCAAAAGTGATTAAGTTCAGATATTCATTACCCACCCTGATGTTAATCCTTCTTTCATCACCCAGGTTTTCAAATACCGCAATCTTGGCACTGTTTGCTTTGCTGTTTTCATTACCGATTAATACATCCATCGGTCTTACTCCCAGCTTAACCCTAATCCCGTCCTTAATTACCGAATAATAGCGTTTAGGCACGCTAACTCTCACTTCGCTACCTGGAAATTCGAAGAAGAATTCACCTTCACTCCTGGTAATTTTAACAGTCATTAAGTTCATTGGCGGCTCTCCGATAAATCCGGCTACAAACTCATTCACCGGATCATCGTATACTTCCAAAGGCGTTCCAAATTGCTGCAATTCGGCATCTTTCATAATCAGAATTTTATCTGCCAACGACATGGCTTCTAATTGGTCATGGGTAACAATGACGGTTGCACATTGAATTTCTTTATGTAGCCTTTTTATTTCCACTCGAAGTGTTTGACGCATTTTACCGTCAAGATGCGAGAGCGGTTCATCCAAAAGCAGTAATTTTGGTTTACGTACGATAGCTCTGGCGATATTAACACGCTGTTTCTGACCACCGCTTAATGCAGCCGGCTTAGAATCAAGAATATCGTCTACCTTCATTAAGGGAGCAATTCTCATGATTTCTTTTTTTATTTCTTTTTCACTGACCTTTTTGGCACGTAAGTTAAAAGCAATATTGCCATATACCGACAGGGGAGGATACAATGCATAATCCTCAAAAGCCAAGCCAATATGTCTGTCTTTAGGATGCAGATCATTAATCCGGGTATCATCAATATATATTTCGCCCTGGGTAATCTCTTCAAGTCCGGCAATCATCCGGAGGGTTGTCGTCTTACCACAGCCCGACGGGCCGAGAATACCCAAAAACTCTCCGTCTACGCACTCGAAAGATAAGTCCTTCACGGCATAATCATTTTTGGTCTTTGTGGATTTTGAATTTTCATATCTTTTATAAACGTTCTTTAACGTTAAGTTAGCCATAATATCACCTCAGATAATATTGCTTACATGTCGGGTCACAAATTTCTGGTCATCACAGTTGAAAAATAACGCATGTTCGAGATTTAACTTAATATAAATCGTAGAATCCATCTCCGCGCGTAAATCGCTGGGAGCAACCATCCTTAAAAATTGACCATTTACATCCACTGTCAAAATCGACTTATTACCAATCGGCTCAATCGTATAAATAGTACCTGTAAGGAAGCTGGCATCAGGCTTTTCAAAATAGAATTTAATATCATTTCCCCTAATCCCCAGATCGAACTTATTAACCTTCTTGGCACTCAATATTTTTGCAACATCGTCAGGCAGCGCAAAAAGCCTTTCCTGGCATAACATTTTCAGCATAAAGTTCCCGTTGTCGGACACCAATTCGGTCTGGAAAATGTTAATTTCCGGCTCACCCATGAGTTTCGCGACTAATTCATTAGCGGGCCGGTAGAAGATATCATCACCGGTGCCAATCTGTTCGAACCTTCCTTGAATAACAATGGCGATTCGGTCGCCAAGGCTCAATGCCTCCATATAATCATGGGTTACATAAATAGTAGTGGTATTAAATTGGGATTGCATTTCCTTCAATTCCGCTCTCATTAAGTGTCGCAATTTGGCATCAAGATGTGCTAATGGTTCATCCATCAAAAAGACTTTCGGTTCTCGTACCAAACACCTTCCTAACGCCACTCTTTGCCTTTGCCCGTTGCTTAGTTGACTAGGCAAACGTTCCATCAGATTGTCTATTTTCATTACAGTGGCTATTGCATTAACCTTTTTTTTAATATATTCCTCATCCTTTTTATAGAGCGGACTTCTTAAAGGTGAAGCAATATTATCGTAAACATTAATATGAGGATACAAAGCATAATTTTCAAACACCATGGATACATTACGATGGGTTGGTTCGATATGATTGATGACTTCCCCATCAAACTTTATCTGACCTTGATCTGGATACTCAAGACCGGCAATTGTTTTTAAAATCGTGGTTTTCCCAGCTCCCGCAGGTCCGAATAAAACCAGAAACTCCTTGTCCTTAACCTCTAATTTAATATCATTAATTGCAGTTATCTTTTTAAATCGTTTCGTGATATTACATAACTCAATCCGCGCCATAATTTTTCTCTCCTTATCCCTTTACTGCCCCGAAGCTCAAACCGCGTACTAAATGTTTTTGGATGGCCAAAGCCATTATAACTTCAGGCAATACAGTTATCGTAGCAGCTACAGCCATTTGACCGTAATGAACAGTATCAGACGCTAAATATTTTAATGAAGACACCGTAACGGTTTGTACTGAAAAACCGCTTAAAATCAAAGGAAACATAAAACTGTTCCAGGCAAAGATAAATGTTAATAAAGCAGCTGCTACTAATCCTGGCTTGACTAACGGTAACAATATTTTGAGAAACACTTGATACCAGGAATAACCGTCCAACTGCGCCGCCTGTTCTACTTCTAAACTAATGTCTTCAAAATACCCTCGAACAACCCAAATTAAAAATGGCATCGTAATTAACTGATATACCCAGATCAAACCAAGATAAGTGTCGATCAAATGGAGTTTCTGATAAATCATAAAAAGCGGTAATACCACTAGTATTTCGGGGGCAAATTTAAACCCTAATATCTGCCCTGCCCAAAATTCTTTGGATTTAAAATTATAACGGGCAAACCCGTAAGCGGCAGGCACTCCTACCAATACGGAAAGGATAACGGCTCCACCACTCACGATAATATTGTCAAAAAACGCTTTAAAATAATTCGTTCGGACTAGAACGTTTACATAATTATCTAAAGTAGGATGGAAAAAAAAAGTGGTTGAATACATTTCCCGATCAAGTTTAAAGGTGCATAAAACCATCCAAAGTATAGGAAATAATGCAAATATTGCCCAGATCGTTAAAATTAAATTTCTTCCCGCTGCAGCCAAAACTGCAAGTCTTTTGGTATTCATAGATATCCTCCTTCAGTTGCCGGCTGCTTGTTTTTGGACCGCAAGCCATCTTCCTACCAAGAAATTACTTATCAGAGCAATAACAAACCACAAGAATAGAATGTATGTCAAAGAAGCGCCAAATTTCATAAATTGAAATCCCTTTGTGTAGGCGGTAATCGACAGATTCATTAATGTATCACCAGGCCCCCCCTTTGTGAGAGCAAAAATAATGGCACTTTCTTGAAGCGATGCCATTAGCCTGAAAATAAGGGCGATATAAAGAAATGGTTTCAGTAATGGTAATTTTAAATTCCTAAAAGTAAACCAAGGAGAGGCACCGTCAACTTGGGCGGCTTCAAATGGCGATTTTGGTAATGATTGGATGCCTGCCACTACTAATAAAATCACAAACGGAGTATATACCCAAATGTCA
The DNA here is from genome assembly GCA_003501365.1 of Bacillota bacterium. Taxonomy (GTDB): domain Bacteria; phylum Bacillota; class UBA4882; order UBA8346; family UBA8346; genus UBA8346. The sequence continues at coordinate 9,101 of DNPP01000058.1, forward strand.
ATTAAGACCGCTGTAAACAACGCTGTATTAGCAGAAGAGGCCCAAGGGAAATTATAAATTCCAAAAATATTTAAGAATTTCTCGATAATACCTACAGAATTGTTAGTCATTAACTGCCAAATAACCGTAGCAATAACCGGGGCCACCATTAAAGGAAAAACCAACGTCACTTTTAAAAATTTGGTAAATTTAGTACTCTTGGCTAATAACAAAGCAATTCCAATACCAATCAACATTTCTGAGCCTGTTGTAAGTATTGCATATTTACTTGTAACCAGGAATGCATGCCAGAAGTCTTCATCACTAAACATACGGATCCAGTTGTCCAAACCAATAAAATGATACGTAGGTGATGAAAAAGAATAATTCGTAAACGAATAATACCATGCCATAACAAAAGGATATAAAATGCCGATGGTAAGCAGCAGAGCCGGAGCGATAATAAAATATGGCCTTGCCTTTACAAGGAAAGGAATATTGGCAGACTTCTTATTAATGCTTATGGGGTCGCTTAATGCGCTTTCAGTTTGCATTCTCAAGTTGTTTTACCTCCCTCTTTAAAAGGGGCTGTTGCAAAAGTATTTAAAATCCATGAGATATATAATATTTTGCTCCGTTGAATATGCAAAACACTGATATATTGTATATCTCTATCGAAATTTTTTATTTTGCGACAGCCCATTAAAGAATATTTAGAACACTTATTGATTAATTCTTACTTAATAACAACATCTTTAACCGCTTCGTCGGTCTTTTTCTTTAAATCATCCAAACCTTCTTGAACGGTTTTGTATTTACCAGCAACCAAATCTTGTAGATTGGCAGCCCATTCGGTGGTTGTTTCTTGGAAATGGGGTTGCGGTGTGAACAAGATCCGAGTATTATTAATGGTTGCTTTAAAGGTATCGCTATATCCCTCATGTTGGCCAATCTTCTTTTTGAATGCGGCGCTATCCCAAACACTGGCGCGAACTGGATCAACCGCATTACCTACCGTTGAGGCATATAATAAATAGGATTTACTAGTGAAGTATTCCATAGCAAGCCAGGCAGCAACTTTATTCTTAGAAGCTTTATTCATTGCGATACCCCAAGTCCAAAGGTTGGAATTGTTCTTGGATGCGCCACTTGGCAGCGGTTGAGGGACCCAAGCAATATTTCCGGCTTCTTTAGAAGCGCCGGGCCAGTTCTGCTGAATTCCGTTATTATCGGCATCCCACAACATGGCAGCCTTACCCGCTCCTAGATCAGCACCTGCTTGATACCAGGTGTAGCTCGACCATGAAGGTGAACCGCCTACTTTGATCAACTTAACCCACATTTCATTCATAGCAACAGATTCTGGAGAATTAACTAAAGATACCAGTTTGCCATTTTCGATTTTAAAGTCTTTAGCACCATAGTTTTCATAAGTACTCATATAAGCAGGATGAATGGTTCCCCAGTTTCTGGCGCCACGGATTGCCAAAGGATAAGTTCCCTTACCGCCCCATTCTTTGAGTTTTTCACATACTGCTAAGAGTTCATCCATGGTTTTCGGGGGCTTAATCCCTTTTTCTTTAAATACTCGCTTATTGTAGGCCAGTGAGTAAATCTCAAATGCCATCGGCAGACCCAGTTGTGAACCGGTTCCCGCTTTATGTCCGGGGACTAAATCCCATTTCATTGCTCCTATTGCGCCTGAATAGATATCCGCAATATCATAATCCGCAGCAGTCATCTTGGGATTTTTAAGATAAGGCCCCAAATCTTCAACAAATCCCGCTGGAGCATAATCCCATAATTGATAAGCGCCAGACATGAATATATCCATATCCCCCATCCGGCTATTTAAAGAGGTGGTAACCTTGTCAAAATAATTTTCTTCCGGGGTAATTGAATATTCAACTTTGATCCCGGTCAATTTTTCGAACTCCGGAATCTTTTTAACCATTGCTTCAGCAATCGAATGTTGCACTAACATTAACTTGATTGTTGAGCCTTTGGCCATTTTCCAATTAAAAGCCGGTTTGGTTGCACCGTACACGGACAATGAAAATACCATTGCCAACAAAACAATCAGCACAACAAATTTAGTCAAACCATGTCTTTGATTCATTTTTCTCCCCCTATCAAATTTTTTCAACGAGTGTTCTTTCATAAAATAAATTGCTCCACACCCCCCGCTTTCTTGAGAATTAGCAACTTCATTGCATGTTCATTTTAACTTTTAGCACTCTTAGCTTCAATGCATATATTTTGGGTTTTTACAAATACGTAACGATCGATTTAAAAATTTTTAAATTAATGATAGTGAATTTCTACAAATATTTTACGATCTTTTAAACTTCATTTAAAAATTTTGTAATCCCTATTTATTTTTTGTAATCTTTTTAGCTCATTGCTTCATACACCCCCTATAATAAAAAAAGGGAGTGTCGCAAAACTACTTTTTAGGTAGTCCTCCACTCCTGGCTAGTAAGTTGGCTAAGACCTCTATGCCTCCGTGTCTCTGTGGCTAAATCATTATTGGCCACAGAGACACGGAGGCACAGAGAAAGAAATGCTTGCTTACTTCAATATGATAACTTGGATCAATGTAGTTTAAAAGTATTTTTAGGAATATTCCCTTTTAAAATAGTAAAAAAGGCTATTGCTATCAAACTTTTCAAGTCCTTTTGGCAACAGCCCCTCTATATTTCTTTCAATAACAACTTTTTAAAATCCCTACCGGTTATTCCGATAATCACCCTGAAAGCAAATTGTATGTTAACCCCTACAATTTCATTTTAGATTATCGACCGCAGCCCTTTCGATAGTCAACCCTTTAGTGTAGCGTTTCATAAATTCATTAAAACCGGCAACATCGGAAGGGTCAGGATCAATAGTACTCCCCTGTTTTCCGGCAAAAACCTTTTGTTTGAGGAAATCGTCCAACGACTCCTTATCCGTGCGATTGATCATATAGGAGGCGAGCAAGGCAATACCCCAGGCTCCACCCTCCCCTGCAGTTTCCATAATTGATACGGGAACATTAACAGCAGCGGCCATAATCTTCTGGCCCACTTCCTTGGTCTTGAAAAAGCCGCCATGGCCCAGGATTTTATCTACCTTGACCGATTCTTTTTCCAAAAGAATATTCAGACCGGTTTTCAGAGCCCCGAGTGCCGTAAATAAATTGACCCGCATAAAATTAGCCAGGTTGAAGGTGCTGCTTGATGAACGCACGAACATGGGACGGCCTTCTTCAAAATGGGTCATATGTTCACCGGAAATGTAACCATATGCTAATAAACCGCCGCAGTCCGGGTCCCCTTGCAATGCTATCCCAAGTAAAGTATCATAGAGCTTCGATTTATCGATATTCATGCCTAAAGCTTTAGTAGCTTCGCCAAATAAACCGATCCAGGCATCATAATCCGATGTGCAATTGTTAGAATGGGCCATCGCCACCAGTTTACCAGCAGGTGTCGTTACCAGGTCAATCTCCGAATAAACCCTGGACAGTTCCTTTTCAAGTACAATCATTGCAAAGACGGATGTTCCCGCGGATACATTGCCGGTACGTACCGCTACACTATTGGTAGCCGCCATTCCGGTCCCTGCATCACCTTCGGGTGGACAAAGCGGAACCCCCGGTTGCAGCTGACCGGTAACATCAAGAAGCTTTGCACCTGCTGCTGTGAGTTCACCGGCTTTTTCTCCGGCCACTAGAACCGTTGGCAGGATGTTCTCCAGATGCCACGGGTAATGTAACGGACTAACCAGTTCATTAAACTGCCCAATCATTCGTAAATTAAATCCTTTAGTTGTCAAGTCAATCGGGAAAACCCCCGATGCTTCGCCAACTCCCAGAACTTTCCGTCCAGTCAATTTCCAATGGATGTAACCCGCTAATGTTGTCATGTATCGAATTTCGGATACATGTGTTTCCTGATTCAGGATGGCTTGATAAAGATGGGCAATGCTCCACCTTTGGGGGATAGGATAGTTAAACAACTTGGTTAAGGCCTCTGAAGCCTGCCCAGTAATATTGTTGCGCCAGGTGCGAAAGGGTGTTAAAAGTTTTTCGTCCTGATCGAAAACCATATAACCATGCATCATACCACTAATACCAATGGATCCCACAGTTTGAATAGAGACTCCATATTGCTCTTGGACATTATTGACCATTTTCAGATAACTGCCTTGGACGCCCTTCCAGATATCCTCTAAGCTATAAGTCCAAATGTTATTAACATAACTATTTTCCCAGTCATAGCTGCCGGAAGCAATCGGTGTGTTATCCCCATCGATCAGAACCGTTTTGATTCGGGTTGATCCCAATTCAATCCCGATAGCCGTTTGACCGTTGGCAATGGCATTTCGAACTTTATTTAGTTCAATGCTCATAATAATCCTCCTCTGGGTAAGATATATATCAATACCCTTGCTTAATAGAACTTAGCAATTGTTTATAAATATTGTTTTAATTATATAGTAAATATCCCCACTTTTAAAGTCATTTTTCATTACCGGCGTGAATTTTATTGGTGGAATCAACTGCTGGCTATTATTTGTCGGGTTATATTAAACGGATGATTGCTTTCCATAACAACTTTTTTTAAAATCCTTACAGGTCATCCCGGTAATTCCCCGGAAGACCTTGCTAAAATAATAGGGATTCTCAAATCCTACTTTTCCGGCAATTTCATAAATCTTATCATTGGAGGATATCAGTAATTTCTTAGCCATTTCGATCCGGTAATTTGTTAAAAAGGTGGTAAAATTTATCCCTGTTTCCTGTTTAAATAAAAGACTTAGATAACTTTTGCTTATTTCGACATTATTGGCCACATCTTCAAGGGTAATGTTATTATGATAATTTTGTTTGATAAAATCCATACTTTTACTAATAATATACGAATATGTCTGGGATTTATTATTGGCATTATATTCAATAATGGAATAATATATATCAGTTAAATATTTTTTTGTCTCATCAAAGTTATAAAGTTTGTCAAAATTACTATAGCTGAATTTAACTTCATTAAGCGCCGGACCCATTTTTAAACCTAGTTCTTGAGAAACAATCCTGGCGAAACTTAATAAATCAATGAAAACATCCTTCGCATATTCAAGTCGTTTGGTTTCCAAAAGATTACTGAAAATATCATTAATAAACGAAGTAATCTTGGCAGATTGCGATTTGAGAACCAATCCTTTTAAAGCATCCAGATTGATGTTTGGAAAATTTCCTTTTTTGACCAGCATATTCTGGTCAAATACCACTAGACCGGATGGCTCATAAAAGCAATATTCCTGGGCAATTTTAGCCTGTTTAAACAAGTCAGGCAATTCATCGATTGAGTTACTTATCTTACTTAAACCAATATTAAGTTCAACGTCAAGAAATTGTTTTAAATTCTTTTTAATCCGAAGGCATACGTTCAATAAATCCTCCGGAATTTTCTCACCCTCACGTAAATATTGAAAGTTTATCAAGCAGACAAAACAGTTTTTGTTAAAATAAAAGCCATGGACCATATCCTTTTTTTCAAATTCCTGGCTTGAGATATTACCGATATTCCAAATTAGATGTTCTTTTTCTTTATCATAACCGTTATTTTGAATATCCTGGATAATACCGTAAATAAAAGCAATAGAATTATGTTGGAATAAACTTTCATATTGATGAAGATAATCTAAAAAAACCTGCTTCGATTCAAAACTTTCATAAAACATCTTTTCCAAAAGTTCTTCCAATGAACATGAATTTTCAACTGTTGCGACCGGATTTTCTCTCTCGGACTTCATATTGTATCCCAGGGTAGTGTCAATCTCAACGGAGAGCTTTTTTAATATTTCCAAAAGACTTTCCGATGATAAATCGGATTTTAATATATATTCAGAAGCCCCAAGTTTCAAAGCTTCTTGAGCGTAAGCAAAATCATCATAATGGGATAAGATGACAATTTTTAACGATTTCTTTCTTCCTTTAAGAGTTTGAATAAGCTCAAAGCCATCCATCAACGGCATTTTTATATCGGTCAGCAAAATGTCGGGGTCAAATTTATCAAATAATTCAATAGCTTCCTTGCCGTTTTTGGCATCACCAATTATCAGAAAACCATTATCCGTCCAATTGATAGTGGTTTTCAGTCCAAGTCGCACAAGATACTCATCATCTGCTATTAATATCTTTTTCATATTTTCGCACCCATAATTATACAAAATATCCTGTATTCAATTTTACAGATACCGTGCTATAATTTTAATTATATCATAATAACCTTTTTATAATTTGCTCTATTTTTTCCTATGGAGGCATTTATGTTTAAACCAACCATACGAATCAAAATTTTTGCCTATTTCTTTTCTTCAACTATGTTGGCGCTGATGATAATCAGTTTAGTGGTTTATTTTTTATTATTTCAAACATTAAAGAAGAATGAAACCGAATATAATGTGATTTCATCCGATAAAACAAAACAAAGTTTAGAATTTGCCTTAAAATTAATTACAAATACCGGAACGCTGTTGGGTTCCAATAAAGAGTTATTGGAAGAATTAAACAGGCCCTATTTAATAGACAACCTTGATTATAAAACGGGTCAAAATAAAATTAGCACTATGCTGCAAAATATCATCAGTGTTCAAGAATATATCAAAGGCATCTATGTCTTAAGCCCCAAAGGAAATTTCTATTCCAGCAATTGGGGAGTAAGAGAAAATGAAATAAAAGCCTTATACTCTTCTTATTTAAGCAATGCCGACAAAGCAAAAGAATATTTCACGGGTATTCATAGCATTACATATCACCCTACTTTGAAGTTTAATGTGATATCCTACATTAGACCTGTCTTCAATTTGGAAAACGGACAGATTTTAGGCGCTATTGTCATTGATATAGACTACGAACTTCTTAAGGAAATGTTAACGAGATCTTCCATACAAAATGATGAGAAAGTCCTTGTTTTAAATCCTAAGGGCGAAAATATTTTTACTTACCCTTACAATGTTATTCTTGATGATATTATAGTAAAACATCCCATTTTATTAAAAGAGAAAAAAATGGAAATTAGCGGAAAGGTTTTTGGTAATGACAGTATTATCGTTTCGAATACTATCGAGTATACCGATTGGAAATTTATACGAGTTATCTCTTCCCAAAAAATCAACAGTGAAACAAATTCCCTTGAAACTATTGCTGTTTATATGTTTTTTATTTTTTTACTTATTTGCTTTTTTGCATCCTTTACATTATCGAAGACCGTTACGAACCCGATTAAAGAACTCAATCAAAAATTCAAATTAGTTGAAACAGGTGATCTCTCCGTCAGAACTCTCATTAAAGGCAATGATGAAATGGGTGAACTCAGCAATTCCTTCAATAACATGGTGGCTAAACTAAATACCCTCATGGAGCTGCAGAAGAAAAAATCCGATATGGAATTCCAGATTCTTCAAGCCCAGATCAATCCCCATTTTCTCTACAATACGCTGGATTCCATTAAATGGCTGGCGGTCCTCCAAAATGTCCATACCGTCAGCGACATGACTACCGCATTAATCAATTTGCTAAAATACAATATTTCTAAAAATAATACCCTGGTTTCACTGGCAGAAGAACTGGAAAGTGTGTCCAATTATGTAAAAATTCAAAAGTACCGCTATGGGGATATTTTTAATACCGAATATGATATTGACGAGGATGCGATTGAATGTAAAATCTTACGTTTTTCACTTCAGCCAATCGTTGAAAACTGTATAATCCATGGATTTGAAAATATCGAAGGAAAAGGCATTATTGCTATTCATTCCAAAATTGAAGGGAACCAGCTTCGAATTGAAATAGCGGATAATGGTTCCGGTATGGATCAGAACACTCTAGAACGCATTGTTAAATTTGATAATTCAAAAAAGAAATTTAGCGGGATTGGTATTAATAATATTCAAGAAAGAATTAAAACTTATTTTGGAATGAATTACGGATTATCTTATGAAAGTACTCCAGGGTTAGGTACCAAAGCAATTCTCATCTTACCGATTATTACCAAAGATGCAGACATTTAATCAATCAGCCTCAATTATTTGATGAGTATAGGGGATAATCCTCGATATCTTGTTAGCTGAAATCTTTCCACACGTTATCTAGAGCACCTGAAACTTTTTTATAAAGGTTGTATTTCTGTTTATAAATTACAGCATTTTCATGATTGGGTTCCAAGCGATGTTTAATCTTGACCATATTTTGTGCAGCTTCCTTCAAATCCTTATATTCCCCTGAAGCAACCGCAGCAGCCATGGCGCAACCCAGAGCGCCCAATTCCTTGGTATCCACGATTTCGACCGGTAGTTCAAATACATCAGCGAATATCTGAGCCCATACCATTGACGCTGCAGCTCCGCCCGCAAGACGGACCGCTTTTGTTGTCTCCCGATTTGCCGTCAATTTTTCCAAATGCACCATATGACAAAATACTATACCCTCCAATACGGCCCGGATCATATGTGCTTTAGTGTGATGACTATCCATTCCGATGAAGGTTACTTTTGCTTGCGGGTCATAGTTGGATCCGAAGAGATAAGGCAGAAATATGATGTTCTGCTCACTTGGAGCCACCTTTTCCGCCATGGCATCACAATATTGGTATATGTTCATACCCAATTCATTGGCTGTTTGCTTTTCTTCGCCCATAAACATGTCTACAAACCATGAATGATTACCGGCAGAAGTTGGGCTACATTCTTCAATGAGATAGTAACCGTTGATACAATACATAGAGTTCATCATAACAGTCTTGTTCAATACCGGTTTCTTGGCAATATATTCATTGATACTCCAGGTCCCGGCAATGACTGCAATATTATCTTCATTGGTTATATCCATGGCTACCGCGCAGGCATCAATATCGAACATACCTCCCGCCACAGGAGTGTTTTCCAACAGCCCCGTTTTCATACTGGCTCCTTTGCTTATTCCTCCGCAAAAATCTGTAGAATATTTCAAGGGCGGCAACATCTCATAAAGATTTTCTAATCCATATTCCGCGAGTAGTTCACGGTCAAAGCATAAATCACGGAGATTCAGCATATTTGAGCCGGAATAATCGGTCACTTCAGCATAAGCCTGATCGGTCAATTTGAAACGAATATAATCCTTAACCTCAAATATCCACCTGATGTTGGGTATTACTTCCGGTTTATTGTCCTTCAGCCAACACAGTAAAGATACCGGCTGACATGCTAATATTTTTTGAAAGGTTTTCTCAAAAACTCGCGCCGCCGTACCGTCTTTATTCCATTTTTCAGGGTACATCCAGGCCCGGCCATCGGTGGATACAATCCCGTTATAACATGGCTTATCATTTTTGCCCCATAAATACAATCCCTTCCCATGTCCGCTACAAGCTACGCCCTTGATTTGTTGCCCGTCAATTCCGGCTTTTGAGATTGCTTCTCTGATTACTTTGCAATTGATATTCCAAAGCTCATCCATATCACGTTCCGTAAATCCGGCTTGCGGAGTTATCATCGTAAGCTTACCCGATGAGCTTGCCACTTCCGAACCCTTCGCATCAAAAATAACCGCCTTGCAAAGTGTCCCGCCATTATCTATCCCTAAATAGTAATTTATCACAAAATTCATCCTTCCCGGAAGTTATTCATAAAACTTTGCTCTTAAAAAATTGTTTGCAAATCGTAGTTGATTTTGCCAATCTTTGTTGCCAACATACCAAAACTCTCCCACAAACAATCTCACACCCATTTCACTTACAGTTTTGATACCGTTTCCAAAGTCCACATGACCTGTACCAAAAGGAATCTCCCTAAATTTTCCAGGTACTGTCTCTTTTAAATGCAGAGCAGCAATATTTCCCCGACCTGTCGCCAAATCGTCTGAAACTGTGCAGTTATATTGCAGTGCTGCATTCGTTATGTTTCCAAGGTCCGGATATATCTTAAGGTAAGGAGAATTGATTTTTTTCACCTGTTGCATAGCCTTTTTTACGGTATTCATAAACTCTGTTTCCATCGTTTCAAAAGCCAAAATAACACCTTTTTTTGCTGCATATTCGGTACTTTTTTTTAGATTCTCTAAAAATAATCTCCTGGTATTTTCATTTGACGGCTGATAATACTCATCGTAGCCGGCAATTTGGATGATTCTCACCCCAATATCAACAGCGAGGTCGATTGCATCAAACATAATTTCCATTCCTCTATTTCTCAATATTTCATCTTCACTGCCGATAGGATATTTTCTATTTCCACTAAGACACATGGTTGTAATTTTGGTTCCGGTTTTCCAAATTTCTTTGAGGATCTCCAAGCGATGATCCTTGTCCCATTTCAATCGTTCTAGTTTTTCATCAGTCTCGTCAACACTTATCTCCATAAAATCGAAACCGGCTTTTTTCGTTTCTATTAACTTCTCTCGGATGGATAAAAAATTCGGCATGGATTTTTCATAAAGTCCTAAGCAATAGACTCCCAATGCAATCCCTCCTCTC
>DNPP01000058.1:19898-22546 GCA_003501365.1 Bacillota bacterium
TGGTTTCATTTTAGCTTTTTAATGGAAGTGACTTCAATGAAGATAATTTAGGTTTTTACAAATCTGTAACGATGGCTGACAAACGTTTCAAAGATAAAACATTTCTATCCGAAGGATTTTACGATTTTTAAAACTCCATTTTAAAATCTAGTAATCAATCATGATTTTTTATAATATTTTAAGCCTTTATTTTTTGCTGATAAAAAAAGGAAGGTCTCGAAGGGAAAACGGATGCGGATAAATAACTAGGCAGGAAGAATTAATTTGTTCAGTAACTCGTTGTCTAAACTAATTGCTTTTTATAGCGTTTTTACTATAGATATAGTAAAAGAGGAGAAAGGACTTAATCGTCCTTTCTCCTCCAAATCCAAACGCCGAAAAATATATGGAATACTTATCACAATAAGCTAAACTACTATAGCTACTTCCTTATCAAGAATTAGAAAATTTTCTGCAAAAGGCGATTTAACTTAAATAAATCAAAGACTTCGGCAGGATTTGCGGATAATCAATTCGGGTTGATAAATAAAAGAAGGCTTTTCAATCCGTTTTTCAACCATATCAATGATAAACCGTGCCGCCTGACGTCCCATCTCCGCTTTGGGATGCTTAATCGTGGTTAATTTCACTTCGGAAGCCATTGCCAAGCCTGAATCATCGTAACCAATCACCGAAATATCTTCGGGTATTTTAAGTCCCTGATCCCGAATCACCCCCATCACCTTCAACGCGACCTGATCGTTATAACATACAATCGCCGTTGGGTGCGGCCTTTTAGACAATAATTCCAGCATGAATTGTTCGGGGAAGGTTGCAGTCTCCTCAGTTTGGAAATTACCCAAGTACTTCGTTTGGATATCCAGGTGATGTTCAGTCATGGCCGCCATAAAACCGGCTTGCCTCTCCACCCCCTGAATGTCGTCAGTTTTAAAAATAGCGGCAATTTCACGGTGCCCTAATTGGATCAAATGCTCCGTAGCCAAAACTTCCCCTTGATAATCATCCATCATAATATAAGCCGGATTAAGGCTGGGAAAAAAGGCATGTAACATGATATAGGGAAGTTCCCGCTTGTCTAATTCCTGAAAATAGACAATATTGGAATTGAATTGGGAACTCTTGGTGGGCTCGATAATTAAACCGGCAATATCCTGATTAAGAATATTTTCTAGGCATTGGGCTTCTTTTTTCTTATCGTTATTGGTATTCGCCAATATCAGTCCATACCCCCCGGCGCTTAAAACTTCCTCAATGCCGCGGATCAAAGTGGGAAAAATATATTCCGATATATAAGTGGTTATTACCGCAATATTACGCCTAACCGTCTTTTCTTGATAAATACAAAAGGTACCCCTACCTTGTTCACGTTGAATCCACTCTTCATGTTCCAGTTCACCAAAGGCTTGACGCACGGTATGACGACTTATTTTAAATTGTTTGGCTAAAAGATTCTCAGAAGGCAGTTGTTGTCCAAAGGGAATCTCTCCCTTCAGTATTTGCTCTTTTAAGTGTTCTTTTAGTTGAGAATATTTCGGTACTTGAGGATTTGACTCAAACAATACTCCACCTGCTTGTTCGGTTATGGTTGTACGTACATTTAATCACACGTTTCATACATTCGTTGCTTCAACCATCATTCCTGCTATATATATTGAATTAAATTTTGATATTATCAGGGAACTTGCTGGAATTGAATTTAGCGCCTATTTGACCTAACTATCGCCCCAATGTCATCAAGCAATGCTTGGTTTGAGTTATCAACAAATTCCCCGATTTTAATCATAAATTATTAATCAAATATTTAGACCCTTTATCGGCTTTATGAGTAGCTCCTGCTCCGGCGCCATTAATAATCTGGGAAAGCTTTTGGATGATTTTTTCCAAATTCTCGGCTTGAGCATTTAAATCTCCGGATATTGATGCGCTCTCTTCAGCGTTTATTGCATTTTGTTGGGTTACTTTTTCCATTTGAGTTACGGCTTTAGTCACTTGATCAACGCCTTGGGATTGTTCCTGACTGGCGGCAGAAATTTCCTCCATTAATTGATTGACCCTCTCAGCACTGACAGTTATTTCAGTTAATGCAGTCTGAACTTTTTCAGCAACAGTAACACCTTTACCAGATAATTCAATATTCGATTCAATAATCAAAGCAGTGTCTCTCGCTGCTTGAGCACTTCGCCCAGCTAGATTTCGAACTTCCTCGGCTACCACTGCAAAACCCGCTCCGGCTTCCCCGGCCCTGGCCGCTTCAATGGCCGCATTCAGAGCTAAAATATTTGTTTGAAAAGCAATATCATCAATTATTTTAATGATTTTAGCTATTTTGTCACTTGATTTTTTTATCTCTTGCATCGATGCCATCATTTCATTCATCTGATGATTTCCGTTTTCAGACGACTGTTTCGCCTTTTCTGAAAGCTGAACCGTTTGTTTACTTTTAATTGAATTTTGATTCAACATGGAAGTTGATTCTTGTAAAACCGAGGAAGTCTCTTCGATTGCCGAGGCCTGCTCAGAACTGCCCTGGGATAACTGCTGGGTTGATTCGGATAATTGGCTGGATGCCCCAGTCACCTGTTGGGCACTTACTTTTAATTGGTTAACTGCATTTGTTATACCGACGGCTATTTTATTTGAAAAAATAA
>DNPP01000058.1:22887-23560 GCA_003501365.1 Bacillota bacterium
TGGCCTTAACTGTACTATTATAATTTAATTCTTCCAAAATCAATTTTTGAGTTTCTTCGGAAATAAACTTGCAGGCTTTTGTAGTTTGGTCATAGGCATTTAACATATCATTTGTATTCTTATTTTGGATTGCGACAAAAGTTGCGTTGAAAGATTCCTGAAGGGTTTCAAGCAATCCTTCCGCAGAAGCCAAATTGCTCAAACCTTCTTCATCTTTAATATATTTTTTTAAAAGTAGTAGATCATTTTTACACTGATCCAAACTCTTTACACATTGTTGCTTAGCCTCATCCATATTTCCGCTAAATATGTAATTGTGTACATTATTGGAAATATCCAATGCTGATTTCCCGAGCCGATTTGCCACAATAACGGTTTCTAGCATATTATCTAAATGACTTATTGACCTTTTAAGCATTATGTATGAAAAAGCGCTTATCCCACCCATTAAAATCACTATACAAAGAAATCCCAAGATAAGTTTGGCCCGAAAAGAATAATTCACTACCAATTTTGCCAGTTTAAAGAAACTAAACTTCATGGTTAATTTTCTTATCATTACAAAAACCTCCTCCATGAAAATAAGTAAAAATTAATATTTATACATATTTCCTGAATACGTGACCAAAAAATCTCTCGAAAAATATCTCTTACATATATTGACATTATGTCA
>DNPP01000197.1 GCA_003501365.1 Bacillota bacterium
CCATACTCCCATTGAATCCAGCAAAGTACCGTCTAAATCAAAGATAGCCGCCTTGAAACTGTCCATGATTATTTCCCCTTGGTTTGTAAAAATAGTTTTTTAAGGTTTTTGGCTGCTGAGGTAATATCCTTTTTTGAAATCAGGGCCGATACCACAGCAATTCCGTCAATCCCCGTACCATCGAACAGGGGAATGGTCGTTTCGTTAATGCCGCCGATCACGACGACCGGGATGTTCACGGCAGCCTTGATCTCCTTTAATTGTTCCATGGTAACCAGTTTGGCATTGGTTTTGGTGCCGGTGGCAAACATAGCGCCAATACCCAGGTAATTGGCGCCTTCCTGCTCCGCCTGGAGTGCTTCGTTCAATGCGGAAGCGGATACACCAAGGATTTTATGGGGACCGATGATTTTCCGTATCACGGCAGCAGGAATATCGCTTTGTCCGATATGAACCCCTGCGGCATCGACCGCCAGGGCAATATCGACTCGATCATTAATAATTAAAGGGATGGTATAGCGATCAGTTATTTGTTTGATGGCAACGGCAGTATCAAAGAATTCCAAGGAAGAGGCGGTTTTTTCGCGTAATTGGACCAGGGAGCACCCTCCGGCGATCGCCTCTTCCACAGCTTGTTTTAAGGTAGCAGTGCTCATCAAATCGCGATCCGTGACTAGGTAAAGGGTATAGTTAATTAGAGGTTTTGAAATTTTTTGTTCCATAATCGAATTCCTCCGTTTACGAGTAGACAAAGAATACCAATCATCACCATCACAGGTAGGGTGACTCCGATCGGCGAGTTGTAAAGTAATAAGAGCCGGTAAATAACGACCCCGACGATCCATAACACAGTATTCTTAAGATTCAACAGGCGCTTGGAATCGATTCTTTTTTCGCCGGATAGGAAATAGTCCGCGAGGAGTATAGCAAAGAGGGGAGAAAAAACGGAACCAATCCAATATAGAAAGTTTTCATACTGGCTCATCGGGACCATAATGGCTAAAAAAGCACCCATAATACAGGTGCTCAGCGCGACGACATTTGCATTGATTTTGGGATGTAGATTGACCGCACTGACGCCGGCGGAATAAACATCCATAAAAGTAGTGGTTACGGTTGAAAAAATAACAATCATCAGCGCTACGATTCCCAGTCCGGTGGACATGAGAATGGCGCTGATATCGGATGTTTTGGAATAGATAGCTGCGCCGAGTCCTATGGTGAACATCAACATGCTGCCCGCAAAGTATCCTAATACGCTGGCGCCAGTTCCCGCTTTTGGATGTTTTACATAGCGGGTATAGTCGGCAATCAATGGAAGCCAGGAGAGGGACATGGTCACATTGAGTTCAACACCGGCGCCGAAACTTAAGGGTTGCTGTTCGAATGTACCTGTCAATTTACTACTGAATACAATGAATCCCAGAACTATGCATAATACAAAAAGCAGGCCGACTACAACGATGTTGACTTTGGATAAATTTTGAAGGCCGAGCAGAATCCAAATGACGATGAAAGCGCCGATCAGAACACACCATAATGCCACATTTTGAAAATGCCAGATGGTCCTGGTAATCTCATCCAAAGCATCAGCGGCATCGATAATCATGATGGCAGTCCAGCCAAGCAATTGCAGGATATTGAGAATTGAGAAACCGTAAGAGCCATAGACTCCGAAGGATATCCGGGTCGATTCCATGGAAGACAATTTGCCCGAAGCTCCAATCATTCCGGCGGCGTAAAGAGTTATTGCACCAATGATGTGCCCGATAAGAATAGCAATGATACCTTTAGAGATCCCCAGGGGCGCCAGTAAAACGCCGGTTTGAATTTCGGCAATGGAGATAGCTGCGCCCATCCAAAGCAAGAATCCGCCTAGATTGCTGGTTTGATGATTGAATTCTGTCTGATTACTCATGAATTTTGGCCATCTCCGCTATTGTTTGATCATTGAGCATAGAGATGTTATCGATGATCGCCGCATGAAAGCTTCCGGTACCTTTCGATCCGACTGCATGGAAAGCGATTTCTCCAGCAATCCCCATGCACATAATCCCGGCTGATGCCGCAATAAAATAGTCAGATGTAACTCCGGCAAAACCGCCAACCAGCGAAGTACTCATACAGCCTGTTCCAGTTACTTTAGATAATAGAGGATGTCCGTTTTGAATATACAAAGAGCGCTTACCGTCGGATATCAAGTCGGTCGCTCCGGTGATGGCTACTACACAGTTCAGTTTGGAGGCCAATCTTGCGGCAGTTTCCATGCCGGTTTGTCCGGCATTGGCAATATCTCGTTCCGAAGCATCGACACCTTGGGTTGAGGCATCTGAACCGCTGATAAATCGGATTTCGGACATATTGCCGCGCAATATACTAATTTGGATTTGATCCAATAAGCGGGCAATGGTTTGATTGCGTAACTGCGACGCACCAGCTCCGACTGGATCCAGTATCACCGGGATGTTGCATTGATTGGCCTTTTTCCCTGCTGCCAGCATCGAAGTGATAGTCCTTTGATTTAAAGTTCCGATATTGAGGACCAGTGCCGAAGAGATAGCGGTGATGTCCTCAACTTCTTCAATATCGTCCGCCATAATGGGAGAAGCGCCCAGCGCCAACACAATATTGGCGCAATCATTGACGGTTACATAATTGGTGAGATGATGAATGATGGGTTTTTTGGCCTGTACTTCGCTATGTAATCGGCCGATTTCTATAACGAATTGATTATTCATTTGATTTTGCTCCTTTATTTAGTCCATATTGATATAGCTCATAAAAATGATGGGTGGGGCCGCAGCCTTTACCGATGGATAGAGAATGTTCGATGGCGGTAGTGACATAATGTTTGGCCTGCTTTACCGCATCGGGCAAATTCATTCCCAAGGCCAGGTTGGCGGCGATGGCTGAGGAATAGGTACAGCCGGTGCCGTGAGTGTTTTTGGTGGGAATGCGCTTGGCGTTATAATGATAGAAATGCTCGCCGTCGTATAAAACATCCAGGGCGTCTCCCGCAGCATGACCGCCTTTGACTAAAACATGTTTACTGCCCATCTGATGAATAACGACCGCGGCTTTTTCCATGTCCGCGATGGTGAGAATAGACATACCGGTGATCTTTTCGGCTTCGGGAAGATTGGGAGTCAGGACATCGGCCAGAGGGATAATGGTTTGGATAAGCGTAGTAATTGCATCCGGGTTCATCAGCGGACAACCGTTCTTGGCAATCATCACCGGATCGATGATTATATTGCTAGGATTGTACTCATGCAACTTCTCGGCGACCGCCTCCATACAACGGGGCCCGGACAACATTCCGATCTTTACGGCGTCCGCTCCGATATCCTCAAATATCGCGTCAATCTGTTTCCTGATCATATCCGGCGAGATATCCTGGATGTCAATCACCCGGCTGGTGTTCTCGGCTACCACGGATACGATGACGCTCATGCCGAAAACGCCGTGAGCCGAAAATGTTTTTAAATCGGCTTGGATGCCGGCGCCGCCGCTACAGTCCGATCCGGCAATCGATAGAACTTTTTTCATGATATTGTTCCTTTCTTGTATGGATGATTAATTAAAAAGAGCGCTTCCCGGTTGGGAAGCGCTCTTAAACTTTGCTTCCCTACGACAGTGTAAACTGACAGGTTCAAAGGGTCAGGTTTTAGCCTTCTCAACTCAAGCGCGCGTATGCAAGTACGCGCGAGTCCCCCCGCATATAAATTATTGAATTGTGTCTCTTACAATCCTCAATAAAAAAGCACTTAACCCGAAATAGGCAAGTGCTTGATCAAATACAAAATGTATATGATTTGCTTCCCTACGACAGTGTTAACCGACAGGTTCAAGGGGTCAGGTTTTACCTTCTCAACTCAAGCGCGTACATGCAATGAACGCGAGTTCCCCCGCAAAATTTAAATTAATATAATTATACTTCAAAAAGTGAGGATGTCAAGAAACATCATCCGCCGGGAAAACCAAACCGATTTTTTTGCGGGCCTCATCCATGATTTCCATGACCGCCAGAGAAAGTTGCTGGGAATTCACTGGGGATTCGATTTGGTGATTTTCAATCAAATGCAGGATTTCTTGCACTTCATAAGACATTAACGCTTCCGACTGCTCTCGTGATATATCCTCTGTCAAGCCGTTCCTGTAATGAATTTCAATTTTTTGCGGCGTTGAAATTTTATCAATGATTATATTGCCTGCTTCTCCCTGAATTTCACTTGAAAGTTTAGAATCGGTAATTTTGGAATGGATAATGACCGCTTCCTTATCCGGATAGTGTAAAACCAGGTTGCCTTCGCCATCGACTCCGGATTCAAGGAAGACGGCGTTCGCCTCTATACTATCCGGCTTACCAAGCAAAGCAACTACAGGATAGATGCAATACACGCCGATATCCATCAATGAGCCGTTCGAAAGCTTGGGATCAAAGGCATTAGGAGTTTTTCCTTCCTTAAAGGCATCATAGCGTGAGGAATATTGGCATTTACTGGTAAATATACGGCGTATTCTTCCGATTTTGGGCAAATTCTCCCTGATGGCGTCAAAGTTGGGCAAAAAGGTAGTTTTAAGAGCTTCCATTAGAGTAACTTGATTGGCTTTGGAAGCTTCAATCATCGCCAGAAGTTCTTTGACGTTGGAGGCAATCGGTTTTTCACAGAGTACATGCTTTTGGTGATTCATGAACAAAATGGCTTGCCGGGCATGACAACAATTGGGACTGGCTATATATACAGCATCAACGGTTTTACTTTTGGCCATTTTTTCTAAGTCAGTAAATATATGTTCCGCGGAATATTTTTTAGCAAATTCCGATGCCCGCGCCTGATTCCTCGAATGAACGGCTGTTAATTGAAACCTTTGGTCTAAGTTTGCAGCTTTGATAAATTCTTCGGTGATCCAGCCGGTTCCTACTACTCCAAATCTTGTCATTCACGACCTCCAGATGCTATATTTTTATTAGTTCATTATTTCTTCAATGTGAAAATGTTCAAAAGAACTTGTCGTAATAGAATTTTGAGTTGAACGTCGTTGACGCTCCTTTTTAACCTTAGAAATCTACGTTACAAATCATGGCGTATGTAACTATTAATTTTAGTATTTTAAACAAGAAAATACAACTAATAATAATAGTGATTGGCGGCGCGATCTTTATATTTTTCCGGCTGAAAAGGCGGCGACTGTTTATCTCCGAATATTGTCATTTAAAGAAAAATGGCATCCTAAGATGACCGAAAAATTTCTGTGAAATTGAATGGGATGATGTTAAAAAATTTTTGGAAAAGGCAATGGAGAATATGACAAAAATTGCAAACAGGAAGATTATGCCTGAACGAGGTAAGCGTACCAAAAAAAATATTAGCCCGGTGTTTGGTTTAAAAATTCAAATTTTCCCCAAAATAAGATGAATCACGGTTAAATTCTTAGGAAAGGACTCATTGATAAATTGAAAAAAAACAATAGAGTATTTTTACTAATTGGGGTAGTTGTTTTAGCGCTTTTTATAGCCGGTACAGACTCAAGAGAAAGCATCTTTGGTCATCTCCTTCCTTTGACCGAAAATACCGTTAGCTATTATTGCCGAGAAGGGGTTGTTCAAGCGACTTATCTGGATCATAAAGTGCATTTGGCGCTGCCGGATGGTCGCAGCTTTGTTTTACCGCAAGTTGTCGCTGCTTCAGGAATCCGGTTTAGTAACGGCAAGGTTGAGTTTTGGAGCAAAGGCCCTAATGCTTTCGTGACTGAAAACAACCAAACGATTTATAGCGACGGCGTAGCCGGCACAGTTCGTTATAGTGGCGATACGGCAATATTTACCGACAGCGCAAAGAGTTTTTCTTTCTGTTACCCAAAGCGCTTCCGGCTTTCGGGAAAAGGTATCGGCTTTACCACTGACTGGCGCGCCGGCGCGACCGAACCGGGAATGGTCTTGGCTATGGTAACCATCCCTAAGTCATATATGCCAAAGACTAATTTTAGCGAAGCCCGATTTATCATCGGTAAAAGCAGTAACCCGGAAGCCCTGAAGCATTGCTTCGAAGAACCTCAAGGATCCGGGACCCAAAGGAAGCGGGTTCTGATAAACGGCGTTCCCTTTATCCGATTGGCTTTTTCCGATGCCGGAGCCGGGAATCTATATGAAACCGTCAGTTATCGCACCAAACGCGGGGAAGAATGTTATGCAGTCGAATATACCGTTCACTCGACCAATATCGGGATGTATTCACCGGATCAGGGTATCCAGGAATTCGATAAAGCAAAAGTATTTAAAGTTCTGGAGACGATGGCACAAAGTTTTCGGCTTTGGTGATCTGCCATGGGTAACGTTCCCACTGAATCTGTTACTCGAAACTCTTCATTGGGGGAGGCTCGCCTTCAAGAAGGCACCGAGAGGTCTTAGATCGAATTGCCGACTGTCGTTTTTTGCTTAGTTTCCAAAGTTGATGACCTGACTCTTGTCCTTTTGAAGATGTTTTGACCAACAATTGTCTTAAGTAGAGCCTTTTTAAAAGCCCTGCCAAGTTTTAAAACCAACCAACCAGCCCTGGTAAGCTGAATAGGAAATAATCAAAATGATGATCAAAGCGGCACAAGCCACAAAAATGGTATCCTTTTTTTGCCAGTCGATTGTTTTATGATAAGTTCTCACCATGTTATTCTCGAATCCCCGGGCTTCCATGGCGATAGCTACTCTTTCCGCTCTTCTTAGATTGACGGCTAAAAGGGGAATTGCATTCCGATACCAAGCAGAGCTATTTTTGGCATACCATTTTTGCTTTTTGGCATTTCGAATTTGATGGGCTGCAATGATTAAGGTCAAGTCCGCTTCGATTGAAGGCAAAAATCTGAAAGCGGTCAGCATCCCGTAGGCGATTCCCGGACTGAGACGGCACTGCTTGATTAGACTCAATATGAAGTCATTAGGGTCGGTATTGGTTGTAAAGATGATTGAGGAGATGCCGATGGTCATCACTCTAAAACATAAAGAAAGCCCGACAATCAAACCTTTATCGCTAAAATTGAGTGGTCCCAAGGTGCCGATAATCTGCGGATGATTGACTTTAGCAAAGGCGGCATTCATCCACAAGATTGCAAAAGCAAAACATAATAACGGCAGTAAGGCTTTGATGCTTTTCTTCCTAAAGGAACGGGTAATCACTCCAAAAAATACAGTGGTTAAAAAAAGCATAACCATCGTTTGAGGGTCAAATATCATTACACAAGCAACCAGCAATATCAGATTGGACAGCAGTTTGGCGGTAGGGTTTAAATTATTGATTTTCAACATAGTGCTCTTCATCATCCCTTGATATAACTTTAATTTTGAAAGGCAATTCCAGCCCGCTTTGGGCGATGAGACGTTTCTGTTGCCATAAATCATGGGTTTGACCGCTAAAAACAAGGGTTCCATCATATAAAACTGCAGTTTTATTGGCATATTCTGCGACCAAATCAAGATCGTGGGTAATCATGAAGATGGTTATCCCTTTGCGATTAAGCTCACTCAACTTGTCCATAAGCGCATAGGCGTTTTTTTGATCCTGTCCAAAGGTCGGTTCATCGAGAATTAATAATTTTTGATTGCCAACCAACATCGTGGCTACGGATAATTTTCTTTTTTGGCCGCCTGATAAACTGAAGGGGTTGTTGCTGAGAAAATCCAGAAGATCAAACTCTTTAAGAAGCGCATGGATATGTTGCTTTTTGCTGTTTTCATCAATATCAAGCTGCTCCACACTGTAGGCGATTTCCGACCATACGGTATCTGCTACAAATTGATGCTCGGGATTTTGAAATACATATCCGATGCGGTTGAATATATCTTTAAGCTTCATCTCCATGATATTTTTGCCTTCTAAAATTACTGCGCCGCAAGCCGGTTCGATTAGTCCGATTAGTGTTTTGGCTAAGGTAGATTTTCCGCTGCCGTTCGCTCCGACTAAGGCCCAGAAATCACCTGTCATGATAGTAAGATTGACATGGTAAAATATGGGTTTATTTTTTTCATAGGCAACCGACAAATCTTTAGTATTTAGAATGACATGACCGGAGGAGGCAGCCATTTTCGGATTATGTCGCAGCCTTTGAAAGGCAGTTATTAATGCGGTTTCGGGAATGGTTTCATTCGCTAATTCCCGAGAATTAAGGGGAACTTTTGAAAAGTTATGTCCAAGCCTAATTAATTGATCATAAAGTCGGATGGATTGAGGACGCCAAATGCCTTTTTCATTTAGAAGCGGTCCCAATTTTTCAAATATCTCCCTGGGATTACCATCGCATAATATCGTGCCGTCATTGTCCAAAATGATCAGCCGGTTTAAAAACGGCAGCCAGTGTTCCAGATTATGTTCCACTACTAACAGACCTTTACCGGCCTTGGCAGCCGTTTTAGCAGATGCGACGATTTGCCTTCTGCCGGTGGGGTCTAAGTTTGCGGTGGGTTCATCCAATAAAAACAGCTCTGCCCCTTGGGCAAATATCGCGGCAAGAGCCAATCGTTGCTGTTCGCCACCGGAGAGTGTATTGATGGCATTTTTATATTTATTGTTTGGAAAACCCACAATCTGTAGCGATTTGTTAATAATGGGATCCATTTGTTCCGGGTCTACACAAAGGTTTTCAAGTCCAAAAGCCACTTCATCCTCGGGATATAAAGAGCAAAACTGACTCTCGGGATTTTGAAACACCAGGCCCAATATTTTTGAAATCTCATCGGCCTTCATCTCTTGGATAGAACGGTCTCTAATAAATATATTCCCGGAAACCTGCGCATTATCAAACCGCTGGGTAATACCCATGAGGGATAAAAGCAGCGTGGATTTTCCACAGCCGCTTGCTCCCAAAATCAGTATTCTTTCATCGGTATTGAGTTCAAAGCTTAGATCCTTTAATATAGGCTTGCTATTGATGGTCACAGTTAACTTTTCAATTTTTAGGTGGGTCATTACGGTTGCACACTTTTTACTGCCCTTTCGCGTCCCAGCGGGAAAGAAGATAAGGCTCCGGTTGCTGCCAAGCCATCACCAATAACTTTCCCAAGTACTCCGGCAAGTATCGCTCCAGATATCAGACGGATACTCAGCATTCCCGCCAGCATCATGAGGGCAAACTTCGAATACCCGTAAGCTATGTAATTGTATGCAAAGCTGGTAACGCTCGCTCCCATTCCAGCCAATATCAGTACCGGTGTGGAGTATTTCTTCCAGCCGGACGCGGCAAAAATAGCTTCACAACCGATTCCTTGAATGGCCCCCCCGAGAATAACGGATACGCCGGCAGGTGTGCCAAGCAATATCTCACTAAGAGCCGCCAGCATTTCTGCACCAAAGGCGATTCCCGGTTTACGGATAATATAGGCGGCGGTTATGGATGCGGTAAACCATATGCCGTATACCATATCAAGACCAACCGGGCCGAAAACGGCATTCGCTACTGCCCACAAACTGACGCCGCCAATATATAAAGCACCAAAGGCCACACCTAAAACGCAAAGCACCATGATGTCTTTTAGAGACCAATTTGCTTTCTTCATTATCATTTTACCTCTTTCGCAAAGTCGATTTTCATTTTTGCTTTGGAAGGACTTCCTTTTGAAAACGTGGCATGGATAATCGTATGCCGGATCTTTTGGCTCACCCCTGCAAAGGCCTTTTCCAGTAGATCAAATACAGCCGTGGCTGTTCCGTCAAGGCGAGTGCAATAATGATATCCTTCAACCTCCACATCTGCGGAAGCAATGGCCTTGGATATTTCACCCGAAATGACCTGGAAATAATTTTCATCACCTAACGGGTAGAGGGACCAGGCGCAAGCAATCGGGATGTCCGTATTTGAAAGCTCTGTTTTGGGGGCTGTTGCATTAAAATCAACATTTTCAGGTACATCGCCGGGGCAGCCTACGGAAAAAAGCACATTGGCGACGATATGACCGCTGGTTGCCGCTGCCCGTAAAAAAACTTCTTTGACAAAGGAAAATACCTGGTCCCGATTTCCTTGTATCGTTGTGCCCAAATCATCGGTAATTACGGCAAGTCCTGTTTTATCGGCAGCTTTTACAGCTCCTAAAATTACCTCAATGAAATTATCTTGCATGGGATATAGCCCGATTCGTGCACCGACTACGTTACCTAAACCACATTCCATATTGACATCTCCTTTTTATCGTTTGGTTATTTTCGTCGTTGTCAACTAAATAATCACCCAACACTCCCGGTGATGATAAAACTTTTATCACGGCAGGACCCTCCTTGTTTCATAATTGACAATAAAAAGAGCGTTTCCCGGTTTGGAAGCGCTCTTAAACTTTGCTTCCCTACGACAGTGTAAACTGACAGGTTCAAAGGGTCAGGTTTTAGCCTTCTCAACTCAAGCGCGCATACGCAAGTACGCGCGAGTTCCCCCGCATATAAATTATATTGAATTGTGTCTCTTGCAATCTTCAATAAAAAAGCACTTACCCCGAAATAGGCAAGTGCTTGATCAAATACAAAATGTAAATGATTTGCTTCCCTACGACAGTGTAAACTGACAGGTTCAAGGGGTCAGGTTTTAGCCTTCTCAACTCAAGCGCGTTTGCGTACTTGCGAACGCGAGTTCCCCCGCAAAATTTAAATTGGTTTTATTATACTCCAAAAAAAAGGAATGTCAAGATAATCATTGTTTGGTCGGGAAAAGCAGGCTGGTTTTTTGGCGGGTTTATTCCAGCATTTTCATGACCCGCAAGGATAGATGGGAATCAGGGCGATCCTGGTACGAAGAATATTGTTTCAAATTCCAGTAATAAGGCTCGGCTATCGATTTATTCTAAGAGTGTACGCAATTTCCTTGCGAATAAACTAAACGCGTAATATAATAAACATAATCAGTCTTGAAATATTAATAATTCAGAAAAGCAAACAAGGTGCTGATGAAAGTGAAATTTTGTTTTGTTAGAGATCTGTTCAAATGTGCTAAAATTGCTTTCTATATTGCGGTAGGAGTGGCAGTTTTTGCAACCATTATTTTTTATATTTTCTATGACAAACACTATATGAATTTATTCGGTTATATTAAAAACTGCTTATATTACACAGGATGTTTCGGTTTTCTGGTGAGTGTCGGCTTTTTTGTGCAAAAAAATGCGACTAGGCCGTTGGCATACCAAAATGAATGGTGCAAAATATTTCACCGGCTGAACTTAGGTTTTGTAATTATGTTTATCGGTTTGATGATTTGTATGGTCGGGATGCTCATTCAACTGATTATTGAAAGTTGAGCCAGGAATTTTTCTCGATAAAATTTAA
>DNPP01000443.1 GCA_003501365.1 Bacillota bacterium
TTTATAATTAATAATTTGGATTCAGTTAAGAATATGTGTCCAAGAAAAAGCACCAACTGAAATCGGAGGTGAACCTGTTTGAAGGAGATTGGAGAATACCTCCATCAGATCAGGGAAGAAAAAAATATTTCTCTAAAAGAGATTCAGGAAGCTACCAAAATAAGTATGCGTTATTTGGAGGCTATCGATCGCGGCGATTTGGACGGCATTCCCGGCGATGTTTACCGAAAAGGGTTTTTGGTAAATTTTGCAAATGCTATCGGCTTAGATGGCCAGGCGGTTTTACAGAAATATAATCAAATGAAAACGGCTGAAGAAGAAGAAGTGCGACAGATTCAACATCAGGTGGCCGTTCAGGAAAGCCGGACTCCGCAAACTCTTGATAATGAACAATTAAGAGGTTTTTATTTAGGTATTGTTGTAGCGCTAATCGGCATATTAATTGTAACCAGCTTTTTCCTATTTCCTTCATATCACAGCAAAAACTTGAAGGGAATTGATGGCGCAAATGGAGCACAGGTTATCACTACCAAAACCAATTCTCCGACTAAACGCAAATTTATTGCTCCGATTACTGTAAATGCAATTTTTAAAGATAACGTCTGGATACAAGTTAAAAGTGACGGCGATTATCTGTATGGAGTGGATGGGATGACTTTCGACCCGTCGCAGGCGCAACAAGTGTGGACGGCTCAGCGGGAAATGATAATTAAAATGGGTAATCCGGCCGGGGTTGTTTTAACATTTAACGGCAAGGACCTTGGTCAGTTGGGGGAGCGGGGCAAGATAAAAACTGTGAAACTGACTCCGCACGGTTTAGAAGCGCTCTGAGCGCTTTTTTTTTCTCGTGCGTCCACCGAAGCGGTTACTATCTTTATTTCTATCTCAATTACTATCACTATCACTATCAATATCTCAATCTCAATCTCTAACTCACTGCTTGATGCAATTTCTGTGGAGGAATGGGGATTGCACGCGTACCAGTGCGCGTGCATTATAGATGAAGATGGATTTTAAAGCAAGCTTGATAGAATATGAGCGATTAGCTTTATCTGAATGGGCTGTCCATTCCGATGCGTCGAAGGGTCGTCAATATCCGGAGCCGGTTTGTCCTTTGCGTCTGGATTTCCAGCGTGATCGGGATCGGATTATTCATTCGAAAGCGTTTCGTCGCTTAAAGCATAAAACCCAGGTGTTTATCGCTCCTGAAGGCGATCATTATCGGACTCGTTTGACCCATGTTTTGGAAGTAGCCCAAATTGCCAGGACTATTGCCCGCTTATTGAGATTGAATGAAGACCTCACCGAAGCCATTGCCTTAGGGCATGATCTGGGCCATACTCCTTTTGGTCATGCCGGGGAAACTGCCTTAAACCAATTGGCGCCGGAAGGTTTTCAGCATAATCAACAAAGTTTGCGGGTAGTCGATTGGTTGGAGTCTTCGGGAAGGGATTACCCCGGTTTAAATCTATGTTTTGAAGTACGCGACGGAATTGTAAACCATACCGGGCCCGTTCTTCCTTCAAGCGTTGAGGGACGGGTGGTTCGCCTTGCCGACCGGATTGCTTATGTCAATCACGATTTGGATGATGCGGTACGGGGTGGGCTGCTTACAATGACCGAATTGCCGGATTTTATCACCGGAAAGTTAGGAATCACCGCTTCACAGCGGTTGACATTTTTGATACAGGATATGGTAGATAATAGTTTACAAACCGGAATAATTGCTTTCTCGGCCGGAGTCGATATAGTATTTAATCAATTACGCGATTTTTTATTTGCCAGAGTATATATCGGTTCAAAGGCCAAAGGGGAAGAAGCCAAGGTCTTTAAGATGTTGAAGTATCTATATGAATATTTTTTGGAGAATAACGTAGAAGTACCCGAACATATCCGTCAATTTTCAGACGGCAATCAACAATTGGCAGCAATTGATTATATTGCCGGGATGACGGATCATTTTGCTAAAGAAATATTTATCGGTAAATTTGTACCTCATAGCTGGGAATCACGTTAGGAATAAACCTAAGTCGGTGAGATTGTTGGAACGAGGGTTAAAGCAGGAATTAATTGAACAAATTAAAGAACGTAATGATATTGTGATGGTCATTTCGGAATATGTGAGCCTACGACGTTCCGGAAGATCGCTGGTGGGGTTATGCCCTTTTCATGGCGAAAAGACTCCTTCATTCAATGTAAACCAGGAGAAACAACTCTTTTACTGTTTTGGTTGCGGCGTTGGAGGTAATGTTTTTAATTTTATCATGCGCTTGGAAAATTTGGATTTTATTGGAGCGGCGAAAGTCTTAGCAGAACGTGCCGGGATAGCTTGGCCGGAATATAGCCGGGATCCGGCGGCAGATACCCGTAAGGATTCTTTATTTAAAATAAACAAGCTGGCAATGGCCTTTTTTAATCAATATCTGGTCAAAACTGAAGCTGGAGAACGAGGCAGGAATTATTTTAACCAACGGGGAATAACCCCACAGACTGTGCAGTTATTTAATCTGGGTTACGCTCCTGCAGGTTGGCACGGCTTAACCGATATTTTGCGAAAAAAGCAGGTTACTCTGGAAGAGGCTGAGAAATTAGGTTTGTTGAGTCTGGGTGAGGGGGGCTTTTACGACCGCTTTCGGGATCGCTTGATGTTTCCGATTAGCGATCCGCGGGGCAATATTGTCGGCTTCGGGGGACGGGTCTTTGATGACAGCCAACCCAAATATTTGAATTCACCGGAGACCGAAATTTTCCATAAAGGCCATTATTTATTCGGATTGGCTCTCGCCAAAGAAGAAATTCGTAAAAAAAAGCATGCCATAGTGGTAGAAGGATATCTTGACGTTATTCAGGCCCATCAAGCCGGTTTTAACCAAACAGTGGCTTCATTGGGAACCGCTTTGACTAAAGAACAAGCCAGAATGCTTAAGAAGTATACTTCGGACGTGATTTTAGCATATGATGGTGATGCCGCAGGAGTTAAGGCTACCGAGCGAGGGATGATTTTACTGCAGGAAGCAGGGTTAAAAGTTAGAATTCTAGATTTACCGTCAGGAGAAGACCCGGATTCATATATCAAGAAAAATGGAGCTGCAGCATTTGAGCAATTACTGAATAATGCCATATCGTTAACTGATTTTCAATTGCGGCGGGTGCTGAAAGAATTCGATCTCAATTCACCTCAAGGCAAAGTGCAAGCACTGGAAGCTGTTCTGCCTGAGATTGCGGGTATTGATAACCGGATAACCCAAGAGTTTTATCTACGACTGGTGTCGCGCGAAATTGGGACTTCCGAGGTGGCGGTCTTTTCCGGTTTTGACGAATGGTTGAAAAAAAGCAGGAAAAAATCTCCGGTTCTGGATAGGGAACGGAATAATAGTTATACTAAAGACAACAGTGAAAAAATCGGGACAACTATGGGAACGATAAATTTAAATGAACTACCCCCTTTAAAACGGGCAATTTTCCAGACGGAAAAGGAACTTTTGCAATTTGCTTTGCAGGAATATGACAAATTTAAGCGAATAAAAGAAGAATTAAAGTTGGAAGAGTTCAGCTTCGCGATTTGGCGGGATTTGTTGTTGGAGATCGAGCGAGTGGAAGCCTCTAGTAAAGATTCTCAAATCATTTTGGCCGAGATTCAAGGTCCATTCCAGCAAGTGGCGGCGTCATTAATTGCTGAACATGAAGTAAAGGCATCTCAGGTTGATCTGGAGGGGAGTTTTCAGCGTTTACAAATGCTGCACCTTCAAGAACTGGTTCAAAACCTAACAAATCAGCTTACAACAGGCAAAGATGAGCATGGCCTGATTTTATCTGAGACGGACCTTAAAATTAAAGCCAAAGAGTTTACCGAGGTTAAACGAAGATTGCAAAAGCAGTATCCGCAATTTTCAACGGGAATCTAAGTCGGGGCAGGTTAAGTATTTTTATCTGGATCTTCTATATTATATTGAATTCTAACGTAAATCTCCTACCCCCGGAAGGATGGTAATTTAAAGTTGACTAAAGAAAAAGCCTTGCCAAATATTGAAGGAATTAAGGAATTAATTGCAAAAGGCAAGAGGAAAGGGATAATTTCATATCGGGAGATTATGGACTCGCTGGAACAGGTTGATCTGTCCACTGATCAAATAGATGAGATTTATGAAGCTTTGGCAAGTAACGGCATCGAAATACTTCCCGATACCAGCGAAGAATCAACCGATGAACAGGAAGAACCATTTCAGGTGGAGCCCGAAGAAGTCGAGCTCGATCTGACAATTCCCGAAGGAATTGCCCTGGATGATCCGGTCCGGATGTACTTGAAGGAGATTGGTCGGGTACCGTTATTATCTGCTACCGATGAGATCGATTTGGCCCGTAAAGTTGAAGAAGGCGATGAGTCGGCCAAACGCCGATTGGCTGAAGCCAACTTACGGCTGGTGGTAAGTATTGCTAAACGTTATGTAGGTCGAGGCATGCTTTTCCTGGATTTGATTCAGGAAGGAAATTTGGGACTCATCAAAGCAGTTGAGAAATTTGATTATCGAAAAGGCTACAAGTTCAGCACATATGCCACTTGGTGGATTCGTCAGGCTATTACCCGCGCGATTGCCGATCAGGCCCGGACTATCAGAATACCGGTCCATATGGTGGAGACTATTAATAAACTCATACGGGTTTCCCGTCAGTTACTGCAAAGCCTTGGCCGTGAGCCTAGCGCCGAGGAGATTGCCAAGGAGATGGAGATGAGTCCGGACCGGGTTCGCGAGATCATGAAGATAGCTCAAGAACCGGTTTCACTGGAGACTCCCATCGGCGAAGAGGAAGACAGTCATTTGGGTGATTTTATCGAGGATCAGGACGCCCCGGCACCGGCGGAAGCCGCTTCCTTTCGTTTATTAAAGGAGCAGTTGGAAGATGTTTTAAATACCTTAACACCGCGTGAAGAGAAGGTTCTACGGCTGCGTTTCGGTCTTGACGACGGCAGAGCCCGTACTTTGGAAGAAGTTGGACAGATCTTTAACGTAACCCGTGAACGAATTCGGCAGATCGAAGCCAAAGCGTTGCGAAAATTAAGACATCCCAGCCGCAGTAAAAAGCTGAAGGATTTTCTTGATTAAATTAGTCTCTTGATGTTTTGATCAATTCATTGTATAATATTGACTGTCACTTTTTTGGGCCCATAGCTCAGCGGTGGAGCAGTCGGCTCATAACCGATCGGCCCTTGGTTCGAATCCAAGTGGGCCCACCAATATGTCAGTAAGAAGTGGGAGGATTAATCAATCCCCCTTTTTTTATTAAGTATATCGTAGGATCGGGTTGGAACAGAGGTGTTGAACACTGCAATTACGGCAAATTGTTAAGGCCCTTGACAGCCTAGCTCCTTGGGATTTGGCTGAGAGTTGGGATCGGGTCGGCATGCAAGTCGGTCGTTCAGATCAGTCTGTCTCCAAAGTTATGGTAGCCTTAGATGTCAATCTGCAGGTTATTCAAGAAGGTCTACGTCAAAATGTAAATGGATTTGTAGTCCATCATCCACTCATTTTTAAACCAGTCACCCAAATTAATCTAAATACACCGATCGGTCAGTGCTTGCAGGCACTAATTAAAAATGAACTTTTTTTGGTGGCGGCTCACACCAATATGGATAAAGCGGAGCGCGGCCTGAACCAATTTTTAGCTGAACGATTCGCTCTGAGAGGGATTACATTGCTTGAACCGGAGGCGGACCCTCGAAAAGCATATAAAATAGTGGTTTTTTGTCCTGAACCGGTAACGGCGTCAATTAGAACCGCCATGGCTGAAGCCGGCGCCGGAGTTATTGAAAATTACAGCGAATGTTCATTTGTTGTCCCGGGTACCGGCACGTATCGATCGGGTTGTGGGACTCAACCATTCATCGGGAAACCCGGAGAGTTTACTGAAGTTGAAGAAACCCGGCTGGAAATGTTGGCGGCAGAGGGGAATCTGACTCAGATCATCCAGGCGATTTTAGCCAACCATCCTTATGAAGAACCTGCTATTGATGTTTATCCATTAGTTACTTCCCCTAAGCACGGCATGGGTCGAATCGGCGAACTTCCGACTTCAATTCCTTTTCAAGAATTATGCGCCAAAATAAAAAATGATTTACCGGCCCGGGAAATTCGCTGGCTGGGTGAACCGGCTCGAATTGTTCGGAAATTAGCTATCTGTTCCGGGAGTGGCGGCAGTTTAGTCGCATCTGCGATTAAAAATGGCGCCGATGCCTATTTAACAGGAGAACTTGGCTATCATGATTATCTGTTTGCCAAAGAAAGCGGACTTGCAGTGATTACAGCCGGTCATTGGAGCACTGAACGTTGTTTTATCCCCCTGGTCGGGAGCTTTTTAGAAAAGCACTTTCAAAATTCAGCGGATTTTAAAGTCTATGAAAGTAATACAATCCAGGAAGAACCATATCAGACCCAAGGTTAAGTGGCACTTTGAATGCATGCGTCTTTGAGC
The DNA here is from genome assembly GCA_003501365.1 of Bacillota bacterium. GTDB lineage: Bacteria > Bacillota > UBA4882 > UBA8346 > UBA8346 > UBA8346. The sequence goes on from DNPP01000443.1 coordinate 6,469, forward strand.
TTGCGGTGCCGGTGCGATCCAGAGTCAGGAGGAAGAATGGCGTTTCTACCGATTTTATTTAGAATTCAGGAATTAGATTCTCGGGCGTTGTTTTTAAAACAAGCGCGGGAACAAGCCGCTGCCAATCCAAATTTGATGGCTCTACAATCTTTATATCGCCAGAGTGAAACCGCTTTAGCCAAACTTGACAATGAACGAAAAAAAACAACTACGGCTCAACATCAATTGGAACTAGAATTAAAAACTTGTTTAGAACATCTCCGCAACGAGGAAGCCAAGTTATACAATGGTACGGTGGTTAGTTCGCGGGGGTTGGAACAAGTGCAACAGAAGGCTGAAGAATATAAAATTCAGCAGGCGGGACTGGAAGATCAGATACTTAATTTGCTCGAGGAAGATGAGAACTTGACCGGCAAACAAACCGGGTTGCAAAAACGTCTGAAGGAATGTGAGAGAGAAATTGCCTCGCTCCGGCAGGAGATTAAGCAACAATCGGGGGAGTTTGCTTTGGAAGAAAACGAAGTCAATGTAGAACTGGCAGAGTTAAGGCCTCAAGTTCCCCCTGAATGGCTGGAACGCTACCAGAGAATCGCCAAGGCCCATTTCGGGATTGGCATCGCCAAGATAAAGACGGATAGCTGCGGCGCTTGTCATGTGGGTTTATCCGACGGTATGTTGCGCAAGGCCAAACAGGGAGAAGATACGTTAATCTTTTGTGAGAATTGCGGCAGGATTTTGTATTATAGTTAAACAAGAATGTGTAGGACAAACCGATTGGAATAATCTCCATTTGACATACTCATAACGATCTGTTACACTATTAAAGCTAAATAACTGTCTCGGGTAACCGCGGGTTTTATAAATCCGAGGAAAGTCCGAGCTCCATAGGGCAGGATGCTGGATAACGTCCAGGGGGGGCGACCCCACGGAAAGTGCCGCAGAAAAGGAATCGGCATCTTTGGCTGTGCCGAAGATGTTAGAGCTGAAAAGGTGCGGTAAGAGCGCACCAGCGGTCGGGGAACCGGCCGGCTTGGCAAACCCCATCCGGAGCAAGACCAAATAGGGAAGAAATGAAGCGGCCCGCTTCTCTTCCGGGTTGGTCGCTGGAGGCGTCGGGCAACCGCCGTCGTAGATAAATGGTTACCGCTATCTGTCCTTTTGGACAGCTAACACAGAACTCGGCTTATAGAGACAGTTATTTTTTAAAAGAGAAGGGTCTGTTGCAAAATGAACCAAAAAAGTTCATTTTGCAACAGACCTTTTTTGAGTTAAATATTAGCCGGGCTTGGTGACGAAACTCACCCCATCTAGCTTCCCTTCTCTTTCTTGAAATAAAGGGGAAGAAAGGTATACTTACAAATGTTTTCATAGGCAGCAAAAGCATAGGATTACTCTCTCTTATAGGCAAGAGAGGGCGATGGTGGGTTCCTTCTTATGGTATTTTGCAACAGCCCCTTTTACTTGTGGCTGGTTTTCATTTTAAGTACCAGAATTTACTGGTAATGGGAGTAAGTAAGGCAACTGTTAGTTGCAGGAGAATCCATCGAAGACGGGAACTACTAAACCAGAAATCTAAACTAGAGGTACTTTTGAATGTCAAAAAAGCTGGCTTTAGTTTTTACATTGTCGTTAATGATTTTTTTATTGGCGGGGTCAGTGGGCTGTGCGGAGTCTTTATTCGGTTCGCTTACCTTGGGATTAGAAAAAAATATCGGACTATACAATTACCAGAGTGTAACCATGGAAAAGAGGGTGGTACAACTTCCACCAGCTAAGGCCGAGCACTTGAATGAGTTATTCGAGCGTTTAGTCAGTCATTCAGCCCGTAGAAATGAATTGCATTTTCGGTTAACGGTGATCCGGGATGATAGTGTTAATGCTTTTGCACTGCCGGGCGGTTATGTCTTTGTCAATACCGGGTTACTTTCGTATGTGAAAAATGATAGTGAGTTGGCAGGGGTTTTGGGGCATGAGATTGCCCATATCGACCGCAGCCACAGCATGAAATCCATCTACCGTTCCGCAGGAATCTCAATGGCTTTGGTTTTGCTACTTAACAATGACAATAACGATGACGCCAGACGCAAACAGATTTTTTCAGAAATAGCCGGGGTTTCCATGAGGCTAGCTCAATTGGGGTATAGCCGAAACGCTGAATTTGAAGCCGATCGTTATGGACTAGCAATTATGGAAAAGTCCGGTTATAATAAACAGGATCTCTTAAATTTCTGGCGAAGATTTAGGGCCCAGAGCGCGGAACCGGAACAGGGGAAGGCATTTACCATATTATCGACTCATCCGCCCACCAGCGAACGGATTCGGCAAATTGAAAGTTTGCCGTAATAATTATGAATGTAGGAGTCAGGAGACAGAATAGAGGGTGTTCCATTGATTACCGGCAGCACCAACAATCTTATTAAAATGGTAAGCAGTTTGCACCATAAAAAGGGGCGACTGGAGCAGAAACTATATTTAGCCGAAGGTATTCATCTGGTGCAAGAGGCTTTAAAATCAGGGGCGCCGATTCGGTATTTTTTTTGGTCAGCCAAACTTACCAATTCGCAAGAAGGAATCCAGCTTTTAGAAGCTTTGCAGGAAAAGAGCAAGGGAAAATTTGAGGGTTATGAGGTCGGTGAAGCATTATTTCCGAAAATTTGTGAAACTGAGAATCCCCAAGGGGTTTTGGCCGTACTCCAACTCCCGGAAGGAAAAGGACTGGATTTCATTGATTTTAAGTTGGGGATAATCGTTGATAGCCTGCAGGACCCGGGAAATGTCGGTACTATCATCAGAACGGCTTGGGCTAGCGCGCTTGATGGGTTATTGTTCACGCGGGAAACGGCTGATCCCTACCAAGGTAAGGTAGTCCGGGCAAGCCAGGGCGGGATCTTTCAACCAGGTATTTATCGAGATTTAGACCCCGAATATATCATCAATGAGGCCCACAAACATCAAATCAATATTGTTGCCGGAGATGCTAAGGCGGCCGTTACCTATTATGATTGGGATTTTTCCTCTCCTACTTTGATTTTGGTCGGTAATGAAGGCAGAGGTTTGCAGGGTAAATGGGAAAATTATTCTATACAAAAAGTTAAAATTCCCCAGCCTGGTAGCGCCGAGTCCTTGAATGTCGCGGTTTCGGCTGGGATCCTAATTTATGAGGCTATCCGGCAACGCTCCCTGAAAGAGACTTGTAAAAGTTAAATGGCTCTGATATAATATTGGTAGGCTTTGCGGTGACCGTTTTCACGACAACAGTCAGTGAAAAAGGGGATGATATTGAAGTGACATTGTCTGCGGATTTTTTTTGGAAAGTCTTTGAGACCACGGGTTCAATCACCGCCTATCTGATTTATCGGGAGATTGTTAGAACCAGCTTAGTTTAAATATTTGCGCCCGTGTGTGCGCGTGGCTTAAAATTTCATATTTAAAAGTGATGATGGAGGAAAGTACCGCATCTGGGATGGTTGCAGGGAGAAAGGGCTCGCGTATTGAATGCGTGTTGACTGAAAACCTTTCCCGGACCGATGCTGTTATGTACGTGTGCTTGCGCGCGTAGGGGAAGTTCCCTCTTGAACTGCAGACAGAACGCACGTGTATGGGATACACGTGATTAGTAGGTTGCGACGGCACTCCACCGTTATAAGGGGAGAGTATCGGATTTTTCCCGTACTTGTTACTTAGTATTTTTGGGTGGTTTACGAAACTGACCTTTCGTCCCGATAGGGGATGGAAGGTTTTTGCTTTTTACATAGGATATACGGGAGGTTGAGATAATGAAAGAACAACTGGAGAAGCTGAGAGCGGAGTCGCTAAATGAGATTAGAACAGCGATGCAAAGTGAAGTTTTAAATGAGATCCGGGTTAAGTACTTGGGAAAAAAGGGTTCACTGACTGCAATCTTGCGGAGCATGGGCGGTTTAACTCCCGAGGAAAGACCGGTTATTGGCGAATTAGTTAACAAGGTGCGCCAGGAGATTGAGGATTTCCTTGATGAGCGGGGGCGGGAACTTGCTGATAAGGAAGAACAATTGAAACTGGCGAAGGAGCAACTGGATATTTTTCTGCCCGGGCGTAAGCCTACGCTAGGACATGCTCATCCTTTGCAATTAGTGCTTGAAGAGATTGAAGATATTTTTTTAGGAATGGGGTTTACCATTGCCGAAGGTCCGGAGATTGAGACCGATTATTATAATTTTGAAGCATTGAATCTGCCTAAGGACCATCCGGCCCGTGATATGCAGGATTCATTATATATTACCCAGGATTTACTACTGCGGACTCAAACCTCTCCGGTTCAAGTCCGGACTATGGAAAAGCTTTATCCTAATCCAATCCGGATTATTGCACCGGGCAGGGTATACCGCAGGGATGCGTTAGATGCCACTCATTCGCCTATGTTTAACCAGGTGGAAGGATTGCTGGTGGATAAGGGAATTACCTTTGGTGATCTCAAAGGAGTTTTAACAGTCTTTGCTAAAAAACTATTCGGTGCGGACCGTCAGATTCGACTTCGACCGAGCTTTTTCCCTTTTACCGAACCCAGCGCCGAAGTGGATGTATCATGCGGCTGTGGCGGAACGGGTTGGCGGGGATGCAAAGGAACCGGCTGGTTGGGGATCCTTGGGTCCGGCTCCGTTTACCCGGAGGTGTTGAAGATGTCCAAATATAATCCCGATGTCGTAGCTGGTGTTGCGTTTG
>DNPP01000308.1 GCA_003501365.1 Bacillota bacterium
AGTGAGTATGCCAGTTATCAGTTTTATTCAAATATAGCTTATACTATCTTTCAAAACTTGATTCTTAATTTCAATCTAACCTATCATTTTGGCGGTGCAAAAGGGGAATATCGAAATCTTTATGAAGATGCTGCCCGTTACCAACTAAGTTTGTTATTTTCGTTTTAATTCGAAACAACAACAAATTTCTCTTTTCTCGGAGGTATCAAATGCTGGAGTTAACAAATATTCAAAAAAAGTACCGGATTGGCGCCACTGAATTATGGGCATTGAAAGGGATTTCTCTCAAGGTTGCCAAAGGTGAGTTTATTGCCTTTAAAGGACCTTCGGGCAGTGGAAAAAGCACGCTGCTCAATATAATCGGCATGTTGGATACCCCGACCAACGGCGAATATACCCTTGACGGCGTCAATATCCTGAGCGCCAATCCCAGAAAACGTTCGGAATACCGCGCCGCATATTTGGGTTTTATTTTTCAAAATTTCAATCTCATACCGGAGCTCAATATTTATGAAAATGTTGAGATTCCACTAGTCATTGTCGGAGAAAATCCCAAGCTTCGAAAGGAGAAGGTTACCCAGGTAATTGAGGCGGTTGGTTTGACAAGTCATCTGCATCATAAACCCGGCGAGTTATCCGGTGGACAAATGCAAAGGGTTGCCATAGCGAGAGCTTTAGTCAAGAACCCTCCCTTGGTAATTGCCGATGAACCGACCGCCAATCTCGATTCAAAGACTGGAATTGAGATTGTAAAATTAATGAAGCAGCTAAATCAGGAATATCAAATAACTTTTCTTTTTGCAACCCACGATGAAAAACTTACGGAATTGATGGATAAAATTTATTATTTAATGGATGGGGAATTTGTTGATAGGACGTAAAAAAGTTGAAAAATAACGATTGGCAAAATCATAACTAGACTTTGTCATGATAAAGCGCATTTGTATCTTAAAATATTAATTTCTTTGCTGAAGCGCCGTATTCAAAACTTCAACCAACTCTTCAAATTTATACGGTTTGACTACAAAACCGCAAAAACCATACTGGCTATAATCGGACATTATCGGATCACTGGCATAACCGCTGGAAATGATCGCCTTGACGCAGGGGTCAATCCTACGGAGTACCGCCATCGTTTCCAACCCGCCCATGCCGCCGGGCACAGTTAAATCCATAATTACAGCATCAAACCGCTCTCCGGTGGACATTGCCTGCCGGTAAAGGTCGATAGTTTCATTGCCGTCTTTAGCAATGGTAATCCGATATCCGTAATAAGTCAACATATCTCCGACAACCTGGCGAATAATCTCATCGTCGTCCATTAAGAGAATTTTATATTCCCCTTCAATTGCAATTTTACGGGATACTTCCCAAACAGCCGCTTCTCCCGCCGCGGCTGGAAGATAAATATGAAAAGTGGCGCCGGTTCCCACTGCGGATTCGACCTCAATATAACCGTCATGTTTTTTTATGATCGAATAAGACGTCGATAAACCGAGACCATTCCCCACTTCCTTTGTGGTAAAAAAGGGGTCGAAGATCTTATCGATATTATCTACCGGAATTCCATACCCGTAATCTTTGACGCTTAATTTGACATAACGTCCGGGGTTATACTTGCTTTCGGCCGGTACAACAATATTTTCTAAAGTAATTTCTAAAAAACCGCCCTGCGGCATTGCTTGAACGGCGTTAATCGTTAAGTTGTTAATCACCTGGGTGATTTGTCCTTCATCAATCTCTACCGCCCAAGGATTTTCCCGGAAATGAAATTTAGCTTTGACTTTCGAGCCCCGTAAAACAAACTCAACTGCATCCATGATGAGTTCCAAAATGGAAGCGGTCTTTTTAACCGGCGCCCCCCCTTTGGCAAAAGTCAGCAATTGGCGGGTCAGATGGCTTGCTTTCCAAGTAGTTTCAATAGTATCATTCAAATATCTGGTAATATCTTCCTGACGGCTAAGTTTGAGCGCCGCCAGTTGTAGATTGGCTAAAATCGCCGCCAAGATGTTATTAAAATCATGGGCAATCCCCCCGGCCAAAATGCCGAGGGACTCGAGTTTCTGCATTCGAATCGCGTCCGCTTCCATCTGCTTTTGGTGGGTAATATCGCGAATGGTTTCAATTACACCGGTGACTTCTCCCTGTTCGTTTCGGATCGAGGTGGCTTTCAGATCGAGCAGCACATTTTCCCTTTGATTCAACACCGGTAATAAAATTTGCCGGACGACCGCTTCTCCTTCTGCTTCTCCTTTTCCGGCTCGATTCGCCCCGGAAACCGAACCAGTTGAGATCCCTTCCAAAATTTCATCAATCAATGACTGCTGATTGCCTTCGATAAAAATACCTTTATATGAATCGGTTCCAATCATATCGTCTTTGGATATGCCCGTCAGCAGCTCGAGAGCGCGATTCCAGGCAATGACTTTCCGGTATTGGTCAACCACAAAAGTGCCGTCCGGCAAAAATTTGATAATCTGTTGCAATTGATTGGCCAGAGCGGCTTTCGTCGTTGCCTCCTTTAATTCGGTGATATCGCTGAAAACCAACACTCCGGCAACAGTTTTACCCTCGCGATCCAAAATAGATGTTGAATTACAAATGACTACTATCCAGGAACCATCCTGCCGCTGACACAAGATTTCCTCATTGGAAACTGTTTCACCCCGCTGAACCGACTTCACTATGGGTAATTCAGCCTGAAGGTAAGGCCGCCCGTCGGGATGAAAAAATTTACCGGGCCAATTTTTTTCGTTTATAGTATCCCCGGCAGCGGGGACGCGCCAAATCTCAGTATATTTTCTGTTTGTCAATACTGTTTTTTGAGTGAGGGCGTCAAACATGATCACTCCGCATGGCATTTGTTCTAACAGTGCTTGTAGCCGGGCTTGTTCTTGTTCCAATTGCCGGATTAATTTTTTCTGTTCCGTAATGTCACGAATAGTTATCACTCCGATTGAAGGTGCTTCCGCTTTTTCCTTGATTAAGGTGCCGTTAAAACATAGATAACGCATCTCACCCGTACTTATTCGTGAGAAAGCCAATTCAAAATTATATATGGTCTCACCGCCGATTATCCGGTTCGAGGGCCAAAGCGCAAACGGAAGCTCATTGCCTTCAAGATCCCACAATTGTGAATCGAGTTTAATTTGACCCAACTGAACCGGACAATTCCGGCGGTCTTTATATCCCATTAATTGCTGGGCTGCATTATTCTTCTGCAATATTTCGCCGTTACGATTAAAAATAATTACCGCGTCGCCCATACTTTTAATTATGGTTTCCATCTGATGCAAATGCTGATTGGCTTGACGGGCGTATTTCTCTATCAGTTTCTGGCTTAAGATCTTTTCGGTAATATCATAAACAACAATCATCAGATCGGGAATCTCAGTTTGGGTGAATATAGGGAAAATACTGCAGTTCCAATAATTCGGTTTCCGGTCAAGTAAACTATCGCGCAAAGGGATTCGGGTACGCGCGACTTCCTGCAACCGCGCCAGCCAATCATTTTTTTGTTCAGGAAAAATAGATTGTTCAAAGGATAACCCATATATACTATTTAAGGGTAATGGATCCGGCTGACTCAAGAAAGTTGCATATGCTCGATTGGCCCATTTATAGGTCAAGGCTGCACCCTCAAGAATTGCCAATCCCGCCGATGAATTTTCGTTAACTTCGTTTAAAATTGTTTTTTTACTCTCCAAATCTTGCGTGAGGATTATTATTTCCTCCTCATTCTGCTTATTTCGGGTGATATCCCGCAGAACCATCATCCAGCCTAAAAAGGAATCTTCGTCTCCATTAACCGGACCAATCGTAACTTTCCAATAAACAGTCTCCTGCTCTGGCAGATCTTTGAAAGAAACCGGATTAAAATCAAAGGCAACCGGCTGCCCGTTAAGACGGCTCTTTTGGCAAACCGCATCCATTTGACGTGACCATCCCGGAAATAGGGCTTTAATCCGATGACCCAATACTTTTTCAAGGGAAGTTTTGAGCATACGCGCCAT
>DNPP01000163.1 GCA_003501365.1 Bacillota bacterium
TCAATCAACGGCAACTGACGGTTAATTGCAAACTTATCATTGTTTTCACATAAGGAACCGGTTACATCATACATATGATCGAGCGGCCAGTCCTCTTTTCCCAGTACCGTAATATGATGATAAGCGCCGTAAAGGGCAGGTCGCATCAAATTAGCCATACAGGCGTCCAAACCGACATAATTCTTATAAATTTCTTTCTTATGCAACGCTGTTGCCACTAGATAACCGAAAGGACCTGTTATATAACGACCGCATTCCATGGTAATCCGTAATGGCTGCAGACCGCTTGCTTTAATTTTTTGATCGTATTCTTTTTGTATGCCATGAGAAATCATAGCCAAATCAATCGGTTTTTGATCAGGTTTATAGGGAATGCCGATCCCGCCCCCCAGGTTAATGAGTTCAAAATGGATACCCAATTGCTCTGAAAGCTCTACAACCAATTCAAATAACATTTTAGCGGTCTCGATAAAGTAATGGGGATGAAGTTCGTTGGAAGCCACCATAGTATGAAGGCCAAATCGCTTAACGCCTTTTTCTTTTAAGATCCGGTACCCTTCAAAAAGTTGAGCTTTAGTAAAGCCGTACTTGGCTTCCTCCGGCACGCCGATGATTGCATTGCCTTTGCGCAACGGTCCCGGATTGTAACGAAAGCTAATCAGTTCCGGAAGTCCGGCTTGTTCCTCCAAAAAAGCAATATGGCTGATATCATCCAAATTGATAATTGCTCCCAGTTGGCGTGCTTTTTGGAATTCTTCGGCCGGAGTATCGTTTGAGGAAAACATAATCTCAGTGCCGGTAAAGCCTGCTTTTTCTGCCAAAAGGAGTTCAGTCAACGAACTACAGTCAACCCCAAACCCTTCTTCACGAACAGCCTTCAAAATCGAAGGATTAGGAGTCGCTTTCACCGCAAAATATTCCTTAAAACCAGAGGCCCATTTGAAAGTTTCGAGCATATGGCGGGCATTTTTCCGAATCCCCTGTTCATCATAGATATGAAACGGAGTGGGATACTTCTCGATAATCTTTTCAATTTGGGCTTTGGAAAAGGGCAGTGTCCTGGCAGACATAGCAATACCTCCAACAAATTTAATAACTTATTTAATAACTTTGTATTGATAGAATTATTACGCTATATTGTAACGAATCTTTGGCAAACTCACAATACAAATCTGTTTAAATTTTAATGAATTATTAATTCTTGAAAAAAGGGCTTCCTAAAACTTCTTAGCGGATGCAGTCTTTAATGACCCTTACCAAGTCCAAAACATCACTTTCCTCAATATCGAAAGACGTCATTAGCCGCACCTCCGAGGTAGCCTCATTCCAAACACCAAATTCATACTTGGCTTGGATTGCCGGAATATATTGAGGCGGGATAATGGCAAAAACACCATCGGATTCAACTTTCTGAGTGATTTTAATCTGGGGGATAGTTGCAAGCTCATGCGCGAGTAATTGAGCCATTTCATTGGCATGACGGGCATTTCTCAGCCATAAGTCATGGGTCAACAATGCTTCAAATTGAACTGCCAAAAAACGCATCTTGGACATTAGCTGCAGCCCTTGTTTACGAAAGTATTTAAAGTTTTTTCCAAGCTCCCGATTGGAAAAAACCACAGCTTCTCCAAACATTAAGCCGTTTTTAGTCCCCCCCAATGAAAGTACATCCACACCAGATGCAATACTGACCTCACCTAACGTACAGTTCAAACCGGCCGCGGCATTTGCAATTCGAGCTCCATCCATATGCAAATATAATTCATGTTGATGGGCGAAATCGGCCAAAGCCTTAACCTCATCGGGAGTATAAACCGTGCCGTACTCGGTGGACTGACTGATGGAGATCACTTTTGGTTGATTATGATGCGGATTGCCGATCTCTTGCAGTTTGCCGGCGAGCTGTTTCGGGGTTAATTTCCCATCCACCGTCGGAACAGTCACCAGTTTACAACCGGTGAACTTTTCTAGCGCGCCGCATTCATCAACATTGATATGGGCGGTTTCCGGGCAAATAATCGCATGAAACGACTCCGTGATTGCCTTGAGTCCCAAGACATTGGCCGCAGTTCCAATAAAAACGAAATAGACATCCACATCCGCTCCCAAATGTTCCCGGATTTTCCGCACTGCCGATGCGGTATATTCATCATCGCCATAAGCCAATGAATATCCTGTATTGGCTCGTCCCAAAGCTTTCATAATTTCCGGATGAGTACCGGCGTGATTATCACTGGCAAAATTTTTGGTTAATTTCATTTCGTGACCCAGCTTTCTATATGATTTATCGTGTTTTATCAAGCTTCATTCAAATCAGTTAATTCAAAATCAAAATCCTTACAGGCAAGCACCGCCAAGCAGACATCCACCACATGCTCATCGTATAATATACCACGATTGCGCGCGATTTCCTCCAGGGCTTTTTCAATCCCCAGAGCCGGACGATAAGGTCGTTCATTCGACATCGATTCCACTACATCCGCAACTACTATGATTTTGGCAGCCAGTAAAATATCCGGTCCCATTAAACCCTTAGGATAACCCGAACCATTCATTTTTTCATGATGCTGTCGGACAATTTTGGCAATCGGCCACGGAAAATCAATGGTTTTTAAAATATTAAAACCCACTTCGGGATGGGTCTGAATGGTTGCAAACTCCGCATCCGTCAAATAGCCCGGTTTATTTAAGATCTCAGCCGGAATGTTAATTTTACCGATATCATGAATGACTGCAGCCATGGAAATAGTCTCAATCTCTAAATCCGGAAGCGCCATCCGAATGGCAATTGCATGAGCGATTTTAGCTACCCGTCTTTGATGCCCCGCAGTATATGGGTCCTTCATCTCGACCATCAGGGCCATTGTCTGAATAATCCCGGTCATCGTTTTTTGAAGCTTACCCAAAATCGATTCGAGTTTATCGACCCGTTTTTGCTCGGTGATATCTCTTAAAATAATAAGCCGCCCGGTTAAACGACCGCGGCGGTTACATAAGGAAGAAATACGACAATCGAAGAAATGTTCCGCAGTATCTTCAACCAACACAATCTCGGTTTCTTTTTCCGCTGCAAAATACGAAATTAAATCCGGCCAAGCTGCTAAGACTTTCTCTACCGGTTGGCCGATTACCTCCACAGTGGAGTGACTGATAAATCGCAAAGCGGCCGGATTTAAATCGACCAGTCGGTTTTGCAGATTGAGCACCATAACCAGGTCGCTCATATTTTCAACCACTGCGTAGCGGGCCACCGGTACCACTTCGAGTAAATTAAAATGCATTAGCTCTCCGGATAAGATTAAACCGGTGATAACAAAGGCGAACGGCGTAAGATCAAAATTGATTAATCTAAAAAAATTGAAAACATACACCAGATTAGCAATAAAAGGCAGCGAAATGCTGAACAACAATAATGCGGCTTTGGTTTTATTTCGGCTGGGAGAACCAAACGACCCGAAAATAAACGAGATCATGCCGCCAAGCAACAATAAATAGGAATATCCGGTAAGAAGCCAAAACCACCAACCGTATGTAAAATGAAGAACCTTAAAAAAAATGCCCTGCGTCAGAAAAGTATTCTTCCACATCAAATGATGCAAATTGTTGGTCCATACTAAAGCAATCGATAGTACCGGAATAACTAATAACAAAGCAATATATCTTGCCTTTATCCAATGCCTCCAACCGTTATAATAAGTCACAAAAGCCGTCCAGGCTACCGGTAAAGTCGCAATCCCGAAATACTCAACCTTGGCCCAATATAGTTTTACCGCAAAACTATTGGCGTTTAACTCTAAGGCATAGGCCAAAGACCATTCGCCGATAGCCAACATTGCCCAAGTAAATAAACCTGCTCCGGGGTTAGGACGGCGAATCCAGGTAAAAAATATCAAGATAACACAAATAACCGTTCCAATCATTAAGGGGATTGTATAGGATGTACCGTACCAATTCAATAGTCTTCCTCCTTAAAAAGAATTGGTTTTGCAATCTTTTGATAATTTTTGTCACGCAGAGCAGGATTTTTTGTTATCAACCTTCTTAATAATTCGGTATTTTTTTAAAAAAGTTTACCTTCTAAAAAACTCTCACTTTGAGAAAGAATCATCTACTATCTTTGCGATCTGAGCTGCGGCAGCCCCATCACCAAACAAGTCCGGATAATCCGAACCTAACCAACCGAGGGCAAGAGCCTCCCGGATCTTCACCGGATCGGAACCCACCAAACAATTCCAATGAGCAGTTACGGTTTCAACCCATTCAGTCTCATCCCGTAGGGTTATGCATGGAGTCTTTGCCATATACGCTTCCTTTTGGACCCCGCCCGAATCCGTTAAAATGATTTCGGCATTCAATTCCAGATTTAGCATATCAAAATAGCCGACCGGTTCAACGAACTGAATCGATTGATTTAAGAATGAAAGGCCGTACTCCGAGAGTTTAGACCGGGTCCGGGGATGGATGGGGAATATCACCGGCCGCTTCACCTCAGCCAAAGTGCCGAGGATCGCCTGTAACTTCTCCCGGTCATCGGTGTTCTCCGCCCGATGCAGCGTTAATAAATAATATTCTTTGGGCCTAAGCCGTAATGTATCCAAAATCCGCGACCGGGACGACACCCGCTTTGACATACGCAAGAACGCATCATACATTACATCACCGGTCCGGTATACTCCCTTCGTTATTCCTTCAGCAGCCAAATTGGTGATTGCGGTCTGGGTAGGCGCAAATAGCCAACTTGCCAAATGATCGGCTACCACCCGATTAACCTCTTCCGGCATCCGTCGGTTAAAACTGCGGAGACCCGCCTCCACATGGGCTATTGGAACATGCAGCTTTGCGGCGGCCAAGGCTCCGGCCAGGGTAGAATTAGTATCGCCGTATATTAATAATCGATCCGGCTGTTCTTCGTTAATAACCTGTTCAATGGCTTCCAGCATCTTACCGGTTTGGGCGCCATGCGGGCCGGAACCGATTCCCAAATGGTAATCCGGAGTGGGAATTCCAAGCTCCTGAAAGAAAATATCGGACATGTTCAGATCATAATGTTGACCGGTATGGACCAACACCTCCCGGGCATTTTGGCGAATTTGTTCCGAAACCACCGCCGCTTTTACAAACTGCGGCCTGGCTCCGACAATCGTTAAAACTTTCATTGGCGGTTCTCTCCATAAAACTGACGTATCTTGGCTATGACATAGGACTGTTCTTCAGGAGTCAACTCCGGAAATAACGGTAATGACAATACTTTACCGGTCAAGGCTTCACTAACCGGAAGAACTCCCGGATCTGCTAATGATTGAAAAACCGGCTGCCGGTGTAATGCCAACGGATAATAGATGGTTGTTCCAATACCGTTTTGGGCTAAGAAATCTCGTAATCCGTCCCGCCGCTCCGTTTGAATGGTAAATTGATTATAACTGTGGCCGCCATTGTCAATCGAAAGCGCAAGCCCGGGTATGTCCGCCAGCTCTTGCCGATACCGCTTGCAAATCCGTTTCCGTTCTTCCAGAAAACGCCCCAAAAAGGGGAATTTGACATTTAAGAAAGCCGCCTGCAAAGTATCCAAACGACTATTGAATCCCAATAATTCATGATAATACTTGCGGCTGGCGCCATGGATCCGTAGCATCCGTATCTTTTCAGCCAGATCCGCCCGATTGGCGGTTATCATTCCGCCATCGCCAAAACAACCCAAATTTTTGGTCGGAAAAAAGCTAAAAAAGCCCAATGTTCCGATTGAACCAACCAACCGGTTTTCAATAGTACTCTCCGAAGCCCGGGCGG
>DNPP01000141.1:0-4050 GCA_003501365.1 Bacillota bacterium
GGCAGTCGAAACAACGGGGGTTGCGCGGCAAACAAACTAAAGCACCCATCTCCATCAGCGCTTGGGTAAAATTTGCCGCATCGTGGATCGGAAAATGAGCTCTCACCCAATCTGTAATAACACGTTTGGAATTGGCAGTCCCGCTATCTTCCGGCCACGCTAAAATGCGCGTTACCAACCGGATCACGTTACCATCTACTGCCGGAACGGGCAAATTAAACGCAATGCTGGCTAAAGAACCCGACATATAAGCGCCGATACCGGGTATCGTGGCTAGAATCTCCGGCTTAGCAGGCAAATGTCCTCCAAAGCGTTCCATCACTGCTGTGGTTCCCTTTATTAATAATTGAGCCCGCCGGTAATAACCTAAGCCCTCCCAAACTTTTAAAACCTCAGATTCCGGTGCTGCCGCCAAAGCGGCAATCGTGGGGAATTGTTTCAAGAACTTCTGATAATACGGGATAACCGTTTCTACTCTCGTCTGTTGCAACATTACTTCCGAGACCCAAATTGCATAGGGATCACAGGTCTGGCGCCAAGGTAAACTACGGGCATTGAAATGATACCATGATAACAGGCAGGAAGTAATCTCGGCTTGCAAAAAATCTTGGGAAGTTGTTTTTTTCATCATCATTTTTACCATAACATAAAACAAAATTCAAAGGCAAGTAAAAAGCTTCCAATTTTTATAATTACATTATTTTACAATTGAAATGGTAGCCAAATTATTCCTAAAAAATTTTAAATTGGCAGGAATAATATAATTGGCGCCGAAACCTTTATGTAAGTTTGGATTTGGTTTTATCGCTTCAATCTTGCAGGGGGGCATGTTTTAGTGTCTACTAAAAAAATTCTTAAACTCCTGAAGAAAAAGTTAGTCTATAACATCATCATCATTCCCAACTCTTCCTCAACCAAAGTGAAGAGTTGTTATATTCCTTTTCCTTTAGCTTTAATCATTATAATCTTCTTTATTTTTAACATCTATGTATTCTTTGGTTACTCAACCCAAATATGGCAGCTTAACGCTTTTCGTCAAGATAGTATGGCCAAAAGTAATTTAATCTCCAGACTTTACGCAGAGCGCCACCATGTGCTGCCGATCCTGGAAAAAAATAAAACTCTTTCCAGCGAATTATCCCAATTGGTTCAAGAACAAACCCGCTTAGAAAACACTTTGAGCCGTATCCGTGAAAAAAAAGGACGCTCGATCTTCATTGCCAGCCGTGGTTTTTTTGTTAGAACTGAGCCCTATAAATTAACCTCTGTTTCCGTCACCGATGGATCGGTCACTGCCTTAGATATCCTCGATCACAACCTGGGAGAACTTGATAATTATATCCAAGTTGAAAAGCAAGCCCAAAATGAATTTCTTAATAAAATGCAATCCTATGAGTACGGACTGGATCATATGCCTTCCATTTGGCCGGTGCACTCATCAATCATTTGTGATTTCGGTATGCGCTTCCATCCGATTTATCATCGCTATATTGCTCACTTAGGCCTTGATATCGCAGCTAGTTATGGAACACCAATCGCCGCTACCGCAGACGGAGTGGTCTCTTACGCAGGATGGGAAAGCGGTTACGGTAATTTGGTGAAGATCAACCATGGAAACGGCCTCGAAACCCGTTATGGACATAATTCGCGAATTTTAGTCTATGTAGGTGAAAAAGTTAAAAAAGGTCAAAAAATTGCTCTGGCGGGAGCGACCGGTGATGCCACCGGGCCCCACTGCCATTATGAAGTCCGGAGCCATGATACTGCCATTAATCCGGTACCTTATTTAAGGGTGCATTAACTCTACTTAATAAACTTCAGATTAAGCAATTGATGCACGGGAGTCTCTTTATCGATAAGACCGTATTTGTGCATCAGTCGTTGGGATTCTTCCCAAGCTTTGGGATCGGAATTTCCTATGCCGTAACGTTTGCTGTAATCATTTTGCCACAGCGCCATGGAACTGGATAATACCTTCTGCTGCAAGCCGTGTTGATCTTTGCTCAAATCCGGCACATATTTTAAACAGATCCGGTAAGTCTCTTCCGGATGTTCCAACGCATATCGCATCCCTTTAACCGTTGCCCTAACCATTGCTTGCACTAATTTGGGATTGTTCCGCACCATTTTTTCTCCCGTAATCAAACCATGACCTACCAGCGGGAAGTACTGCCAGGCATCAATTTGATGGATCCGGAATCCCTGGCTTTGCAGACTAAGTGGTTCATTATTGGCAAACCCCACTATCGCATCAACTTTGCCCGAAATCAGCGCCGGAATTTGAGTATAACCCACATCAATGAGCTCTACATCCGATTCGGCGATCCCCGCCTTGTTTAAAACCGCCTTAATTGCAAGTAAACTGGTCCCGTAAAGCGGTAAACCGATTTTTTTGCCTTTTAAATCTTGGGGCTTTTCAATACCCGACTTCGCAAGGGCGATAATTGAAGGGGGAAATTTCGCATAAAGCGTGGCTAAATAAACTACCGGTATGTCGTGAGACCGGGCGGTAATCACTTGGTCCCCTCCGGCAATCGCAAAATCTACTTTACCATCGGCGACTAGGGGCAAAGCATCAATATCCATTCGGTAATCAAAATTTACATCAATACCCTGCTCCCGAAAAAATCCCAGTTCCGCAGCAACATACCAGGGAGCAAACTGAACACTGGGAATATAGGTCATGGCTACAGTGATTCGTTTTGGCCCATTCGAAGCAGGAGCAGCTATGGTATAAGCACCGCCAATTCCGATTATTAAAACTAAAACTCCTATTCCCAAAACCCATTTTTTCATAATAGAACCCTCCTATACACTTTTGTATTTTATTCTCTACGGCGCCAAGGCATCAGCCAGTATTCAAACCAAGCTATCAGTATGTAAAAGCCGATACCTAATAACGCCAAAGCAATCAAAGCTACAAAGATCAATGGTGTATCAAAGCTGCCCCGAGCGGCATTAACCAAATAACCAAGCCCTCTTCCGGAGCCGGCGAATTCACCCACTACCGCTCCAATCACCGCGAGGGTGATCCCTAATTTCAAACCGCCGCAGATTACCGGTAAAGCGGATGGCAACTCAAGCTTAAAAAATATCTGTTTGCGCTTGGCGCCCATAATGGCCATTAACTCCAAAAGTCTGGGATCAGTACTCCTAAATCCCATAATACCGTTAGTTAGGATTGGAAAGAAAGCTACCAACCCGGAGACTAAAATCTTGGAGCTAAGCCCGAACCCAAACCAAATAACCAATAACGGCGCCAGAGCTACAATTGGGATCGCCTGCACCCCCACGATATACGGTGTGAGACATCGTTCAACAAATGGATGTCGGGAGAGGAAATAACTTAAGGGTAACGCCAATAACCCTCCCATTACAAAGCCGGCGATAGATTCATAACCAGTTGTTATAAAATGCTGCCGAAGCATTCCGTTCGCCATATATTCCATCAAACGGGTCCCTACCCTGGACGGTCCCGGTAAAATAAATGCGGGATAAAACCCGGCCACCAGTTGCCACAACCCGACGAAAATCAGCAATCCCAAGGGCATCAGCAAATATTCATAATACCGCCGTAGAAAAGCGAATAGCCTATTTGCCATAATTATCCCCCCAACCTTCAGCCAAGAGCTCCTGGACCTGACTTACCAACCGTCCAAATTCCGGGTCGCCAATCATCTTCAATAGACGGGGATAATTCAGATCAATCTTTACTTCATCCAAGATCCGGCCGGGCTTCTCTCCCATCACTACAACCCGCCCCGATAAAAAGACAGCTTCAAAAATATTATGAGTGACGAGTAGAATAGTGGCGCCTGTCCGTGACTGCATATCCAGCAACTCCAGATGAAGCTGGGTCCGGGTCAGATCGTCCAGCGCAGCAAACGGTTCATCCAATAACAAAACCTGAGTATCTCCTACTAATGCCCGGGCCAAGGCCACCCTTTGTCTCATCCCGCCGGAGAGATGATGCGGATATTTAGCTCCGGAATCGCCTAAATTAGCCAAATCCAATGCCTTCTTGACCTTCCGCTCCATATCTTCTCCGTC
>DNPP01000141.1:4363-5076 GCA_003501365.1 Bacillota bacterium
AGGAAGTTGTACATTGGCAGTCACCGTCCGCCAAGGCAACAATAGCGAATCCTGAGGAACAAAACCTAACCCCGGCCATCCCGGCGCTGCTTGCTTCCCAAAAACTGTGATCTTACCTTGGGTAGGCGTCAGCACTCCGGAAATCAACCGTAACAAAGTTGACTTGCCGCAACCGCTGGGTCCAACCAAGCTAAGGATCTCGCCCGGGTAAATCTCCAGATTGATTCCGGATAATTCCGGCAATGTACCGGCTGTAAAAGCCAAAGTAACGTCTTTCAATTGAATCAACGCTTCACTCATTTCCGCACCGACCCCCATGCCACAAACTGGCACCCCTAAATGAAACCTATGCTTTTTACTGATAACTGAAAACTAAGAACGAATACCTGTTTTTCATACCAACCGTAATAAAAATAAAACCCCGAATAAATGCGCGCACGCGCACAATATTCAGGGACAGGTAAACAACTCTTCCTTCTTTCATCCGGACTCTACCGTCGGTTCTGGAATTACACCAGATCTGCCTTTTACAGCACGTGGACTTTGGGATACCTAAGATATAATTTGTTATAACCAGGTATACAATTACCACCGGTCGGGAATTAAGCTGTCTGCGTTCGCAGCCACCTTTTCACCCTGCCCTGAAGGATAAATATTCAATTACGTTTATTTTAACCCGAGAGGTCCGGTTTGTAAATTAATAATTTGTAAAA
>DNPP01000225.1:0-4065 GCA_003501365.1 Bacillota bacterium
TGGTAACCACCTTCAGCTCCGCCGGATCTAACTGAAGCTGATCCAAATCTTGAATTAAAAGACCTCCGGAGACTTTTTTCAGGTCGTAACCGGTAGCGGCCTTTGCCTTACCCAGCTCCGGCAATTCCAATAAACGCAAGTTCTTTTTTTTGGTTAGTAAATCAAAGGCATCCCCATTAAAATCCGGAGCGATTACAATCTCCAGAAATAGCTCGCTCAGTGCCGTGGCGGTTTTAAGGTCCACTGTACGGTTGAGAGCCACGATACCCCCAAATATGGAGGTGGGATCGCTTTGATAGGCTTTCTGATAGGCTTCGTAAATATCGGCTCCAATGCCTACTCCACAAGGGTTGGCATGTTTTACCGCCACCACCGTCGGCTCTTCAAACTCTTTTACCAGCTCCAAAGCGGCATTCCCGTCATTGATATTATTAAAAGAAAGTTCTTTTCCATGAAGCTGGCGGGCCCCAGTTATAGTGGCAGGGGCTAGCGTTGCCTCTTGATAAAAAGCCGCTTTTTGATGCGGATTTTCCCCATAGCGCAGGCTTTGTTTCTTGATAAAGGTGAGCTGCAATAGATCGGGATATTCATCGGTCGGTTGATTATATTGATTATTTAAATAATTAAAAATCATGGCATCATATAATGAAGTCTGCCGGTATACGTTTACCGCACAGCTCCGGCGAAACTCCAGTGTAGTCGCTCCCTGATTGGCTTTCATCTCCGTCATTAGGCGGGAATAATCGGAGGGATCAATAACCACCGTCACATCGCGGTGATTTTTGGCAGCGGAACGCAACATCGACGGTCCGCCGATATCAATATTTTCAATTGCTTCTTCCAACGTTACACCGGGTTTGGCGATAGTGGCTGCGAACGGATAGAGATTGACAACTACCAAGTCAATCGGTAAAATGTTTTCAGCGGCAAGCTGTTGTTGATGTTCGACTGAATCCCTGATGGCCAGCAAACCGCCGTGAATTGCCGGATGGAGGGTCTTGACCCGGCCGTCCAAAATCTCCGGAAAATGGGTGACCTCCGAGATATATGTAACCGCAACTCCCGCTTCTTGAAGGACTTTATAAGTCCCACCGGTAGAAATAATCTCCACCTGGGATTCAATTAAAAATTGGGCCAATTCAACCAGCCCGGTTTTGTCTGAAACACTGATCAAAGCTCTTTTTATTTTCACAATTATCTCCTCCTTGCTAACCAATTTTATTTAAATTAATATGATTATAAGGATAAATCAGCTTGGTTCAACTCAAGCTGCCTATTTTATTCTCGCGCAGAGGCGCCAAGGCGCAGAGTGCGAGATGAGCTTTGCAAGATATTTTTTGGTATTTCGTGATATCGGTTGCCAACTCATGAATAGGAAACGTTTAGGCCAGAAAACATAGTCTCAAAGCGCTTCGTCATTTCTCTGCGCCTCCGCGCCTCTGCGGGAGTTATTCTTTTGATTTTAAATCAATAGGTAACTGATAAATCACTACATTCAAATAATCTGCTGAATTAACTTTATAATCAGATAAATTAATTCATTGTTTTTTCAAACGGGTGCGGCAGCCGTCAAAAATCAATTTGTCCTCCAAGACTAATTTAATTGCTTGAGGGTAGATTTGATGCTCAATCTGTAAGACTTTGGCGGCTAAACTATCGGCTGTATCTTCATCGGACACTGTCACCATTCCCTGTTTTACAATCGGCCCGATATCCGTCTCGGAGGTTACCAGATGAACCGTAGCGCCGGAAAATTTGGCGCCGGAAGCGATAACCGCTTCATGGACGTGATGACCATACATGCCCTTGCCGCCAAACGCCGGTAACAATGCTGGATGGATATTCAAAATTCGGCCCCGGAACTCTTGAATCAACAGTGGATCAAGAATCCTTAAAAAACCGGCTAAACAAACCAGATCGATTTGAAACTCCTGTAAACGTTGAAGTATGGCCAGTGAAAATTCCCTACTCGAGCTACATTGGCGATGGTCAATTACAAGAGTGGGAATCCGCCAATTCTGGGCCCGCTCCAAAGCAAAAACCCCGGACTTGTTACTGATGACTACTGCAATATTCGCCGGCAACTCTTGCTGGTTAACCGCATCAATGATTGCTTGAAGGTTGGAGCCTCCTCCGGAGACCAACACCCCAATTCTTTTTAATGCTACCGTCATCCTATACCATCCTCACTTGATGAACGCCGGAAAGCACCGTGCCAATCTGATAACTTTCCGGGATGGCGGCTTTGAGCGCCGCTACATCCTGGGGAGCGCAAATCACCACCATGCCGATCCCCATGTTGAAGACCCGGTACGCTTCTTCATCCGGTATATCCGCTGATCTTTGCAAAAATCGGAAGATTGGCGGTATCGGCCAACTGCCTTTGGTGATCTCCACTCCGCAGGCTTCCGGCAAGATCCGGGGAATATTGTCATAGAAACCACCGCCGGTTATATGGGCCAACCCTTTAATTACTTGTTTGGATACCAAGGGGTAAATCTGCTGGTAATATGAACGATGCGGCGCCAATAATGCTTCGCCAATCGTGCCGTTAAGTTCGGAAAGGTACTCTTGGGGACCAAGCTCCAATTTTTCAAAACAGATCTGGCGGGCCAATGAATATCCGTTAGTGTGTAATCCAAGTGACGGTAATCCAAGCAGTACATCTCCAGCCTGAATCGCAGCGCCGGTAATCAATTGCTCGCGCTCGACCACTCCGATGATCGTCCCCGCCAAGTCGAATTCACCCTTACTATATATACCCGGCATCTCTGCAGTCTCCCCACCGATGAGCACACAGCCGTTTTCCTTGCAGCCCCTGGCGAGTCCTTTGACGATATCTTCGATCATCGCAGGTTTTACAACTCCAGCCCCGATATAGTCCAAAAAGAACAAAGGCCTGGCGCCTTGGACCAGGATATCATTGACACAATGGTTTACCAAGTCATAACCAACCGTATCATAACGTTCTAAGGCAAATGCCACTTTTAACTTGGTACCGACTCCATCGGTGCTGGAAACCAAAACCGGTTCCCGGAAATCCCGAACCGGAAAAGCAAAAAGGCCGCCGAAATTACCGAGATCCCCCAACACCTGTGAATTATAAGTCTCTCTTACCAGCCCCTTAATCCTTTGAACTGCCTCGTTACCGGCGTCGATATTGACTCCGGCTTTTTTATAAAGATCGGTCATCGGTTTAACACTCCTCTAACAGATACTTGTTGTTGCCGCAAGGAATAGGAATAGGGTACACTCCGTTAAAACAAGCCATACATAAATCTTTTTTTGGTTTTAGCGCCCGGCGAAGACCTTCAATCGTTAAAAAGGTAAGACTGTCGGCCTGTATATAACTACGAATTTCTTCCACCGAATGGGCGGAAGCAATCAATTCTTTTCTTACCGAGGTATCAATTCCGTAATAACAAGGATGCGTGATCGGCGGAGCACTGATGCACATATGAACTTCCTTAGCCCCGGCCTCCCGCAATAGATGAATGATTTTCCCGCTGGTAGTCCCTCTAACAATCGTATCATCAACAATCACAACCCGTTTACCTCTTAGAACCTCTTCCACCGGATTCAATTTAATACGCACGCTTAAATCACGCATGTTCTGCTGCGGTTGAATAAAGGTCCGCCCAATATAAGTGTTTTTTATTAACCCAATGTCAAAAGGAATTCCGGAGGCTTCCGCAAATCCAATCGCAGTAGATCGTCCGGTGTCCGGTACCGGCATAACCACATCGGCTTTTCCGGTAAATTGTTTGGCCAGCTCACATCCCATCGCCTTTCGCGATAAATGAACGTTAATCCCGTCAATAGTACTATCGGGACGGGCAAAATAAATATATTCAAACACACAGGGGGCTTCCGCTTCAACTTTAGGGAGCTGATATGTTTTAATCCCGTCGTGATTGATCATGACCATCTCTCCAGGAGCAATGTCCCGGATAAAACGGGCGCCAATACTAGAAAAGGCACAACTTTCCGATGATAAGACATAGGCGTCGGCCAGTTTGCCCAGGCATAATGGCCGGACTCCGTGAGGGTCGCGTAACCCGATCA
>DNPP01000225.1:4416-26175 GCA_003501365.1 Bacillota bacterium
TGACGGGCGATCAGATTGATAATAACCTCGGTATCGGTGGTCGACTGAAATACCGAACCGTTCTTTTGCAATTGCTCACGCAATTCCTCGGTGTTCACCAGGTTACCGTTATGGGCCACCGCTAAAATACCCCTGGAACAACGCGCCATCAACGGTTGAGCATTGGCGAGCAAGCTGGAGCCGGTGGTGGAATAACGGACATGACCAATCCCAATCCTGCCCTTCAATTGTTCCAGAATATCCCGGTTAAATACGTTCGACACCAAACCCATATTTTTATGAGTCAAAATATGATGCCCGTCGGAAACAACCATGCCGGCACTCTCCTGACCCCGGTGTTGCAAGGCATAGAGACCGATATAAGTTAAAAAAGAAGCCTCAAACTCCGGTTCGTTGCTATAGATGCCAAAAATACCGCAGGCTTCTTCCGGATGATCCTCTTCAAAAACCGAGCCGCTATCCTGAATCTCATCTATCAACTGCCTCTACTCCTTTTAATCGATATTAATTAAGTTCGATTCTCAACTGCATTTAGCATGAATCCGGCAAGTAACTTTAAAATCCTTTTATAGCAAGAGCTTGTCTGAGCGAAGTTTAATTAATCCCCAGCCTCTGCTGCCATTCATCACATAACTGTTCGGTTTTTTGTTCAGCATGGCCGATGTACTTTTCAGGATTATTAAGTATTTCCAATTGTTTGGGGGTCAATTTGTTCAAGTAAGGGGCCAATTCTTCATTCTCATTCACCAATTGTCGCAATGTTTTCCCGGTTTTTTGAGATTCAAGCGTCAAAAGCCGGACCGCCTCATGGGCGTTCGGATGGTTCAAAGAGGCCAATAAAATATAGATGGGTTCCGCAATCACCATCTCTTTGGTGCTGTCGAAATTTTGAAGCATCCGTTCTTGGTCAACTACTAATTTCTGCATAACTCGGGTCATCCGGTCCACCGCGGCCACAAAACCGATGACGATTTCGGGTACGAAACGACCGGAAGCAGAATTGGTAAGATCCCGCTGATGCTCCGAGATCTGATCGGCATACATCGTAATCATCCGTGGCATAAATTCTTTCCACATGCTCTTGACATGCTCAAAATTCCAGGGATTGCGTTTATGGGGCATCGTGGAAGAACCGACCTGGGTTGCTTCAAAAGCCTCGCCAACTTCACCAATTTCGGTACGCTGCAAATGACGAATATCATCCGCTAAGTTGGCCAGTACACCAAAGGCAGAGATAATCCCGTGAATATAATCCGTAAGGTATTCCGGCTCCACAATCTGATTGGAATAGTTAGCCGGTTTTAAACCAAGTTCCCGTAGCACCTCGGCCTCAAATTCCAGAGGATCATCAAAAAAGAGCGAACTGGCATTGTAGGCGCCAACTGCTCCGGCGATTTTCCCCCGTAATTCTTGAGCAGCTTTGGATACCGTTTCGATTCTCGAACCCAATCTGCTTACGTATTCAGCCATCGCAAAGCCGAAAGTCAAAGGAACCGCATGTTGGCCATGGGTCCTACCTACCTGAAGGGTTGCTTTTTCCCGCCGGGCAAGGGCGATTAATATCGATTCAAGTTCCAACATTTTGGGGAGAACCACTTGTAATGTAGCTTCCTTAAAACGCAAAGCGGTGGCCGAATCCATGATATCTACCGAAGTGGTTGTAAAATGGACAAAAGGCTTGGCCTCAGAGCTGACCCGGCGTTGAATACAATTGACCAAAGCCCGGATGTTATGCTTGGTCTTCTCTTCTTCTTGATAGACTTCGGCCGGTTCCACCTGTTCGCAGGCATGTACAATTTCGCAAGCCACTGCCGGACTGCAAAGGCCTCGTTTCGCGAGTACATTGGCCAGAGCCGCTTCAACCTTTAATTCATAATGAATATAGGCGTTTTCCGAAAAAAACTCCGCCAATTGGTTAAAAAGGGCTCGGTTCGAAACATAATAACGATGGTCTAACGGACTCAGATTTAAAAAGAGATCCCGCTCCAAAAAATCAGCTCCTTATCCAAATTTGCTTCAAAAAGACAATAGTTGCTCTAAATTGATCTTAGAAAACATAAAGCGGATAGGTCATTGTAAAAGAACCTATCCGCCCGGGTTTTTATCCCTCTACGGTGTAACACCTTGCGGTGCCTGTACCACTTGGACCGGACCTCTAATATATCTTCGATATATTTTATATCTTTGATATATTTTAGCGGAACCCTAGGTACACTTCTATATAAATATGATTGTTTTTTACTCTCTCATTCTAACAAAGGCGATGGGAGATTGTCAACATAAATGACGTTCGCGCTAAAACTTATTATCCGTTTCCATTGGAATTATATCTTGGGGCGAAACAACCATCGTTTTTTTATCGGTCTTATTCTCGGAATGCTCGTCTTGGGCGGCTAAAAGTTTCTGAGAAGCAGCGTCGGCATTCTCAATAGGCTGTTCGGAATGGTCGGACAATTGATTGATCTCCTTTGAAACGGTAAGCAAATTATCACCCTTCTTGTTTTCCTTTCCATTGACCAACTTTGTAAGTTCATTGACGATTTTGCGCATATTATCCGCTTGAGTATTCAGCTCACTTGCCGCTGTGGCACTCTCTTCGGCATTGGATGCATTTTGTTGGGTCACATTTTCAATTTGATTCATCGCCCGATTGACTTGTTCCACCCCCTGCGCCTGTTCATGACTGGCGGCGGATATTTCGCCCATCAATTCACTGACTTTTTTTGCCTGTGTGGTTATCTCTGCTAAAGCTTCCCGTACTTTTTCAGCGACACCGACCCCTTTCCCTGAAAGTTCAATATTCGCTTCAATGATAGCGGTAGTATCCTTGGCCGCCTGTGCACTACGCCCGGCTAAATTTCTTACCTCTTCAGCCACCACGGCAAACCCCATTCCGGATTCTCCAGCGCGGGCCGCTTCGATAGCGGCATTCAAAGCTAAGATATTGGTCTGGAAAGCAATATCATCAATAACTTTAATGATCTTGGAAATTTGGCCGCTGGACTTTTTAATCTCCAGAATCGAATTCATCATTTCCTGCATTTGATTGTTGCCTTTATCGGCGGATGTTTTAGCCTGCTCTGACAGTTGAACAGCCTGTTCGGTATGGGCAGTATTTTGTTGCAGCATTGATGATGTTTCCTGGAGGGTTGAGGACGTTTCTTCAATAGCAGAAGCTTGTTCGGAACTACCCTGAGACAATTGTCCCGCCGATGCAGCTAATTGATTGGATGCCGTTGCAACTTCATCCGCTCCTTCTGTAAGAGCCCTGGCGATTTTATTAACCGGTCCGGTGATACTGCGGGTAATAATTACATTTACTATCATGCCAAGCACAATAAAGATGATTCCCAGCAAAAGTAAAACTACAAAAGAACTAACGTAGGTTCTTGCCGCCATGTTTTGCGCTTCTGTCGAAAGCTTCTCTTCTAAACCGGCACATTGCTCCAAATTGGTAACCCATTCATTCATCGCAGGTTCTGCTTTATTTAACAGCAACGCAATTGCTTCCGCATTTTTGTTGTTTTTAACAAGTTCAATTGCCTGATCATTGAGAGGGCGGATATAGCTTACAGAATTTCTGATTATTTCAAAACTCTCCTGCTCTTCAATGGACATTGGGATCCTATCTAAAGAATCGACAGCTTTATTAAGTTCTTCACGAGCGGTGGCGAATTCTTGATAGGCATTCTGCTTGGCCGTGGCATCGGTGAATAAAACCATCCCCCGGATATCCCGGGAAATAAGATAAATGGACTTCTTGACCACATTAAGCAAACGAATTTTTTCCGAATTCACAGCCATCCCACTCATTTGCTTGTTGATTCTTTCCATATTGAAAAGTGAAATAACGATCAAAATCAAAACAATAACCATCATACTGCCAAAGCCCAGCATAACTCGCGTACCGATCTTCAGTTTGTTTTGCATGGTCTCTCCAATGTCTTTATTATGATTTTTTTATTTACCATCCGATTTATTTTTTGCTTTTTTCTCTTAAACTGTAATTACAAAATATCACGTTTTATAATCTCAAACTAATAATTTTTAAGCTACTTTCATCTCCCCTCCTTGAGGTAGAAAATAAAAAAGCAACCCATCTTCGGTAACCTGGCGATCATAGCCGCTACCAACTATTGGTTTCGGCTTTAGACCCGTGGCTTTGCGTCTCCGCCTTTCGGCGGATTTGCTATTATCAGCTAAGTTGTAAATAATGAACCATCAATATAAGTAATTTATCGACTTAACGAAATAAAACTTATTTTAATGATAGTTAAGGCTGGTCCCATTGTCAAGACCGATTCATATAATTTGTAAAAATAAAAGCTATTTTTCTTTCTACACTGTACAGTAATACTTAGCATTACTTTAACCTGAATCCGGCAAGTAGCTTCATTAATTCATATCAAATAAGAATTTGTCGAATTCAGACAATAAACCCGGTCCGGCCAATTTTTCCGCGTTACAGCGGTAAAATTGCAATGTACTTGCCGGATCGAGGCGACTTGTTCTCCGGTGCTTTTAGAACTTATTCGGGTCTTTTCCCAATGGAATTATTTCTTCAGGAGTAATGACTCTTGTTTTGATCTCATTATTATTCGTCAATCCACTATTCGATTGAATTCGCGATTGATTAACGGATGTCCCCTGCGATATCTGAGGTTGATGTGTAACGGGAAGGTGCGTCAATCCCGATTCCATCATGGATTTTCTTCCATTAACCACTTCCAATAATTGTTCCACTACCTTTTGTAGATTTCGGGCTTGTGTATCCAATTCTGTGGAAGCCGAGGCGTTCTCTTCGGCGGTTGAAGCATTCCGTTGGGTAACTGTCTCCATCTGGGTAATAGCCCTGTTTACCTGTTCAATCCCCTGCGATTGCTCCTGACCGGCAGCAGCGATTTCATTCATTAATTCACTAACTTTTTTAGCTTGCACGGCGATTTCATTTAAAGCAGCGCGCACTTTTTCCGCTCCATTAACGCCTTTATCTGAAAGCTCCATATTATCTTCAATGATTTCGGTGGTTTCCTTGACTGCTTGTGCGCTCCTTTGAGCCAGATTTCTAACCTCCTCAGCCACTACGGCAAATCCCATCCCTGCTTCACCGGCCCGGGCTGCTTCGATCGCGGCGTTCAAAGCTAGAATATTGGTTTGGAAAGCAATATCATCGATTACTTTGATGATCTTCGATACTTTATCACTGGATTTCTTGATTTCATGCATCGAATTCAACATCGCCTGCATTTCCTGATTACCGTTCTCCGCCGCTTGCTTGGTATCATCGGAAAGTTGTGCCGCTTGTTTGGTATTGAGACTATTTTGTTGAATCATTGAAGAAGCTTCTTGAATGGTTGACGAGGTTTCCTCAATTGAACTAGCTTGCTCAGTGCTGGCTTCCGAGAGTTGTTGACTGGAAGTCGCAAGTTGCCGGGCAGTAACCGTAACCTGGTTGGAACTTTCGCTCAACCCGCTGATGGAGTAAATAATGGGTTTGGATATGCTACGGGCAAAACTCCAACTAATAACCAAGATAACTCCAATCATTGTCAAACAAAAAAACAACAATCCGCTTTGTAGCTCTCGAATCGAATGCAAAACCTCCTCAGCCGCAACTTCAACTATGATCCCTTCCATATTCTTACCAATATGAAGAATTCCATAATAACCGAGAACCGAACCTCCACGAAAATTCTTGTATTGGGATACTTCCTCGAAATCAGTTTGTCCTGCTGTAAGTTGTGATACAAGTCTTTGAGCAGCATGAGTATGAATTTTATCTTTGAATGGGGTTAATTGACTATATTGGGGCTTGGTAACCAAAGTTCCTTCAGGGTTTACCAAGTAAACATCGGCTGTTTTCCCGATACCCCCGATGCCATTCAAAACCAGTTGGTTAATATCTCGAGATCTGAGTAAAATCGACAGCACTCCAATAACTTCTCCATGATCACCGGCAGAGAATACCGGAACACCGATAATTATTGTATAATCCTTGAGAAGTGGAGAATAGGATATATTGGATATATATGGCTCTCCCTTCATAGTCTCAATATAATAGTCTCTATTTCTCAAATCCGCACCGATATTGTTTCGTGTCGTATTGTACGCTATAGTCCCATTTCCTCCGATAAGAGTGATAGCAGGTAACCCCAATTTTTCCTTCGAAGATGACATATAAGCGTAAACATTTTCAACCTGGCTTGTCCAGACAGGAGTTTTGAGATTCCAGCCCGTTGCTTTTAGCGTATTAAGAGGCTGATATATATCACGAGAGGCCGCCATCACTTTTAGCTGGGCCACTCCTTGTTGAAGCCAATTTTCAAAATCTTGACGTTTCTTGCTCCCATATACATTTAGCTTGCTCTTGCTAATTAGGCTAATACTTTTTTGGGAAACGCTCAAAGCATATATACTGAGCAGGGAAAAAGGTATTAAGGCCAGTAAAAGCATAATAGTGATCAATTTCACACTTAATTTTTGATTCTTTAGCATCCAAAAACACTCTCCTCATCATACTTCTTGGCTCTGTTAGTGAAAATTATTGACCTTTTAATGATTCGTCCTCAATCCACGGTATTAAACGAATTGGTTATTCGAATTCCCAGAAAAAGCAGATAATCTTCACAAGGTCAAAAAAACGCTGAGAATTAAAACTGTTGATGATCCTTATTCAGCGGGATTACATCTTCGGGAGCGATTACCTTGGTGTTGAGTTGGGGTTTTTGATTACCGACTTGCGCAACAATAGCTCTGTGATTCGGAGCCGGTAATGCCATTTCCTTTTGAATAACCGCAACTTTCCCATCTACCAAATGCGCCAATTCTTCTACAATCTTTCTCATACTATCGGCTTGGGCATTGAGTTCCTCCGCTGCCGAGGCGCTCTCCTCCGCACTGGCGGCATTTTGCTGGGTAATAGTCTCCATTTGGGTCATCGCTTTATTTACTTGTTCGACTCCTTGCGACTGTTCCTGACTGGCTGCCGCAATCTCGTCCATTAATTCATTGACCTTTTTAGCCTGAATAGTTATTTCGGCCAAAGCCTGACCAACTCTCTCGGCAACATGAACTCCTTTTTCGGAGAGTTCGATATTCGCTTCGATAATACTAGTTGTATCCTTTGCAGCCTGGGCGCTGCGTCCCGCCAGATTTCTTACTTCCTCCGCCACCACGGCAAAACCCATTCCGGCTTCACCGGCCCGGGCCGCTTCAATGGCCGCATTCAAAGCCAAAATATTGGTTTGAAAAGCGATATCGTCAATAACTTTAATGATCTTGGCAATCTGGTCGCTGGATTTTTTGATCTCCTGTATCGAATCCATCATTGCTTGCATCTCATGATTTCCTTTATTGGCGGATTCTTTGGCTTGCTCCGATAATCCGGTCGCTTGTTTGGTATTGGCGGTATTTTGCAGCAGCATGGATGAGGTTTCTTGCAAGGTCGAAGAGGTCTCTTCAATGGATGAAGCTTGAACCGAACTCCCCTGGGATAACTGCTGCGCCGCTGCATGGAGTTGGGTTGATGCTGCGGCAACCTGATTTGAACTTTCATTCAGTCCGGTTGTTATTTTTTGAATAGGTTTTGTGATACTCCGGGCTATCAAAAAGGCGCCTATTAATCCAACCAAGATACAGATGACAGTTAAAATTATTAAGGTTTGAAAAGAAAACGAAAATGTATCCAGCACACTGTTCTTCGTTTCATTGTTTTTTTGTTCGGCATAATCAATAAGTTTCTGAAGCTGAACCAGGGTTTCTTGGGACATCGGATCCGCCTGAGTGGCCAACAGAACGGCAGCCTCGGCATCTTTTTTAGCACCAATCAATTTAGCCACCTGATCATTGATGGCCTTGGACCGAAGTCTCCCCTTATTATAACTGGCCAATAAATCTTTCTCTTCTGCAGATAAGGGTAGTTTTTGTAAAGAAGCCATCGCCTCATCCAAATCCGCCCGGGCGGCCGCAGTCTCATTTTTAAGTTTTTCTAAAGTTGCCGGATCACCGGCAAATACGATATTCCCCCGGGTGTTTCTGGTAACGATCAATGCTGATTGTTTAATAATCCCCACCAATCTTATCTCTTCGGCATTTTCAAGCACAGTATTCAAATTGCCACGGAATGAATTCATCGTAAAAAGCGAAATACCAACCAAAACAACAACCATGGTTAGTACCACAACATAACCGAATATAATACGGGCACTAAGTTTCATTTTCATCGCTGCGACCTCCATCAACTATTAATAATACCCATTCATCTTGCAATCAATTCTTAGCTTTCTTTAGTGTATTGCTTGCCTTTTCCCTACCGTCTCAATAAAAAAAGTAATACCGCGTACTCCCGGCATTACTCCAAAAGATCCCAATCTCTATTTACCACTTACATCGGCTTTAATTTTATCCAGTTCTTCCCGGTTTAGGACCATATCGATCTCCAAAAGCATGATGACCCGTTCCTTGGTTTTACCGAGGCCGGTCAAAAAAGCGCCTTCAACTTGAGTGCCAATCTCAGGCGGAGGCTCAATATCACCGGCTGGAATGGTAACGACATCAGCGACCGAATCAACAACCATTCCCATCAAACGTTGATTTCCCTGGGTCTTGACCTCAACCACTATAATACAGGTTCTCTGATCATACTCTCGTTCTTCCATACCCAGACGCAATCGTAGATCGACAACTGGAATAATTTTGCCCCGCAAATTGATTACCCCCTTGATGTAATTTTGCATCTTCGGAATATGGGTAATCTCCATCATCCCGATGATTTCCTTGGACTCTTTAATCGGGATCCCGTAAACCTCTGCTCCTAATATAAACGATAAAAATTTTCCGCCCTGCATCTTCATTCCAATCCCTCCCTGTCATATTTGATAATAGCTCACTGTAT
This sequence comes from Bacillota bacterium, assembly GCA_003501365.1. GTDB lineage: Bacteria > Bacillota > UBA4882 > UBA8346 > UBA8346 > UBA8346. The sequence continues at coordinate 13,310 of DNPP01000225.1, forward strand.
TTCATTCAAACTATCAGTTTCAATTCCGGCTTGGTTATTCATACCAATCATTTTGCCGGACCCCATCGGTTTGATAAACCAAAATTTTACCACTCATACTGTTATAAATTACTTTTCGCCCGAGCGAACCGCCAATCGCTGTGGTTACAACTTTTATCCGGTGTTGCTCCAGTATGGTTTCAGCGATTTTGGCATTATCAGTGCCCAGGCACGAACTAGAGTCAAGTCTATTTCCTCCACCGACAATATGGGCTTTTAAGTGGTTTATATCCGAACCTAGATCCAGCATCAAGCGTATTAATTGGGAAATCGCAACATCGCCAAATTTGCCGTTTGGTTTCTGACCAGAGTATCTGGGATAAATATAATGGCATGCGCCGCCGAGTCTTTGCTTGCTATCCCACAGACAGACCGCCACACATGAACCTAAAATAATATGAATTAAATGAAGTTCCTGACTTGCAATGATAAACCCCGGTTGCAAAAAGTAAGTTTTAGAATCTGCCATGGTGATCTCCAAATCATTACTACACATTTGCATTTACATTCAAACCGATATGACGGAGAGCAAATTTATCTTACAATAAAGGATGATATGCTTACAGCAAATAAAAAAACAACTTTTTAATTCGGCAACCCGGCGATCAATGGCGTAAAACAAATTCGATGCAAACGAACCCGTCTTAGCTTTAGACCCGTGGCTTTGCGTCCCCGGCTTTCACCGGATTTGCTATTATCGGTTAAGTTGTTTTGTTCCCAGCCAACCAATTGAACCTCGATCCGGCAAGTACATTGCATTTCCCCGCTGTGATGCGGAAAAATTGGCCAAATCGGGTTTATTGTCTGAATCCGGCAAGTTTTTATTTGATATGAATTAATGCAGTTTCTTGCCGAATTCAGGTTAAAATAAAAGCAATATTTTTAAAGTAAGTATAACTAAATAAATAATAACAAAATCAATTGCTTTATTCAACCGATTTTCCATATTTTTATTGGAAATATATTTAAAAACCCTATCAGAGATGGTCTATTTAAAAGATGTGCCTGTTTGGCTCTTTCGATCTAAATTTTAGCGAAAACTATTCGATGATCGATTTTTATCCCCTTCATTCCTGAGTCCTTTGCTGTCATACCAATCATCGCTACGGATATCGTTGATTTTATAAATCAAGATTTCGCCACTCCCGCTATTAAAAATAATTTTTCGTCCAAATTGGCCTTTTACATCCCGGGTTAATACCTCAAGCTGATTTTTTTTTAGTAGTTTATCGGCTAACTCTGCATTTTCTTCACCTACTTTTGAGTGAAAATTCGCATTATCCCCGCCGCCGACGATATGAGCTTTTAGCGTTGCCTTGGTGGAACCCATCTCCAACATTAATCGGATTAAATGAGGTATGGCTACCTCCCCGTACTTCCCACTGCGCTCCCATTTATCGGATTTGCTTAATATATAATGGCAAATACCACCGTAATGATGATGACTGTCCCATAAACAAACCGCCACACAAGAACCCAGCACCGTATGAATCAAATGGGGTTCCTGACTTGCAAAAATATAACCCGGATTTAGAAAATATGTTTTGAGTTCGTCCATAACAATACTCCACTAATTCAGTATTATAAGCACAAAGCACTCACCAATTGGTTACCATGATAATGAATGGTTATTTACTCTACGGCGCTCGACTCAGGCAATATGGGTCAACTCATCCCGACTCAATATTTCTTCGATATCCAAGATCATTACCACTTTTTCTTTGATTTTACCGACTCCGGCTATAAAGTCACCGTTCATTTGGGCACCGTATTCAGGCGGCGGCTCGATCTCCGATTGTTGAATAGTAACTACCTCTGCCACGTTGTCCACTGCGACTCCAACTAAATGGCGCGCTTCCCGGAGCCCGATTTCAATTACTATTACACAAGTCCGATCAGTATAGGGCCTCTCAGTCATTCCGAACTTTAAGCGCAGATCAATAATTGGAATAATCTTACCCCGCAGATTAATTACGCCTTTGATATAATTTTGGGTCTTGGGAATATGGGTAATTTCCATCAAGCCAATAATCTCGCGGGCTTTGTTAATTGGAATCCCATATAACTCTTGATCCAAATAAAATGTTAAAAACTTGCCACCGTCGATGATCATCTTTTGATCCCTCTCCCTTCTCTATCAGCACTCGGTAATTTAGCCGAGTCCAGGTTCAATGTAATAAGCAATCGATATCAGATCACTATCGCCTTCAACTTGAAAAAATAATTTCGTCGTTTTAACCCTGCTGATCATTGAGATTACATTTTCTCCGCGGATACACACCGGAGGAGAAATATATATCGAATTAATTGCTTTAAATTTACTCATTGCCACATTCACTGCCAAAGTTGCGATCTCGCCGATAGTATTTTGAGACTCATCATCAATTGCCGGCACTGTTGCGCCTTTTACATTGGAAACTATCTTTAAAGTCAATGCTTTACTAAATCCGAATAAAATATTTCCTTGGAAAGCATGAGAAAAACTATTAAGGACGTTTATTTGATCGGCAGACACCAAAAACTGTGTTTCAGCTTCTTCTTCGCATTTAAAATGGGGCTTCACCCTAAAAATCGGCATGACTTCACTCATTGTTTGAATAAATGAGTCTTTCAGCTCCATGCGATTTATTCTCCTTCAAATCCAATCTCGATCATTACCGGCCCAAGTTTTGTTTGATACGATTTCTGGGCTGACTGTACTTGTGGAGTGGCAATATCTAATTTTTCATCGGCAAAAATCGCCGGTGGAGTTAAGCGGAGATCGCTTCCCCTATAAGTATTGTTTACCACAGTGATTCCACTGCCGGTGATCATATTGGTAAATTCGGCAAGATAAAAACACAGATCCATCTCATCCGTAGCTGATTCTCCGTTGGCCGACTCATATAGTTTCTTTACCAAATCCTCAGCCATGGCAATATGAATTCGTCCTTTGTTAACACCAACCACTCCAACAACAGATGAAAGTTTTTTAGTGGAATCCGCCGGTTGACTATCACAATTGCTCAAATCAACCTCTGCCAGTTGGGCAAATGTTTTTTTCAGAGCATCCTCAAAGCAGTTACAAAAATAATTGAATTTATCCTGTTCCATTTCATTTGCCCTCCTTAAATGATACTGCGGATACTACTTACCAATTCTTCCGGTTTAAATGGTTTGGTCAAGAAAAGCTTTACACCCATTCGCTTGGCCTTGCTGGTCAAGTCATCATCTCCCATAGCGCTTAACATAATCACTTTGGCCGTCGGATTTCTTTGAAATAAAGCTTCCGCGGTTTGGATACCGTCCATAATCGGCATCGTGACATCGAGAATGATCACATCAGGGTTTAAGACCGCGATCTTCTCCAGCCCTTCCTGCCCGTTAAAGGCCTGATCCATTACTTGGAAACCTTCCGGTTCCAAAGCCCGTTTTACTGCCTTAAAAACCATGGGTGAATCGTCAACCACAAGCACATTACAAGTTTGAGCCATTTAAATACTTCCTCCTCCGCTTTTACAATGATTTGATATAAGATAACGGCATTAAATCGTTCTTCAAAATCCGATACCCATTAAATATTTCGGTAGCCGCTCTATTTTTCTTGAGGTTTATCAGCAGTTTTCAAAAAGAATATTTCCCCTGATTATCACCCTAAACAATCAACTGGATTATCAAACATAAACTTCTATAAATTTCCTACAATGCAATCATCTTATGTTTGTAATGCTTTTTCCCCGTAATGCCGCCCTGGTTAGCTACATGAGATTCCTCGTTATCATCAATGACTTTAATAACAAATGAAGTCAATTCCTTTTTTAAATCCTTCTCACTCGGTACTGCCAGAAGTCTATCATTCCGATCATAAAGCACTTTCACAACCGGACGGGTTGGAAAATCTTTGGTGACATCAATGACTACCCCTCTTTCACCGTTTTCCAAAACTACGGTGCTGCCGATTGGGAACGGGGCTATGTTTTGTAAAAATATAGCCGTTAAATCCGGATCGAAGATGAGCTGTCCTTGATCACGAATGTATTCAATCACTTGATGGGGCAAAAATCGTTTTCGGTAAATGCGGTCGGTAGACATTGCATCGTACACATCAGCCAACGCCACTATTCTTGAAAACTCCTGAATCTGAAACCCCTTAATCCCTAGCGGATATCCCGATCCATCAGATCTCTCATGATGCTGCCAGGCGACGCAAGCCGACAACCAATTAATATCGGCGCATTCCTTTAAAATATCATAGCCAATTTGGGGATGCTTTTGAATATCAGAATATTCGAATTTGGTAAGCTTCCCTTTTTTATTGAGAATCTCCAGCGGTATTTTTGCTTTTCCGATATCGTGCAAAATCGCACCGGTTCCCAGTAGCTTCAACTTTGAATCGTTGTAATTGAGAGCCATGCCGGTAACTAGTGCTAATAAACAAACCCCTACATTATGTGAAAAGTGATAGTCATTCATGACCCGCATTTCAACCAAATTAATAATGATATTCGGATTGTCAATTAATTCTTTAATGATGTCATCGACAACTTTCACGATTTTTTCACTGTCTAGAGCTTTGCCTTTGCTGATGTTCGTCATAAGCTTTTTGGTGATCTTGGTGGCTTCATTTCTGGTTTGAATCTTTACTAATTCATCCACTTCAACCTGCCCGATGCGTTGATCGGTTATATATAATGTGGATACGCCAAACCTTTCTAATTTCTTAATATATTTATCGGTCAAATAAGTTCCTTCCGCCAATAATACATTGCCCTTTGCTGAATAAATACTCCGTGCAAGTTGCATGTTTTCTTTTAAATTATCGATTGAAAGGATTTTCATCTATTCTCCAACCTTCCAAAAAATTTTAAATATTCTTTACCTACATATCTTTAAATCGATTACTCGAAGATTTTAGGCTAGAGCAGACCACTAAACGTGGCCGACTCTAAATCAAATACTTTAAAATTAATTCAGGTTTCTTCAAAAGTTACCACTTCATCCGGAGAAACTACTTTTTTTAAACTTGAACCCGGCAAGTAACCCCAAAAGCCTCAGAAAAATTGTCACTTACTTGCCGGATCGAGGTTAAATTGAATCCATCATTCTATTCTTAGTTTTTCTTTAAATAATCAAATAGTCTTCTTCCTTTTGAAAATAATTTTTATTCCTTGCATTAAGACAATCAGTAGTAATGATACTAAAATTTTATAACTCATTATTTTTAATATCGGTTCTATATAAAAATAACTTTACGTCTAAAAATTATCATAAACCCAATTTTCAAAATAAATATATTTATTACTAATTTAATATATTTAAACAATATTATGCCGTGACATATTTCCTTTTTACTCTCCCTTGTTATGAGCAAGAGAGAGTAAACCCCTTCGCGGGTTATCATTTTCCTTGATTAACTCAATAAAAATGGTCGCACCAAGATTATGATTAAAACTTATTATCTTTTCCCAGTGGAATTACATCCTCCGGAGATACTACCTTTGTCTTGCGTCCGTCCTTATCCCCAGGTAACATCTTATTCGAGTTACCGTGAGGGTTTTCGACTTGATGAGCGGTCGCTCCATGATCCGGCAGTATTTTCATAGTAGATTGGCCGGTGGGTTGTATCGTAGTATTGCGTTTAATCACATCCTTATTTATAGTTTCCAATCCGGTCCCATTACTGCCGTTGACCACTTGCGACAATTGCTGCACAATTTCCCGTAAATTTTGGGCCTGCGCGCTTAATTCTTCGGAAGCTGAAGCGCTTTCCTCAGCATTGGAGGCATTTTGTTGGGTCACCGTCTCCATTTGGGTGACCGCCTTATTTACTTGTTCGATTCCTTGAGTCTGTTCCTGGCTGGCAGCGGCAATCTCTTGGATAAGTTCGCTTACTTTTTTGGTTTGTACGGTTATTTCATTCAGATCATCTCGTACTTTTCCCGCCACCGTAACTCCGTTGCCGGATAAATCGATATTGGATTCAATCATCGCCGTGGTATCTTTGGCTGCCTGCGCGCTACGCTGGGCCAAGGTCCTTACCTCTTCCGCCACGACCGCAAAACCCATTCCCGCCTCACCGGCCCGGGCGGCTTCGATAGCGGCGTTCAGCGCTAATATATTGGTTTGAAAGGCGATGTCGTCAATGACCTTGATAATCCTGGCAATCTGGTCGCTGGATTTTTTAATCTCACTGATTGCAGTCATCATTTCTTGCATCTCATCATTGCCTTTATTGGCTGTTTCTTTAGTGTTTTCAGATAACCCGGCCGCTTGTTTGGTATTGGCATTATTTTGTTGTAACATGGAAGCGGATTCTTGCAGGGTTGACGAAGTTTCTTCGATGGAAGAGGCCTGTTCGGCGCTACCCTCTGCCAGTTGTTGACTAGCCGAGGCTAGTTGCTCGGAAGCGACAGCTACTTGGTTGGCACCTTCATTCAACGCATTCGCAATATTATTGATCGATTTGGTGATACTCCGAGTGAGATAATAGGTAATTAATACTCCCGTCACTAGAGCAACTAAGCCCATTATTAATGATAACATAAAAGAACTTAGGTAAACCTTTTTGGCGGCTATATTTTCATTTTGATTATAGCGTTGATTTAATTGAACATATTGGGCCGCAACATCTATAGCATTCTGTGTCGCAGGTCCGGCTTGTTGTATCAATAAAGCTAATGCTTCGGCATTCTTATTGGCTTGCCTCAATTCTTGCACTTGGTCATTTAAAGGTTGCGCAATCTTTACCAATTCCCCTATTTTTTGACGCAGCCTTAGGCCTTCTGCAGTGCGTGTCCGCATTTTCATCAACGTATCATATGCTTTCTGAAATTGTGCTCTGGCATTTTCGATCTTTGTCTTCTCTTGGTTCAGGGATTGTGAATCAGTATATAAAATTTCAGCTTTGGCACTGTCCGAAATTTGTTGAAAAGCCTCTATGATCTGATGCGATAATTCGATTTTAACATCGTTAACATTAAGTATATTGTCCATACTGGCTTTGATCTGATTTAAGCTTAATAAACTCCCCCCTATTATTACAAGCATTATGCCCAATACCGCCCCAAAACCAAGTATTAAACGGGTCGACAGTTTACGTTTCTTTTTCATTGAAAATCCTCCTCGTTGTTATCAATTTATTATCAATCCACTATTTGCATAGACTCCACTACCGTGTCCTGTTCGTGTTCGTTTTCGTTTCCTGAAAGATATTTCTCTTCCATGCGAATGAGTTCATCGCGATTGAAAATCTTCTCAATGTCCAAAATCAGGATAATCTTATCTTTTAATTTACTGATGCCGGTTACGACATCTCCCTTGCTTTGGACGTTATACTCCGGCGGCGGTTCGATATCCGCTTTTTGAATTTTGACTACATCGGCGACGGCATCGACAACCATACCCACCAACCGTTGCGTTTCCGTTAAATGGACCTCAATTACGATAATACAGACACCATCATTGTAGGGCTTTTCCCCCATACCCAATTTCAGCCGCAAATCCATCAACGGGATGACCTTACCCGGTAAGTTGACAATTCCCTTGATATAAATTGGGGTTTTGGGAATATCGGTTATCTCCGTCATCCCGATGATCTCTTTGACCTTTTTAATGGGTATTCCGTATTTCTCCTCATCCAATAAAAAAGTCAGGTATTTCCCTCCCTGAGTTTCCATCCGATCACTTCCTAAGATTAATTAGACTCTCAATATTTAAAATCGACCTCCTGTATGTTTTTAGTAAAATTATTCAAGTAAAAATTTATTGCAAATAAATAGGATAATCTGCCGATCATTTTCATAATCAATTTCTAAATTGAAACATTTGATCTGTAAATCCGACATATGCGTCAATTCTTGAATTTTAGCCGTTATATTTGCCAATTCTGCCTTAATAATTTTTTTACGAATAGCTTTGACTAAAATCACATTTTGATGCGATTTCTCGATCAAAGTGGATTCAAGAGTGGTTAATGCCCCTTTTATATCTATAATAATTACATTCTCTGAAATATTGACTTTGACCAAATTTGGTCCCTTCCCAGTAGTAACCTTTAGCGTTTGGACAATAATATGCGCAATGTCCCGTTGGTACATTTTGGCTCCTTTCTAAAAAGGTGGAATCGATCTCTTATAGATAAATAACACTTTAATTACCTCCTTGCAAATTATTCTATAAAACAAAAAAAGGTAATGCAAAAATAGCTTCATCAGAAGCATCCTGCATTACCTTCCTTGAGTAAGTTGTTAATCAATTTTCTTCTTTATTGAAGATCTTCTTTGGCAACTTTGAGATAGGTAACTGAGTTAATTGTTTATATATAGAAAAACTACAAAAAAACAAATCAATCAGTGATGTTTTTATAAATAATTTTTTGTTCGCTGTTTTTAAATATCGGTTTATTTTAAAATAACTTTACATAAATTTGGAAATAGTTTTACAAAAGATTGGAATAAAGCTTTATAAAAAATTGGGTTGACTAAATAATTCTGTAATTTATGGAATTTTTAATTAAATTATACAAATTTTATCTTGCAGTGGAGCCGATAACATGGTCGCGGATTCTTGTATGGTAGACGAAGTTTCTTCGATGGACGATGCCTGTTCAGCCTGTTCAGCGTGGTCTTCGAATAACTGTTACTATTTTAAATCTCCGCCATGTTTTTTAGTACGAGTATTCAAGCAAAAATTTATTACAAATAAATAGAATAATCTGTCGATCATTCTCATAATCAATCTCCGAAGTGAAACATTTAATCTGTAAATCCGGCATATGCGTCAACTGTTTAAATTCAGCCGTTATATTAGCTAATTCAGCATTAATAATTTTTTTGCGGATTACTTTGACTAAAAGCACATTTTGACAAGATTTTTTAATCAAAGTGTGCTCAAGAGTGGTTAATGCCCCTTTTATATCTATAATAATTACATTCTCTGAGATATTTACTTTGACCAAGTTTGGTCCTTTTCCGGTTGTCCTCTTAAGCGTTTGGACAATAATATGTGCGATATCGCGTTGATACATTTTGGCTCCTTTCGAAAAAGATGGAATCGATCTATTATTGATAAATAACCCACTTTTAATTACCTCCCTTGCTTATTATTTTAGACAAAAAAGATAATGCAAAAATAACCTCATCCGAAGCATCCTGCATTACCTTCTATTTTTAGGCTGTTAATTAGTTTCTCCTATTTGAAGATCTCCTTTAGCAGACAGTTACCCGTTAAAACCGATCGGAATCTTCTTCCAGCTGAATTACCTCTTCCGGCGTGATTGATTAGCACCAACTAACAAAGGAGAGGTCCCCGGCCAATGTCATCAAGCTACGCTTCCAAGAAACGGAAAACGAATGCCTTTCATCGCAGAAAAGCTGAGGTTTAACTGCAAGCTGATTCAAAACCTCTGGGCTGTTGGTTTAAAACTAATCTTAACCCCATAATTTATTTATCTGCCATCTGAAATGGGGAACCCTACTTTAAAAAAGAAAAAGACCCTATTTTAGGGTCTTAAAAGCCTTTTGATTAATAAACTGATTTACAACTAAAATTTATCCGGATCCCTTTCGAGCGGTATTACTTCTTCCGGTGATATGACCTCAACCTTACCATATGCCTTAAGTGAAGAATTACTAGTTTTTTTATGGGGGATTTTCTGCAACTCTGACGATCCGGATTCTAAAAATTGATTGCTGCGATTTTCCGTTTCATTCTTTGCGAAGCCGGATCGGCCGTTTACCAGTTGTAAAAGGTCTCGAACGATTCTTTGCATGGTATCTGCTTGCGCGCTTAACTCTTCCGATGCTGTTGCACTCTCTTCTGCCGTAGCCGCATTTTGTTGAGTTACTGTTTCAATTTGAGCCATTCCTTGATTGACTTGATTTACTCCCTGCGCCTGCTCCTGACTGGCAGCCGAAATTTCTTGCATTAATTCACTGACTTTTTTCGCGTGAGCAGTAATGTCATTTAAAGCTTCCCGGACTTTCTCAGCCGTATTAACGCCTTTACTTGAAAGTTCGATGTTTGTTTCAATAATAGCGGTCGTATCATTAGCTGCCTGTGCACTACGCTGAGCCAAGTTCCTTACTTCTTCGGCCACCACAGAAAAACCCATTCCGGCTTCTCCGGCCCGAGCCGCTTCAATTGCAGCGTTTAATGCCAGGATATTGGTCTGAAATGCAATATCATCAATGACTTTGATGATTTTTGAAATTTGATCACTCGATTTCCTAATCTCTTGAATTGATGTCATCATCTCTTGCATCTCTGTACTACCTTTATTGGCCGATTCTCTGGACTGCTCAGCAAGTGTTGCAGCTTCTCTCGTATTTTCCGTATTCTGCTGTAACATTGAAGTAGCTTCTTGCAAAGTCGATGAACTTTCCTCAATTGCCGATGCTTGCTCAGCACTCCCTTGGGATAATTGCCCGGCCGAGGATGATAACTGATTTGACGCCGCCGCTACTTGTCCGGCACTCTGATTAATCGCTTCGACCATTTTATTCAATAAATTCACGATTCTATTCTTAATTAAAAACATTACGATGCATAGGATTGATATAATAATAATGACTTCCATAATGAAAATCATATTAATAGTCATCTTTTTCGTTTTATTAATTTTTGCGGCAATTTCAGAACGAGTCTGCTCCAGCATCGGCAAATAAGTGCCGGTACCAACCGCTAATGTAGTATCCCCTAACTCGAGTGGAGCTACATAGGATAATTTTTCTTCTTGCTTGTTTGTCTTCGGATTCAACCAAATATAATGAACAAAATCACCGCCTTTCTTGGCGGCTTGCACAAATTCCTGGACCGGTTTGTTTCCTTTGGCATCCGTTAAATCCCACAAATTTTTTCCTTCTTGGGATTTATTCTCCGGTGCAACCAGACGAACACCATCATATTGGTATACAAAAAAATATCCGGCCTCTCCATATCGGACTGAATCAAATTCTCTCTTTATTAAGGCCCGGACTTCCAAGACGGACTTAGGGTTACTATTTTCCTGATATAGGTTTTGCATAGCCGAAATTGTTGCTTGAACGGCAAATTGCATACTGTTTTCAACTTCGATTAACACTTTATCCGATGCCACATTTTTGGAAGTTTCAGTCATCTTGCCTGCTGAATAAATAAAACCAACCAAGAAAAAAACACCATTTAAAAACAATCCAATAAAAAGTAATGTAAGTAATTTAAAATAAATACTACGATTATTAAACATGCTTATCAACACCGCCTTCTGTAAATTATAAACAATTCTTTTGTTCTTGAAAATATAGGCTTAAAATTAAATTTTAATTATTTTTTATTTTATCACTCCTCTCATGATTTATACTATATACTTTTATAATTTTAAATTATTCTTATCGTTAGTTAAATATCGGTTGTATTTTAACATGTCTTTACATAAAAAGAGACTAAAGTAAAAATTTTGTATTTATATTTTAAGTGAATTATATTTTGCATTTAATTAATAAATTTTCGGTAAATTTAATTTATTGATTGACTATTTGAAAAAGGCTCTCTCGGATTATTGAGTCTACTAGACCACTGAGAGCACTTTAATTATGAACAAAGCTCGCTAAATATCATATTCATATCAAAAAGGCTTCAATTGTGGCCTTAAGAATATTTACAAAGTTCATTTTTATTATTGAGTCGAGTCCTCTCGAAGAATACAGGCTATCAGTTCAGTTCCTTGCCCGGCTTGTGATTGAATAATCAATTCCCCACCCAGCGCCATTAGTCGTTCCTCCATCCCTAACAAACCAATTCCCTTCGTTATCCCCCGTTTCTTATCGACTGGTTGAAGTCCCCTGCCGTCATCTTGAATGATTAAAGAAACTGATTTGGGATCTTGGCGAAAGGTTACGGTAACATGTTTGGCTTCAGCGTGTTTATAAACATTGGTAAGCGCTTCTTGCAGAATACGATAAAAGCATATCCTCGCGGCATCGGATAATAACGGTACGTCTTCGCCCCGATATTCAACAGCGATATGGGAACGCTTGGCGAAATCCTGACAGAGATCATCCAGCGTATAGTTAAGACCGATTGTATCAATGGCCGGTGGCCTAAGGCCCCTTGCCAGGGAGCGGAGCTGTTCCATTGTGGTGTCAACCAGAACGGTGGATTCCAGCAGGCGTTCACGAACTGAATGCAATTCAAGAGGTAACTCTCTCATAGTAAGTTCCAACCCGATTTTCAGGGCCGTCAAATCTTGACCGGCTTCATCATGTAACTCCCTTGACAAACGATGTCTCTCCTCTTCTTGGGCTATAACAATATATTGAGCCAGTTGCCGCATCTCTTCCCGTTGGATCTTGATCTGATCCGTCAACCTGGATTGCCGAATAAAAACTGCTATTTCTCTGGCAACTTCTTTGGCCATTTCGATATATTCAGCGTCAAATGCCCCCTTCTCTTTTGAGCCGAAACAGACAACCCCATTCAAGCTTTCTTGAATGGTTAAGGGCACACATAAAAGAGTATTCAAGCCCTCCGTCTGCAATTTTCGGGTCAAGGAGTTTGAAAAAACTGCACGAAGGTCACTTTGTAAGACAACATTCCCTTGTTTAAGTTCCATAAACATTTTCCGCAGGTTTGAATGAAAATGAAAAACCGTCTCGAAGCTCCACTCCATTTTTCCGCTGGCATCAATCCTTAAAGCCTTGATATTCTTGCCTTCATCGTCAAAAAGCATTATACACGTCCAAAGACTATTCATCAACCTTCCCAAATTGGGTAATATCGATTCCGTCATTTTCTCCAACGATTTGGCTGCTAAGATTCCATGGTCGATCTCATGCATGACTTTCAATCGTTGGTTATATTTTAATATCTCA
>DNPP01000413.1 GCA_003501365.1 Bacillota bacterium
TCAACATCCACTTCTGCCGATTGATCAGGATGGACCAACCGGATTTTGGTTTCTTCGAAATTAGCTGTCACCCAGACGTGCTTTAAGTCGTTGATTAAAAAGATGACCTGTCCGGGTTGGACGACCTCGCCCGGCATGACTGAACGTTTGGCAATGGTTCCGGAGATTGGAGCAAAGATTTTGGTACTTCCTAATTGAGTTTGAATCACGCCTAACTGAGCTTGGGTATTGCTTACTTGGGAAGCAGCGATTGAATTTTGGACTTGGGCTGAGTCGAAAGCATTTTTGGCATGGTCATACTCCTCTTTTGAGATGAAGCCGGATTTGAATTGAATCGCTGCCCGCTCGAAATCTTCCTGGGCTTTCTGTAAATCCACCCTTTTGAGTATCACGTTTTCCTTGGCAGAGACCAATCCGGTGTTGGATTGGTTTTCTTGGGCCCGTAAATCAGCGTCGTCCAGCTCGGCCAATAATTGCCCTTCCTCTACATTGGCACCTTCATCTACTTCTAACTTCTGGATTCGTCCCAACATCTTGGCGCTAACGGAGACATGATCGCCATCAATGGATGCATCATCGGTATAGACATACCTAAAAGTACTAATCCAATAATATAGGCCCCCCAATCCTGCAATAAGGATAATGCCAAGAACAATGCTTCCGGTAAGAATCGGTTTTTTATGTTCTTCAATTTTAGTTTTCATGAGCTATTCTTCCTTTCTATATTCAGGTTTGCTGATATTTAAACTGCTTGCTCATCCGTGTATGCGCCGGTAAACTGACTATTATAGAGATCAGCATAAAAACCGCCCTTAGCCATCAATTCCTGGTGATTACCCATTTCAATGATGGTTCCGTTTTTCATAACCAGAATCAATTCGGCATCCCGAATGGTTGATAGCCGGTGAGCAATGACAAAACTAGTCCTGTCTTTCATCAGCTCTTTCATAGCTTTTTGGATGTAAACCTCAGTTCGGGTATCCACACTACTGGTGGCCTCATCCAGGATTAGAATGGCTGGATCGGCCAAGATAGCACGCGCAATAGTCAGGAGCTGCTTTTCACCTTGTGAAATATTCGATGCTTCCTCATTTAAAACCGTGTTATAGCCTTGCGGTAAAGCACGAATAAAGTGATCGGCATGAGCAGCTTTGGCGGCTCGAATGATCTCTTCGTCAGTCGCGCCTTCTCTGCCGTAAGCGATATTTTCTTTGATGGTCCCATTGAAAAGCCAGGTGTCTTGAAGCACCATCCCAAACATGGTACGCAACTGGCCCCGTCTTAGGTCCCGGATATCAACTCCATCGACCGTGATTTTTCCCTCGTTGATCTCATAGAAACGCATTAAGAGGTTGACCAAGGTGGTCTTACCGGCACCGGTGGGCCCAACAATGGCAATAGTCTGACCGGGTTTGACCTCAAGGTTCATGTCTTCGATAAGGGTAACGCCTTCCTTATAGCCGAACTTGACATGCTGAAATTTAACCTCGCCCCGGGGCGATTCGATTCTTTGGGCGTCAATCCGTTCCGGTATCTCCTCGGGTTCATCAAGGATTTCAAAAACCCGTTCCGCCGAAGCGATGGTGGACTGCAAAATATTGGCGATATTGGCGGTTTGGACGATCGGCTGACTAAATTGCTGGGAATACTGAATAAACGCCTGCACATCGCCTAGTTCAATTTTCTTTTTGATAACATAAATTCCCCCTACGATACAGATCAGTACATAACCAATATTGGTAACAAACTGCATCAAAGGGAAAATGACTCCCGAAACAAACTGGGCGCGCCAACCCGCACTATACAGACGATCATTGATTTCGCTGAATTGTTGGATCGATTTCGTTTCATGCCGAAAGGCTTTAACAATTTTATGGCCGGTAAACATTTCCTCCACATGACCATTCAAATCTCCAAGCTCTTTTTGTTGGGCGCTAAAGTTCTTTTGTGAGCTTTTGGCGATGAATGCTGTCACCCCGAAAGAAATTGGTAAAGTCACCAGCGCAATCAATGTTAGCATTGGACTGATGGTGAGCATCATAATAATTACGCCGATAATGGTACAGAGTGAAGTTATCAGTTGGGTCAAGCTCTGCTGCAAGGTAGTGCTGATATTGTCAATATCATTGGTAACCCGGCTCATGATCTCACCATGGGAACGCGCATCGAAATATTTCAAGGGCAGCCGGGCCAGTTTATCATTTACATCCCGGCGCATATCAAATACTGTCTTTTGGGCCACTCCGGCCATCACGTATTGTTGAATATAAGTAAATATGGAACTGAAAATATATAGGCCGATTAGAATCAGCATAATGGTGCCGATATATTTAAAATCAATGGATGGGACAGGTTGATGACTTTGATAGGCCACCAACTTACCAATGATGCCGTTTAATAGACGAGTCGTCGCTTTACCCAAGATTTTAGGGCCCAACACACTAAAAATCGTACTCAGGATCGCAAACAAAAAAACAATTGTTAATTGGGTGGTGTGGGGCTGTAAATAAACCAGCATCCGCTTAACCGTACCTTTAACGTTTTTGGCTTTTTCCACGGGCCCTCCCATCGGCCCGCCGCCAAAACCTCCCGGTCGTCCCCCGCCGGGTCTAAAAGATCCTCCCGGCGCCCCTTTTTGCCCTCGCTGTTCCGCACTCATGCTATCTCCTCCTCTGAGAGCTGTGAGGCGACAATTTCGCGATAAACCTCGCAGGTTTGATATAATTCTTTATGAGTTCCGATTCCGGTAATTTTCCCTTCATCAAGAACAATGATCCGGTCGGCGTCCATAATGGTGGCGACCCGTTGGCCTACGATGATTAATGTGGAGTCGGCGGTTTCTTTTTTAAGAGCTGCCCGCAGTTTGGCGTCGGTTTTAAAGTCCAGCGCCGAGAAACTGTCATCGAAGACATAGATCTCCGGCTTGCCTACCAAGGCCCGTGCAATCGATAGACGCTGCTTTTGGCCACCTGAAACATTGGTTCCGCCTTCGGAGATTAGCGAGGCAAATCCATCCTTCATGTCGGAAATAAATTCCGTGGCTTGAGCAATTTCCGCTGCATGTTGCACTTCGGCATCGGTGGAGTCTTCTTTGCCATAGCGGATATTCTCAGATATAGTGCCGCTAAATAGGACCGCCTTTTGGGGAACCAGCCCGATTTTAGACCGTAAGGTTTCTTGAGTCATCTCTCTGACGTCAACCCCGTTAATTTCGATCTTGCCGCTATTTACATCATAAAAACGGGGAATCAGATTGATTAAAGTCGACTTGCCCGAGCCGGTACTCCCGATAATTGCCGTAACCTCACCTGGACAGGCTTCAAATGAAACGTTTTTAAGGGCCGGTTCTTCAGCGCCGTGATAATGAAAAGTTACATTGGTAAACTTGAGATAGCCTTTTTTATTTTCAAACGGTTTGGTATATTCGGGATCAACGATCTCCGGATCGGTGGCCAGTACTTCATTCACTCTGACTGCGGCTGCTTGGGCTCGTGGTATCATAATGAACATCATGGTAGCCATCATAATGGCAAACATGATTTGCATGGCATATTGAAGAAAAGCCATCATATTGCCGATATTCGTAAACCCGCGTTCAATGTTGATGCCTCCAAACCAGATCACGGCAAGGGTAGTAAAATTCATCAACAACATCATGACCGGCATCATCAAGGCCATAATCTGATTAACCCGGATTGCGGTTTCCGTGAGATCAAGGTTTGCCAGCTGAAAACGTTTTTTCTCGTTTTCAATCCGGTTAAAAGCCCGAATAACGCGAATGCCGATTAAAGTTTCCCTTACTACCAAATTAATCTTATCCAGTTTGGCCTGGATAACCTGGTAGAGAGGAAATCCCTTCCTGGCTAGAATTAATATTGCGCCGGAAAGGACCGGAACAACCGCGATAATTACCCATGCCAAATGTTTATCTTTCGAAATGGCCATTATGATGGCCCCGATACACATCAAGGGCGATAAAATCACCATCCGCATGGCAAACATCATCACGTTTTGAATCTGGGTGATATCATTAGTGCAGCGGGTAACTAGGGAAGGAGTGCCGAATTTATCGAATTCATGCAAAGAAAATGAAGACACCCGGTCGAAGATCGCGCTTCGAATCATTCTACCAAATCCCATGGCGACTTGAGACGATAATAAACTGGCGGTAATGGCACAGATCGAACCGGCTAAAGCAACTAAAAGCATTAAACCACCGGTTGCGGTAATGTAATTAATATCGCCATTAATAATACCGCTATCGACGATATCCGACATCAATGTCGGCAGATATAATGAGGAGAGCGCCTGGAAAAAAACCAAAATTACAATGGAAGATATTGGAATACCGTATGGTTTTAAAAATCGAAATAGCTTAATCATTAGAAGCATCTCCAATCTTGAAAGGCATGACAGATAGGGCCTTTCAATCTCACATTTTAATAACGACGGAAGTCGGGATTTATTGCTATTATATTATTAAAATCAGAATTATTTTACGGCTACCTATTATTTGAGTGTTGGTTGCCTGGATTCTCGCAGGCATTCATTAGATTCTTTCGTATTTGCATTAATAAACGGCGCAGTAGAATTTGTTCTTCAGGAGTAAAATTAGTGAAACATTCTGTTTCGATGGTTCTCAATGATTCTTTTACTTGGATCAAAATATTTTGCCCTTGCCCCGTAAGATAAACTCTGGTTACCCGTTGGTCGTCTGCGTCGGGTCGACGTTCGATAAAATTGGCCTTAGCCATCCGGTTTAGCATCACAGTAACGGTTGCAGCCTTAATATGAAGTCGCTCCGCTAACTCGCGTTGACTCAACCCCTCTTGTTTGCCAAGTATGAAAAACAATCTATGCTGACCAGGGTAAACCCCAAATTTTTCAAAAAGCAGATGCATCCGGTAATAGTGAAAACGAATCACCTGACTGAATACTGTATATAGGGAATCCGAGTTTTCTTGATCCATTTGTGGCCTCTCTCAAAAACAATTAGACGGCTAATTAATATAGTTTATTATGCTTTTGACGAACCGTCAACTAAATTAACTCCTAAAACAGCTAATAAACTGAATAGAAATGCTATCAACATCAAGAATGTAAAAACGATTAAATCTCTCCGATAATCCTTGGACAACAGACCTAGCAACCGGAGAAAATAAAGTAAAGCAAAGACGATAATTACGAAAAGAATTTGCATTTTTAAGCTCCGGCGCGATTAATTTTAGCGAAACCAAATCAGCCGACCAATATAATTTATGGCTGTTGATTCAATCTTCCTGCGGCAATTTCCGTAAAAACCTCGATCTGGGGAGCAACCGGTGCCCGGGTTTACTGATAAGGTATCCGAAGAAATCTTCTATCATAACCGGTAGTACTTCGGAGGTATATTTGGCCCCCTCAATTAATCCGGCGATATCAAAGACGGGGATTTTTTCCAAACCGCCCGGAACCTCCAGTATTTCCTTGGCAGTCTGTTTGGCAACTAATATGAATTCTAACAGCCGGGCTTGGGAGA
>DNPP01000101.1:0-2691 GCA_003501365.1 Bacillota bacterium
TTTTTTGCAAAGAACTCAACATAGGCGCAACCCATTTCCTTCAGTTGGTATTTCGGGTTATTCGGATATTTATCCACCGCTTGTTGAAGCGCACCGCTAAACTTGCCCATAGCTTCCTTAGCAATCGCCACAATAAGCTCGTCCTTATTTCTGAAATGCCTATAAGGTGCTGCATGACTTGCATTACAGGCTTTAGCCACTTTACGCAGAGAAAATCCTTCATATCCTTCTTGATCTAAAAGTCTTAATCCTTTCTCAATTAATTCCGATTTTAAATTGTCATGGTGATAATTTTCCGGCGCCAAAGAATCCATCCTCCCCATACTTACAGACTACTCATCATGAACTATCTTTTATCATAAAGTATACACCCCGATGTTGACATAGTAAACATTATAATATATACTTATGTTTACAATGTAAACATTAAAAGGAGTGAAAGCATGAAAACGACCATTATCACTGATAAAGATTACCAAACTGAACTTTTTCAAAAGCTGCAAGAACGGCTGGTTGCCTTTTTTAAAGATAAAAATTTTGAAATTGAGGCAATCAATGTTGGCCGGGATGATCTCGCGTATTGTATGGGTTGTTTTGGATGTTGGGTCAAAAAGCCCGGAGAATGCGTAATTGACGACCTGATGACTAAAATCAACCGGGATTATATGAATAGTGATATCGTCATTTACCTCAGTCCCATAATCTTCGGCCAGTTTAGTGCCAATATTAAAAACGCCATTGACCGTTCGCTTCCCAATACGTCGCTACCTTTCTTCATAACTAGACCCGACGGTTCTACCATCCATCCTCCAAGATACGATAAATATCCCCAACCGATCATTATCGGATATGGTGAGCAGCTTGATACAGAAGATCGGCAACTCTTCATTGACATTACCGAAAAGCATCGCAAAAATATCCCGGCCCTAATCTATCAAAATGATGATCAAGCACTTATCGATGCGTTAAATACTATTGCACTGGGAAAGGTTGGTGAACACCAATGAAAAATGTCGTATTAATTAATGCCAGCCCAAAGATATCCGGCCCATCCTTATCGAACTATCTGGTTACATTACTGGCCAATCAATTTGACCTTGCTTCAATTTGCTTATCGGTGATCAACATCCGGCAAAGCATTACCAAACGTCTCACTTTGGATGATTTCACCAAACTCAAGGAAGCCGATGCCGTGGTTATTGTCTTCCCGCTTTATTTTTATTGCACTCCCGGCATTTTAATGCGGTTTTTGGAAGATTATCAGCGATTTATCATGGAACAGGGATCGCTTTCCAACCAGACAAAAGTATATACTATTATCAATTGTGGATTCCCTGAGCCGGAAAGGAATCGCGAAGCGGTCCGAGTAATCGCAAGCTTTTGTAAACATGTAAAAGCTCATTTTCGCTTTGGGGTCCTGATCGGGGGCGGGGGGATGCTCCTTGAAACAAAGAATGCCGGTTTTATGAAAAAGACCATTCAAGCCTTACATAACTCATTTCTTACTATCGCAAATGATATTCAAAATAATGAATTCGAAACGATCGAAAATATTGATATCTCCGTTAAATTCCCTAAAATACTTTTCCGATTCATCGGCGGCCTAAACTGGATTTCACTCGCCCGTAAAAACGGCCTTAAGAAAAAGGACCTATATCGGCAGCCTTATCGCTAAAAATGTAAGATTTCAAGTATCGCGCACCTACGGCTTATTTAACAACATCTATGCATAAAAAAAGGGCTTCCTATCCCAAGGAAAGCCCTTTTCGGTATAGAGACGGAGATAGAGACAGAGACCGGTTTTCGGTTACCCGATAAACTGTTGCGTCAGCATCTTGCCATAGGGTTCGCCATTCACAACCCTGATTCCAATCCGATTGAATTTAGGGTTTAAAATATCGGCCCGATGCCCCGGTGAATTCATCCAACTCGCCATGGCTCCTGCTGCAGATGGATTACCGGCGATGTTCTCTCCGGCATTATGATAAATGATGTCCGCTTTTTTCATTTGATCAAACGGACTTCCGACCGTAGGAGATTGATGGCCAAAATAACCATGGTTGATCATATCCCGTGATTTTACGCGGGCAGTTTGAACCAGACTGTAGTCAATCTGCAAAGAGGCTAACCCCGCCTTTGTTCGTTCGATATTCACTTGCTTTAAAATATAACTTTCATCGGAAGTTAAATCTCGGACCGAAGTATTGGTGCCGGAATCATCCGGTACATTCAGTATCCCTCGAAAAATAGTAAGCATAAAAAAAAGACTCACAACATAGAGTCTTTTGGGGGTGATTTCATTGGGTCAATTGCTCAAACCGTTGAATAATTTGGCAATTATCACGACCAACAGATTAACTCCCACAAGGACAACCAAGAATCCGATTAAAAACTTTTTAACTCGGCTCCCCGAAGGAGACCCGAAATTATCTCCTGCGCGCTGCTTCACTGACGGTGCAAAAGATTTGGAGTTCATCGATTTCACCTCCGTTTTCATGGGCTCGGTGTATAACGGCTTTATCCGATATGCCGAAAATTGCAAATAAAAAACAACCTAATGTAGGCGGCCCGGCGATCAAAAGTGACGAACATGCAATCGTACCGATTCCATGTTTTTTCGTTTTAGACCCGTAGCTTTGCGTCTCCGGCTTTCACCGGATTTGCCATTAGCTAATAAAGTTGTTATATTAT
>DNPP01000101.1:3015-3417 GCA_003501365.1 Bacillota bacterium
ACGTCGCCGTGTTATAACCAAGATTTTAGCAAATCAGCTTTTCAAATCCTTTTTGAGTAACTGGAATAATTTTAATCAATCTACCTCGTATATTTACACTTTTGTTACAATATCATCATGTTTTTGAGAAATTTATCGCGTACAATAATAACTAATGAAAAGATTATTCCACTCTCCTCCTAAATTTTCATACTTTTTTATTACTCTGTGATGGCCCCTCTACGGAGGGGGTTTTTTTTGACCGCCGGGTTCCATTTATTATTAATTCAAGGAGCGTAAATTAGTTACTATCCGATACCGGATCGCTAGTAATTAAAAAACCAGCTATGAAAAAATTTCTTTTATTATTACTATTACTGGTAACCGTCTTATGTTCGTATCCCGCCTTTGCAAAAGAGAATC
>DNPP01000199.1:0-1305 GCA_003501365.1 Bacillota bacterium
TGATGGGAGAGACTATTTATTATGTGGGGCCTTGTCCTACCCCGCCGGGTAAGATTATCGGCTCAGCCGGACCGACTACCAGCGGACGGATGGATTCTTATACACCTCGTCTACTTGAACTCGGTTTAAAGGGAATGATCGGCAAAGGTCAACGTTCTCCGGCAGTAATCGCGGCCATGAAGGAACATGCGGCGGTCTATTTTGCCGCTTTAGGGGGAGCGGGCGCTTTAATCGCCCGCTCAATTCAAAAGGCTACAGTAATTGCTTATCCCGATTTGGGTCCGGAGGCTATCCATCGTTTGGAAGTGAAGGATTTTCCGGTCATTGTGGCGATAGATGCCGCAGGAAATGATTTATACCAAACCGGGCGGGCACAATATTCAAGAATAATCGACAATTGATAATTAAATCAAGGGGGACTCCTAATGGAACGGATCGATGGGCGTAAACTGAATCAACTACGGGAGGTCAAAATTCATCCCGATTATATTATCCATGCGGAAGGTTCAGTTTTGATCGAGGTTGGTAATACCAAGGTAATCTGTACGGCAACTATTGAGGATAAAGTGCCGGTTTGGCTCAGAGGGCAGGGGGTCGGCTGGATTAGCGCTGAGTATTCCATGATTCCCAGGGCAACCCCTCAACGGAATGTCCGAGAAGTTTCCAAAGGCAAATTAAGCGGACGTACCCAGGAGATCCAACGTTTAGTCGGCCGCTCACTCAGGGGAGTCGTAAATCTAGCGGCTTTGGGCGAGAAAACGATTTGGATTGATTGTGATGTAATTCAGGCGGATGGCGGCACCCGGACCGCATCGGTCACCGGGAGCTTTGTTGCCTTAGCTTATGCCCTACATAAAGTGATTCCCGAAACTAAACCATTACCGCTCTATGATTACCTAGCTGCCACCAGTGTCGGTATTTATGACGGGGTCCAGTTGCTTGATTTGTGCTATGCCGAAGATTCCAAGGTATCGGTAGACATGAATCTGGTAATGACCGGTGCGGGTAAGATCGTGGAAGTTCAAGGCACCGCTGAAGGGAAACCGTTTTCCTGGGATGAAATGCTGGATCTGATGGATCTGGCCAAACAAGGAATCGACCGATTGGTGCAGATCCAAAAAGAGGTGCTGGGCCCGGTGGGTAAAAGGATTGGAGGAATTGAGGGTGCGAAGACTCGTCCTGGCGTCGAGGAATAAGGGCAAGATCAAAGAACTCCAGGAGATGCTCTCCGGTATGCCGGTTGTGATCGTGGGTATCGATGAGTATCCCGATGCTCCGGAAGTCGCCGAGACGGGAAAGACCTTT
>DNPP01000199.1:1626-10466 GCA_003501365.1 Bacillota bacterium
ACTTTGGCGGATGACTCCGGATTGGAAGTAGACTATTTAGCGGGTGAACCGGGAGTTTATTCGGCCCGTTTCGGAGAATCCGGTTGGAATGACCGTCAACGGTATGAATATTTGCTTCACAAATTAAAAAATGTGCCGTCCGACTTACGTCAGGCAAAGTTTCGCTCCGTGGTGGCGCTTTGCGATCCATCGACCGGAAAGATTGAACTTGCCGAGGGCGCTGTTGCCGGGCTGATTGGAGTCGAGCCTAAGGGTAGCCATGGATTTGGTTATGATCCAATTTTTTATTTACCGGAGTTTCAAAAAACCATGGCTGAACTTTCAGACGAACAAAAAAATCAGCTGAGTCACAGGGGACGGGCCATCCGGGCGATGATTCCCCGACTTAATCAGGTGTTGAAGGAAAGCTGATGAAGATACGCCTTGGAGTGGTAGGAGATATTCACGGCAATTATCGCGGCTTAAAGCAAGCCGTCCGGGAAATGGGCCGGATTGAGACTTTGCTTTTTACCGGGGACGGCTATCGCGAGATCAGCCGGTTGCAGGATGAAACCGATATCGATATCGATTTCCGGATCGAAGGGGTGGTCGGCAATTGTGATTTCTGTTCCCTTTTTCCGACCGAGCAAATATTATGTTTCGGTCGCTATAGAGTATTATTGACTCATGGTCATTTGTATGGCGTGAAATCCGATTTAACCAGACTGGGAATGGTAGGAAGAGAGCAAAAAGCGGACTTGGTGGTGTTTGGACACACCCATGAAGCTTTGTGCGACGATTGGTATGAGGTCAAACTCTTTAATCCGGGTTCGCTCTCGGCGGAGCGGTCTTACCGGGGACCATCCTATGGGATTATTGAGATATCTGATGCCGGTATTAATCCGGTAATTAACCGGTTATAAATTAAACCCAAATTTAAAAGGTTTACTCTTTCTATTATCTGGAATATCAAATTGAAAGTGGAATCCCTTGACTAAGGGCTCTTTTTAATATATACTAAGGAATGCAACTTTCGGGGCGTAGCGCAGTTTGGTAGCGCACCTGCCTTGGGCGCAGGGGGTCGTAGGTTCAAATCCTGTCGCCCCGACCATTAAAAAACATTGAAATGACGGCCTTTTTGGCCGTCATTTTTTTGACGTTCCTTTTGACGTTCTAATTTTAAAAGGCGCGTCAATGCTGGGCTTGTTCCTACTGTTTATCTATTCTTCTGGCGGAAGGGAAAGTACTTGACGGGGACGCTTCTATAAAAAGCGTAAGAGAGAAACTAATGTATGAATTGATTGTTTCGGAGCTTGCACATCAAGATTTGGATAATATCGTTTCATATATTGCCATCCAACTGGTCAATCCAACGGCAGCGGGGGATTTCCTTGATGAAGTGGCAAAATGTTACGGCTATCTAAAGTGCAATCCGATGATGTATGTAAAGTGTTAAGATAAGCGGTTGGAGGAAGCATCGTAGCGGCGGTATTTTTTTTATGCCCATTTTTAAGAGAGTGATGCGCCGGGAAATATTTATGGGCTGCTTTATGATTGCTGTTGGCCAACCGGCTACCGGCATCCGGTCGGACGGAAGTGGAGTTGCAGCGGTAAACAAAAGGATTTATCAGGGGAAGAACTGTCGGAAGTAAATTATGAGCCGAAGCAACTTCCACCGCTTCACGAAGTTGCAGAGCGGTTTGGATTATCGGTATTGTATTCGCCGAAGCTGGAACGGGACTGGGGATATTACAGCCCTGCCCAAAATAAAATTGTACTGCATACGCGGCAGGAAAAGACATTTTTTCATGAATTGGGCATGCCGCTCATGCTAAGTTTGCAATCCCGAAAGCGGGACAAGATGCCGAACAGGAAATTGTTGCCGAGTTTGTAGCTTGCGTACTTTGTAATTTGTATGGCATCGAAGGCTTTGAATCCCACGCTTACCGGTATATTTTCGGTTATGTTGAAACGGAAAACCCGCCAATGATGGTGCAAAAAGTTATGAAGGTACTGGCGGAGGTGGAGAAATGTTCAAAGCTGATTTTAGAGAATGCCAATGTGGAATCGCTGAAAAGGATTACCGCTTAAACGGGGGGCGAGTGCTCCTCGTTTTTGATAATATTATGCAGCTCCGGTAATTGGGGGTTATCGGTGGCAACTGTCGCGCGTGGGGAGGAAATAAGAACTATGGAAAGTTGAAAGAGTAAGTGAAGCAGAATGAATTATCAAGATCCATATTGATCGGACTTTTGAAACGATCAGGTTAATAGAGACTAAAGAAAAAGAGTCTCATGTTGAATAATTATAGTTATTAATTTTTAACACAGGTCGTAATGTTTTGAGAAATATATTTTAGGTTTTTTCGACGTCCCAAAATACTGATTTTTTAGGAAAATATAATTTTTTGTAATGTAAACCGATAATGGATATGGTGGTATTTTATGTATAGATTGGATCAAAGAGTAAAGTAGAAAAAGGAAAAGTCAAAACAGGCTGTAAAGCAGTTTTATTTAATTCCATATTTCACATAAATATGTCTATTTTCGATAGCGGCTTATTGTATTATTCGTATTACGATATAAAATTAGAATATGTAATATTTTCCCATGAAGGATTGCTGTTATGGACTATATGACCGCGAGAGAAGCATCTAAAAAATGGGATATCACGCAGCGTAGAGTACAAGCTTTATGCGTTCAAGGGAAGATACCCGGTGCCGTTCTGTTTGGAAATGCTTGGGTGATACCAAAAGATGCTGTGAATCCGCGGAAGATAGTACATAAAGGTAAATAATTAGAGTTTACATGTTCAACTTAAGAGGTGATAATGCAATATGTGGAACGATGTTGAAACAACTCAAGATTTCCTTAACTTTTCTGTAATTGCGAAGACAGTTGCTGAACTGATTGCTGAATCAGGCGAGAAACCTATCTCTATTGGCGTTTCAGGAAGTTGGGGAGCAGGAAAATCGTCAATGGTAAAAATGATAGGCGAAGCTTTAAAACTCAAAGACGATGGGAAAGATGACAAAGAAAAAAACTATGTTTTTTTGGAGTTTAATGCTTGGCTTTATCAAGGCTATGATGATGCTAGAGCAGCCCTATTACAGGCTGTTTCAGACAAGCTCCTTGAAGAAAGTAAAAAAGTGTTTGGTCATTAGTCTCTTCGTTCCTAAGTTACGAGGCTTTCAGCAAGATTCAACTTGATATAGGCCAAGGTTTCGAAACAAAGGATATTCCTCTTGCTGACTGCGTAATTAGGCTTAACGATATGCGCGAATATTTAGAGTCTGAGATTAGTTCACAGGTAAATATCATTCGTAGCGAATTAGGAAACAAGCCACCGTCAGACCTACATAATGTTATGATGGCTGCAATAGAAAGAATTTTCAAAGTATTTGAGGTGACAGTATGAGAAAGATAATTTGCTATCCACACTCATCATTGCCAAATTACTTTGACAGTGATGTTGATTATTTTGAACTATTTTCGCATCCGGCTGGTTCCCACACTAACGTCAAACCATTAGGACTTCCACTGCCCCATGAATTAAAAAAGTATGGCATCGTACCACCTATTACGGTGATTGATTTTGCTGCCTTTGCATTTTCTGTGGTTGCCGCAGATAAATTGATTCCCAGAGTTGACAGTCCAGATGGATGGACTAGGATGATAAACCTAACCATATTTGTATCCGAGCCTGAAAAATGGATGTCACTAAAAATAAAAATCGAAAAAATGCTTAAGTTTCTTACTGGGGATTTTTGGGCACTGACTTTCCAATTTGCTAAAGCCCCAGCGATTCAACCTACATACGAACCGCTCAAACGGGAAAATGATTGTGTTTTCCTGCTTTCAGGAGGCATGGACAGTTTGGTTGGCGCAATAGACTTGCTATCCGAAAAGCGGAATCCCCTGTTCGTGTCACAGATTATCCGAGGAGATGCAACGAGACAGCAAAATTTTGCTAAGCGTTTTGGTGAGCACAATCATTGCCAATGGAGTATTGGGAGGCTAAAGGGACCGGAGGGCTCAACTCGCGCCCGCTCCATTGCATTTTTTGCTTTTGCGCTCTTAGCATCCTCTACAATTTCTAGACCAGATGGAATTACAGAAATAGTTGTACCGGAGAATGGCTTTATCAGTTTGAATGTGCCGCTAGATTCTAACCGCATTGGGAGCTTAAGCACAAAAACAACCCATCCTGTTTATATGGTATTGCTGCAAGAAATCTGGAATGCGCTTGGAATTAAAGCGAAGTTAATTTTGCCATACAAGTACAAAACTAAAGGTGAGGTTCTTAAAGAATGTAGGGATAGAAAACTGTTGGAAGAGCTGATTTTCGAAACGAACAGTTGCGGTAAATTTCAGCGCCATGGTCTTAGGCACTGCGGTGTATGCGTACCCTGCCTTGTACGTAGAGCAGCATTTTTAGAGGCTGGGCTCCAAGATATCACACAAAAGGGCTATCATTATGACGATATCAGCAAGTCAAACTCTATGGATTTGACTGCTGTTGCGTTAGCAGTTAAGCAGGTTGAACTCTCAGGTATAAATAGATTGGTTAAGGGAAATCTGTCATTTGCTTCCCCTGTGGACAGGAGTTCCTACTTAGGAGTAGTTTCGCGCGGCATTAATGAACTTAAAAATTTTCTGAAGGGCTACGATATGTTATGATTGACATGCACTGTCACCTTGATTTATATAAAAATCCTATTGCGTTACTCCCAGAAGTCCAAAGACGTTGTAAGTACGTGTTGGCTGTTACTACCAGCCCACGCGCTTGGCAAAAAACAAAGCAAGTTTTTTCAGGAATCGATTGTATACAGGTGGCACTCGGCCTACATCCTGAAATTGTTTCCTCAAAAATGAATGAGATTGATATGCTGTTATCAAATATCCGCCATTGTAAATATATTGGGGAAGTTGGGATTGACGGTTCTGAATAATATAAATCTTCTTTCCTAACACAAAAGGATTTATTCAGA
Organism: Bacillota bacterium; assembly: GCA_003501365.1. Lineage (GTDB taxonomy): Bacteria > Bacillota > UBA4882 > UBA8346 > UBA8346 > UBA8346. Next base: position 6,596 of record DNPP01000199.1, read on the forward strand.
GAAGTTGCTCGAATCGCTGAAAAATGTGGCGGAAGAATAATTAGTATACATTCAAGAAATGCGGTAAAAGACGTTCTGGACATTATTGAGAGCGATGTAGTAACTAGCGTGCCTGTTCTCCACTGGTTCTCAGGAACTATGGAAGAGCTTGAACGTGCAAATGAGCTTGGTTGTTGGTTTAGTGTTAGCCCTACAATGCTTTCAGGAAGAAAAGGGAAAAGTCTCGTCTCCAAAATGCCGTTTTCACGAATTCTGCCCGAAACTGATGCGCCATTTACTGAAAAACGTGGAATTCCTTATATGCCATGGGAAGCTTTTGAAATAATTGATACGCTCAAAGATATTTTTTGTCTCGATACCGAGCAAATTAAAAATGAATTAATTTCCAACGCTAAACGGTTTATAGATTGGAGGCAATAATGAAGAGGATATAAAAAGTGAAAATCTTTCAGAATAGGTATTCCGGTTTCAATTGGTCGAGTGCCCGCTCCTTGCGGTAGATCAATAATTTCATAAATTTAATTTCTATGAATTATTACTTTGAAATTATAATGGAATTCAGCAAAGATTGTTTACTCCCCCCAAATACATTATAATAAACTTAGCAGCTAAAAATTAAAATAGAGCTGATGAATGTCCGAAAAAATAAGGCCTGGAGACAATAATAGCAATTATTAACAACCCGCACGGTAAAGGCTATAAATACTTGTATCCAGCGAAAAGGTCTTTTTGGAACGTTTACAAGCTTTGTAAACGCAAAGTGGGTTCAGCTATTCTGTAAGACTTTAACGAGAAAGAAGCGGACCTGGTATAAAATTTATCGGAGGTAAAAGTGATATGAAAACCAAAGATCTAATTGCTGAGGTAATTTCATTGCCGGTTGAACAACGGGCATTGGTTATTGATTCACTATTAAAGAGCCTGAATCCCCCGGAATCTGAAATCGATAAGAAGTGGGCTGTGATAGCTAAAAGGCGTTTAGAACAATTACATTCGGGCGAAGTTCAATCTATTCCGGGAGAAGACGTATTTGAGCGAATATGGAGCAGGTTTTCGAAATGAAATACTCGTTTCATCCAGAAGCAGAAAAAGAATTGGTTGAAGCCGTTGATTATTTCGAAGAAATAGAAAGAGGTTTGGGTTATGACTTTGCCCTTGAGGTCTACCTGGCCGTTGAAAGAACAACGGCCTTTCCAAAGGCTTGGCCGATATTAGAAGGAAATATCCGCAGGTGTTTGGTCAGCAGGTTTCCATATGGGATCTTATATTCCGAGGAGAAAGAAAGCATCTTCATTGTAGCTGTTATGCACTTGCATAGAGATCCGGAATATTGGAGCGACAGACTATAGCGTTTATATTGTTCCAGGCACGTCCAGAAAAGGTATTTCAGAATTTTGACGCTTCCCACTATCTTTTGGTAAATATGAATTACTTCGGCTGGAAGAATTGATTGAATAGAGTTGGGTATCTATTGGGAATCCATGTCCTAGATTTTTATCGATTGAATTCGATTAGGAATATTTTACAAATTAGATTTAGCGGGAGTTTTTCTATGAATTCAACTAGAAAACATTGAAAAATATTGTACGGGGCCAGGTTCAAATCCTGTCGCCCCGACCATTAAAAAACATTGAAATGACGGCCTTTTTGGCCGTCATTTTTTTGAAGTTCCTTTTGACGTTCTAATTTTAAAAGGCGCGTCAATGCTGGGCTTGTTCCTACTGTTTATATATTTTAAGTTGATTTATATTTAAAGGCCTGGCGGTAAGATTTCTCCGGTATCTGCTTTAAGATGTATATAGCAAACTTAAAGTAGCCGAGGAACAACTGGCGGAAGGGAAAGTACTTGACGGGGACGTTTCTTTAAAAAGTGTAAGAGAGAAATATATTGTATAAATTGATTGTTTCGGAGCTTGCAAAACAAGATTTGGATAATATCGTTTCATATATTGCCATCCAACTGGTCAATCCAACGGATTTCCTTGATGAAGTGGCAAAATGTTACGGCTATCTAAAGTGCAATCCGATGATGTATGCAAAGTGTCAAGATAAAAGGATGTCATTAAAGGAAAGATGAAGAAGATGAAAGATTAACAAGGAGGAACATTCATGGGGTAAAAAATTCAAAAAGAACATCACCCACATACCGCAGAGACTCTTGACAGCAGCTTTCCAAAGTATCCCGGTGGGTGTGCCACTCCGGATAAAAGATGTCCATTAGGATTAATGCCGGTATATTCCTTTGATAAAAGGGCGTGTGGTCGGACTCCAGCTCGATGGAACGGTTGTTAAAAAAAGCCGGATACCCTTTTTTTCGGCCGATATCGAAAATTCGGTTAATGGTCCGGGTGGATACCTCCGACAATAGTGAGTTATTATCCAGATTGATCCGCATACTCCGACCGGCGATCATGTCAATGATGATTGCCAGCTCTAGCTTCATCACCAGGTGGTCCACAAAATGATAGGCTCCTTCTCCAAATCTGAAGCCGTCGATGAAGCCGACATCCTCGGCATCGAACAAGACGCACAAAACATTAAAATTTGGCGGTGACTGTTGAAAGGCGCGCATCAGTTCCAGAATGACGGCCACTCCGCTGGTCCCGTCATTTACTCCGGGGGTGGGCATTGTTTTAAGCGCCGGATCCTTTTCCTGGTCGGCAATCCAACGGGTATCAAAATGCGTCCCCAGTAAAATGGTTTTCCTTCGGTCCCGCCCCGCCACCAAACTGCAAATGTTGGCGCATTCTAAATCTTTCCCCCGGAAATCGGGGAGAATGAATTTCTGCAGGAATACCTTCTCGGAATACTGCCGCATTTTTTCGTGCAAGATGCCGATGGATTCGCGGTGCCCAAAGCTGCCAACAGGCCTAATACCCCGGCCGGCCATCTCAACCATTATCTCCCAGGCACGCCTATCATCAAAGGTCTTCACGGCTTTATGCTCCCTCAAATACATCCCTCTTTCAAATCCTATTTATTATTTTTATCACGACGGTACCTAAAAAAGACATAACATTTTTGGAACGGAGATTGAATTCGCAAATAGCCTTATATTCAGGATTAAAGGGATGTGTGGCTGGGGAGGAAATTATATCTGTTGCGCCGGATGGTTCTGTGTATCCTTGTGCGCAGCTTGTAGGGGAGATTTTTAATGCTGGGAACTTGTTAAACGAGGATTATGAATCCATTTGGAACAGGAGTAATGTAATTAAAAAATACATACCATGTTGACGGGTATGACATTCCCGGCGGATGGGAGAAGTTGATGGAGAAGTACTACGATGTAATGTACCGGGAGGATTATGACTGGTGGACTTTTGCGTGTACCTTCAATACTTTGCGGGAGCGGATTGAGGAGTTGCAAAAATATGAGTTCAGTGGCGAAGATGACTTGGGAGTGACGGTCGAAAGTAACGGCGACCGGGTAATCGTAGCTATATATTGCAGAATTGACGCGTCATTTACGGATGGTTCCTATGATGAATATGATGAGGATGAAAATGAGGAAGATTACGAGGATGAAGAAGAGGACGGTGAAAATGGCAGGGAAAAGGGCATGGAATTGGTTGCGGAAGACGAATTATTGAACCTGCTGGTCCAAGTGCGCCGGCAACTTATAGATGGAGATTGCCGGACTTTATATGCCGTATGGGAAAAGTATGGAGATTTTGATGATGAGAAAGATAAAGTTGAGATTTCAATTCCAGCTGATAAAAACGCGGGCAAAAATATCGTGGAACAATTCAAGAATATGTTGGATTAATCGAAAGAGGTTTTTCATCGATTGATTTCATAGCACGTAAGAAGTATAATATGGTTAGAATGTTACTATGGAGAGATGATACCATGCAAATTAAACCATCGGCAA
>DNPP01000375.1:0-14353 GCA_003501365.1 Bacillota bacterium
ATGAGCTGCATTCAAAACCGGCAAAATTTTTTCTCCAGTGGTTGCGCAGCGTCTTTGATAAGCTCGGTGACCATGACCCGGAAAGCGCCTTGGCCGAGCCGGGGATGGATGAGATAACCTTCACCGTACCGATTAGCTTCTTCCGCTATTTGAGCCGTTTTTTCTTTTGAAGTTACAGATTCTCGGTTGAAACGTTCTTGCACTTAATTCCATAATGAACGGCTAATTAATGTATCTGTATTATATGTTTTCCCTTGCACGATATTGGGCTCCAATCCGCCGGGACCGGAATCCATTCTGGATCATTAAAGAAAAACGGACTCGTTAAAATGATACAACCAATAACCGGATCAATTTCAGTTTTACCGTTTTTGGAACGATACTTCATAATTTTCGCTTTAAATGTTTGAAAATCGGCAGTACCGTTCTTTTCACCGAAGGAATCCCATGCAAGAGTGGTTGGTAAGAATGAATGGCGGACAAAAAAGCCACCGCCAACGATAAAGTTCTGAGGACTATGGAGTTTAAAAAGAAAGGGCGCACCGGGTTCGATGGCAGAGAAAGCTTGGCTCCCGCCGGGTTGCCAGAAATTGATTTCGTCGGGGCAAAGGCGGGAGAGGTAGAAAAACCATTGGTTGTCGGTGACGGCAAGGTAAAAGTTCATTCCTTAGAGTTGCTTCGATTAATTCTCGAAACTGCCTCTTTTCTCCATTTTATCTCTCATACATAACAGAAAAACTGCGGTGCCATTTTAAGTCCATAATCCTTTAATTCCCGTTCTTTTTCATATCGCCTTACGTTTTTTATTTCCAGTGCGAAAGCCCGGTTTGTATCTTTAAAATATTCGAAGTAAGCCTTTTTACTAATTCCCCCGATATGGGATGTTTGCTCCCATAAATCCTCCGGGTCAGCACATAGAATATCGTCAACTTCAAATTCTCCCAATACTTTCCCAACCGGTTTGGTTACATAAACAATAACCTTACTGGCATTTTTAATGCGCCGTCTCCGGTACTCAACCTGTTTTTCTCCATCAAAGATCTTCAATGCGTATTCTGGCTTAATTGATAAAATAACTGTCATCTACTTTGGCCTCCCTGAGTATAAATTGATAATTCTCGTTGGATATGGGGAGAAAGCTCCAATATCCTTTTTCCGATATGATCTGATTTTCACGTAGGGTTTGGTAATTAACATTATTACCTTTCCCAAAAGATAATAAATATAAAAACTGTATCATTATTCGACGGCCTTGATTATATTGCTTTAAAAGTTCCGGACTAGAGAATGCTGTCCGTTTACCTGCAATTTTGTTAAACCCATCATAGCCAAAATAATCGACATTCTCTCGATAAACTTTTTCCACTATACCTAAAGTTGTAATTGCACTTTTATACTTTGCAAATCCGGGCTCATCTCTATGTTTTATTCGATAGAAAAATAATAAATCTCCAGAAGATATCATTTCGGCATTTTGTCCTTTTGCCAAATACATTTTTCGGATGGCATTCGAAGCCGGTATATAATTATCAACCTTATGAATGGCTCCTTGTAAATCGGAGGCTGGAAAAAGCAAACTATGATATTCGGCTTCGATTGGGACTATGCGAACTGGAGTGGATGGAATACTTGGAATAAAGGGATATGAGGTTATTGGTTCATGAAAATCGTAATGTTTGGGAATATGTCTTATATAGACTTCTTCCTCACCGTTTGGAGTTATCTTACGGCCATAGTGTTCATACCCTAACTGTCCTAATAAATTGATTAATGATTCATGTTTAGCAAATACCGTAACATATATATAATTTACCTGGCTTTGCCTTGCAATATCAAATGAAATCTTAAGCAAACCTTCTCCATATTTATTTCCCTGGCCCGTGTCCGCTACTTTTAGGGTTGCTAATTTTAATCGTTTCTCATTGGATAAGGGTGGGAAAATCGTAGAATCGTTTTCATTTTCCTCAATCTTGAGATGAAGGAATGCATCTAAGGAGTGATCATCGTTGTAAATTACATAAGCTTCTTTTTCTGCTTTTCGACGAAACCATTCACCGAACTCCTGATAATCTTGCTTCAGTGAATTAAAAAATAGATCGTCAAGGTTAATTTGCTGAAACTGCTTAATTTCAACTCGTCCAATCATAGATGCGCACCTCCTCATTAATCTATACTTTACCATATTCGAACAAATGTTCCCAATACTTTATTAAAAATTTATTGGATTTCTTAAAATCTTTTTCTAACATTGCTCAGGCTATCCATTCCGTGTTTAGTCTATAGTTTAAGGTGATTTACGACACATACACCTTCTCATTATGCCATTCAATAAACTCTCTAGATGGCCTGTCCTCAAAATTTTCCGGTAATATCAGCAATTCCCTTCCGTGAAACGCATAATACTCTTTCCCATTGCCGTAATCTTCTTTAATTCGTCCACTGACTTCCACATGATAGTCAGAAGTAACGGTCATATAACCCCGATCAAACAATGTATGTAAATCTTCCCGCAACAGCAACCCATTCCGGACCTCATGAGGTCCTTCTTCAGCATATGGTTTAATATGAGCCGCATTCAAAACCGGTAAAGTTTTTTCTCCAGTTATGGCGCAACGCCTCTGATAAGCTTCAGTTACCATAACCCGGAAAACACCTTGACCGCGACGGGGATGAAGTAAATAACCCTCGCCGTAGCGATTAGCTTCCTCAGCTATTTGGCTTTTTTTATCTTTTAAAATTAGCGATTGTCGACTTAAACGTTCTTGTACCTGATTCCATAATGAACGGCCCATTAAAGTATCCGTATTATAGGTTTTGCCTTGCACAATATTGGGACTCCAATCTGCGGGGACCGGAATCCATTCCGGCTCATTAAAGAAAAACGGACTGGTTAAAATGCTATAAGTAATAGGGATAGCCAAAAACCTGCCACTCTGACAACCTACGGCTTCGGGTAGAAATAGCCGGAACCTCCGATGACGTACTCGATGTCATTGCAAGTTGCTTTTATAGTTGATAAGTAAATAATAAATCGCCGAAGAATTTATTTTTGCAATATCCATTACTGTTTTACCTTCATTATTTTTAATGGTAATATCTGCTCCGTTTTCCAACAGTTCTTTAGTAATTTTAATATCGTTAACCAAACAAGCAAGCATCAACGGAGTCCAACCGGTTTTACTTTTTTGATTTATAAAGGCCCCTTTTGAAATCATTAAATGGGCATTTGTAGATTGCTTGTATCGGATTGCCAGCATCAGGGCCGACCACCCATCCGCATTGGTTACGTTCAATGAATCGGTACTGTACTGTTGGATAAGCGTGTTGGCAACATTAGGTTTCCCGTACCGTAATGCCATCATAAGCGGAGTCCAATCTTCCCGGTCTTGGATTACAATATTGGCTCCTTTTTCAATCAACTTAAAACAGATTTTCTCATCTTGAGTATAGAATAGGGCATAAAGCAAGGGATTCCAACCATTTTCATTGCGTGTTTCAATATTACACCCGCGATCAATTAAGGCTTCGGCAATAATGGAGTTGTTGTTCTCCAACGCATACATTAGCGCCGTAGTTTGCGACCAATCCTGATGATTAATATCAATTCCACTTTCAATTAATAAAGAAGCCAGTGGCCAATTCTTTTCAAACAATTGAATCATCAGTAAATTTTTATTATGGTAATAATGACAATTAAGGATCTTGGGATCTTTGATAAGTTCTTCGACTTTGCTCAAGTCTTTTTTATTAACAGCATCCATAAGTTCATGAATTGCAATCTCATTATCCCTGTATACTACACAAGAACCACTACCATTGATGTCATGGCCGTTTATCTTATATGTAATTTTAAACTTGCCTGTAATTTTCTCAGCTTTTTCAGATTGTTGGGCGATTTGACCTTCAAACTCTAAAATAATATCTCTTGAATTACTTTTACCTTTGATGATTCCTTTTGCTTTTAAAACACTCGGTAAAAGCTCTATTGAGCCTGATTTAAAAACGTATTCGGGGTTCGCGGAATATAAATAACCGTAGTTAATAACCTTATACTGTCCATTCTCTTTAATAATTTGAAATTTCTTTTTATCGATTTGACCGATGGAATAAACTTTGGGGTTTCCTTTTTCATAGACAGCTTCTACAACCCAATTGCCTTCCATCGAAAAACCTTCAGGAACAGATGCTGTTTTACAACCTCCAATTAGTAATATTATTGGTAGTATTAATAAAAAGATCCGTTTCCCCATAGGTATAACCTCCGTCTACGTTATGATGTGCTTTAATAACTCAAATGAAACTTTAACTGTTCCCTGGTCTCTTCCGATAGTTGGGCGACTTCTTCATCGTTATAATCTGATACACTGTGCATTCAGATTATTTTCAATCATTAAAAATTGGTTGGTGATCCATCATATAATCCCTATTGTCCAAAGTATATAGATCTTCTTATACTGGCCTTCTTACTAATTCCCCCGATATGGAATGTTTGCTCCCATAAATCCACCGGATCGATGCATAGAATCAAGATGCCAAACCTGATAAGTGTCTCGTCGTTCATCTCCCCTTCTCGAAATGGCTGAAGACGAACTTCCGAAAAATTACTAAAAAAAGTATTAAGTTGCTTTTCTTGTTCGGCTTCAAGCTTTACGACCTTGCCGTTTGCTTCGGATACTCTTTGACCAAAAGCAACTGGCGACATGCATAGTAAAGAGAAATTAAGTATAAACACTAACCAATTTGTGCGTTTCATTTCGTTTTCACTCCACGTCTTTTTAGGTGAGAAGAAATATTAATTGTCGTCAAGTCCTTTTTGCCATATTTCAAGCCTCGTCCTCCACTTCCCCAAGTTCAATTAAATCATGATTAGTCCTTCGAATACAAATATCATTCTCTATAAGTAAATTGACTAATTGTTCCCCATTCATTAGTGCCACCGGAGTTGCATCGGATCTTTCCGCTTCATCACGTGCCCCGGAACTGAAGTCACTCGTAGTTATAATTAATCCTTGCTCATGCGCGCCAAGACTGCCCCTTACTTGCTGAACTACCGGAGATTGAACATTTGCTTTCCATCGTTTGACTTGAACTGCCATTCGGATACGAACTGTCTCACCAACAACTAACGTTCCCCGCACATCGATACCACCATCATTATTTAAGGGGGTGACTGATACAAGATCAAAACCCATCGCTGTTAAAAGGCGGCCAATAAGTGCTTCAAACTCACTAGGTTTAATTGCACATATATATTCATGAAGCTTTTTTTGAATTTCTTTATTATGCTGCTCAATCTGAAAAGTGAGTCCTTTGGCCTTCCATCTGGTAAGGCCAATATAACCTTTTCCACATTTAACAAACCGAGGCTGTTCTCCCCGTCTTGTTACTCTGTGAATTTCATTTAATATTTGAGCATTCATCGTTAAATCGGGAGTTTGTCCGGCAGTAGCAATTAAGCCTAATTCGATTGCTTTTTCAGTTATAGTTTTATAATGCATCGGCTGTTTTTTACCGTATTTCTCAAGTACATGTTCGGCGGCGTCGGTGAAGGAAAGAGTTTTAACAGATGTTTGTGGTGGAATATTTATAAGTATCTTTGGGGGCGATTGAATTGTTGGCTGATTTGTGGCTGCTAATTCATTCAGGATGAAAGTTCCTTTATCAACACGAAGAAACCTGGAGGAAGTTCCCTTCTCTTTAATATCGGTATTTAAGTTTGCCTCTACAGTCGCGACCGGTGTCTTCCCTGCTGTCTCCCATAATCTTTGCTCAATAATTCTTTTAGTTATTTCTTCAGCCCGAAGCGGTTGAGCGGCTTCTTTTAATACTAAATATGCTGCTTCTAAAGAATTCATTTGACTTCTCCCAAAAAACACAATTAAAATATATGGTAATGTTTTCTGTAAAGTTACGTAAAATCCTTTTTTCGCCAATTCTTAACAATTTGGCGATTACATTAGGGTATCATTTCTAGTGATTTTTCCACTTTTCCTCACTAGCATAAACGATAACTTATATAATCCTGGGTTATTAAAAGAATCTTATTATACTCATCCAAAATCACAAACTTGATACATAAAAACAGGATTATCGCAGGTTAAAGAGAATAATTTTGAGATCACTTATATTTCATTGATATACAAGGCTTTGCTTCCAAAGAATTGATCGAAAAAACATGCAGAGAGGATATATATAATTTATGAATAAGCAACAGCTCGCCACGAAAATATGGGAATCCGCTAATAAAATGCGTTCAAAGATCGAGGCCAACGAATATAAAGATTACATTTTAGGCTTCATATTTTACAAGTACCTTTCGGACAAGGAGTTAAAGTTTCTGAAAGAAAACAGCTTTACTCAGGAAGACATCGAGACTCTTTCTGAAGACGATGCCGAAACCGTAAAGTTTGTTCGTGAAAATGTCGGATACTTTATTTCCTATACGGATTTGTTCTCAACTTGGCTCAAAATGGGCAAGGATTTTGATGTGTCTAATGTCACGGATGCCTTGTCAGCATTCAACCGTCTGATTAATCCCGCTCATAAGAAGGTGTTTGAGGGTATATTTAATACCTTGCAGACCGGTTTAAGCAAACTCGGTGACAGCTCCGCATCTCGAACCAAAGCTATCAGCGATCTGATTTATCTGATTAAAGATATTCCCATGGATGGCAAGCAGGACTACGATGTTCTTGGCTTCATCTATGAATATCTAATTAGCATGTTTGCAGCCAATGCTGGAAAAAAAGCAGGTGAGTTTTACACGCCGCATGAAGTATCTCTTCTTATGTCCGAAATTGTGGCCGACCATTTGAAGGATAGGACGGAAATCAATATCTATGACCCGACCAGCGGTTCGGGCTCCCTTTTGATCAATATCGGTCGTTCGGTTGCAAAGCATATGGATGATGAAAACAACATCAAATACTATGCACAGGAGCTGAAGCAGAATACATACAACCTCACTCGTATGAATTTAGTTATGCGCGGCATCCTCCCGGATAATATCGTAACCCGCAACGGTGACACTTTGGAAGCTGATTGGCCGTACTTTGATGAAACCGACCCGGCTAAAACTTACAATCCGCTTTATGTGGATGCAGTAGTTTCCAATCCTCCGTACTCTCAGCATTGGGACCCGAGTAATAAGGAAACAGACCCTCGCTACGCACGCTTTGGCCTTGCTCCGAAATCAAAAGCCGATTATGCCTTCCTGCTCCACGACTTGTTCCATCTTAAGCCGGATGGCATCATGACGATAGTTCTTCCGAATGGTGTTTTATACCGTGGGGGTGAAGATGGCGAGATTCGTAGAAATCTAATTGAGGGCAATCACATTGATACTATCATCGGACTACCTGCCAATATTTTCTTTGGCACAGGCATTTCGACAATCATTATGGTTTTGAAGCAAAAGCGTGAGAATACCGATATTTTGATTGTTGATGCTTCCAAAGGTTTTATTAAAGTTGGCAAGGACAATAAACTCAGAGCATCTGATATTAAAAAAATCGTTGATGCCGTAACTGCCAAAGCGGATATTGACCAATTCTCAAGGAAAGTCCGCCGTGAAGAAATCCGCCGAAATGAATACAACTTGAATATTCCGAGATATATTGATTCCTCTGAAGACGCAGAAAAATGGGACATTTATGCTTCGATGTTTGGTGGCATTCCCATGAGTGAAATTGCTGAACTTAGCGAGTACTGGAGTGCTTTCCCAGAATTAAAAGAAGCATTGTTTACAAAAGTTGTAGGTCCTTATGCTGAGTTGGCAATCGGCAATATTGAACAGACTGTCAATGCGCATCCCGCTGTAAAAGCGTTTGTTTCCAATTTTAGTGGAGCTTTCGGAGACTTCGACGGTTTCCTGAAAAGCGAGTTAATAACGAATATGGCGAGCCTCAATATTTCAAAAGAAGAGGTTGTTTTGAGTGCTAATATTTTTGCCCGCCTTGCTTCCCTTCCGCTGATTAACAGATATGAAGCGTATCAATTGCTTGATGACGAGTGGGCAAAAACATCTGTTGATATGGAAGTAATTCAGACAGAGGGCTTCAATGCGGTTAAAAAAGTTAATCCCAACATGGTAATCAAAAAGAAGGACGGCAAAGAGGAAGAGGTGCAGGACGGTTGGATCGGTCATGTTATTCCGTTTGAACTTGTGCAGCGGACACTGCTTTCGGCTGAATATGAAGCACTTAAGCAAAAAGAGGGCCGCCTTGCCGAAATCTCCTCTGAATATGATGAAATACTTGACTCACTTTCCGAAGAAGAAAAGAATTCAAGCGTGACAAACGATTCCAGCGATGCTTTTGTCGCAAAAGAAGTCGGTGATAAACTCAAAGAAATCTATGCTGATGTAGACGCCCAGGAAATGAAGGCTCTGAACGCTTATGTCGCACTTCCCAGGAAAGCCGACAAACTTGCCTTTATCAGCGCCCATGACGATGTAGTATGGTCCAATATGGAAGCGGGTAATGATGGCACCTATTCTAAAAATGCAGTAAATGCCTATTTAGCAAAGCTTCAATCCGCTTTTGAATTCCCGGAAGATTCTTTTGAAGCAAAAATTGTAAAAGTTAGCAAGCTAATGACCGAAGAAAAAGAAGTAAAAGCACAGGTAAAAGCGGATGCCGGAGCATTGCATATAAAAACAAAGGAAACCATTGAATCACTTTCCGACGAACAAGCGCTTGAACTCCTTGAACAAAAATGGATTTCTCCGCTTACGGAGAGCATTAAGCAACTCCCCAATGTGGTAATTCATGTTCTGGTAGACAAAGTAAAAACCCTTTCTAAAAAATACGCGGTCACATACTCTGCAATCGAATCGGAGATAAAGAAAACAGAATTTACTCTCTCGGCACTCATTGATGAACTCGTCTGTAACGAGTATGATATGAAAGGTTTCAGCGAGTTCCAGACGCTGTTAAAGGGTAAATGATATGGCTGTAAAAGATAAAAAACCAGAAATTCGTTTCACTGGATTTACCGATGCTTGGGAACCGCGTGAGTTTTCTGATATTTTCAACTTATCTCAAGGTCTGCAAATCGAAATAAGTAAAAGATTTGTTAACCCCGGTGAGAATATGTATTTCTATATTACTAATGAATTTTTGAAAAGCGACAGCAATGAAAGGTATTATATTTACAATCCACCTGAAAGTGTATTATGTGATGAAAATGATATTTTAATGACAAGAACAGGCAATACAGGTATTGTAGTAACAGATGTTAAGGGATGTTATCATAATAATTTTTTCAAAATCCAATATGAATCTAAAGATTATGACAAGTATTTTATTTGTAATTATTTGTCAACTCCTAATATGCAAAAAAAAATATTAAATAGTGCAGGAAGCTCAACCATTCCTGATTTGAGTCATAAATCTTTTTATAAATTAGTAGGAAGTTTTCCTGATATTATTGAACAAAAAAATATTTCTGATTTTTTAATTAACTTAGACAACCTTATCACCCTTCATCAACGTAAGTATGACAAGCTGGTAATCGTCAAAAAATTCATGCTCGAAAAAATGTTCCCTAAGGATGGAGCCAATGTTCCGGAGATCCGTTTCAAAGGATTTACAGGAGTATGGGAGCAAAATAAACTTAATTATTATATTGAAACATCCAATGAAAAAAATGTATCAAATAGTTTTACTAAAAATGATGTACTTTCTGTATCAGGAGAATTTGGAATAGTAAATCAAATTGAATTTCAGGGGCGAAGTTTTGCAGGTGTTTCAGTTTCAAATTATGGAATAGTAAATATCGGAGATATTGTATATACAAAGTCTCCACTAAAAGCGAATCCTTATGGAATCATCAAGACAAACAAAAGAAAAGCCGGCATAGTGTCAACGCTATATGCTATTTATCATCCCAAAGAGATGACAAATTCAAATTTTGTCCAATATTATTTTGAGTCGGACTATCGTTTAAATAGATACCTAAAACCGTTGGTGAATAAAGGAGCAAAAAATGATATGAAGGTCACCAATGATAACGCATTATTAGGTTTAGTGATATTTCCGAGTTATGACGAGCAGACAAAAATTGCCGGTTTATTTGAGCATCTTGACCACTTTATCACCCTTCATCAGCGCGAGTTAGAAAAGTTGAAAAATATCAAGAAATCCATGCTTGAAAAAATGTTTGTGCAGGAGGTGTGAACGCACAATGGTCTTTGACAAAGAATCAGATTTTGAAGAATCCTTGATTGAGGCACTCTCCCATAAAGGCTGGGAACCTAAGGTACTGAAATATCCCTCTGAAGAAGATTTGCTAAAAAACTGGGCGGATATTCTCTTTGAAAACAACAGAGATATCGACCGTTTGAATGATCATCCTCTGACAAGCGGCGAGATGCAACAGATTATGGAGCAGATCACCACGCTGCGGACGCCTTTAAAATTAAACGGCTTTATCAACGGGAGAACTGTAGCCGTAATCCGCGACAATCCCGATGACACGCTGCACTTTGGAAAAGAGGTCAGCCTCAAAATCTATGACCGCCGTGAAATTGCTGCTGGACAAAGCCGCTATCAAATCGCACAGCAGCCAAAATTTAAGAGCAAGTCCAAAATATTAAATGACCGTCGCGGTGATTTGATGCTCTTGATCAACGGTATGCCGGTAATTCACATCGAGCTGAAACGTAGCGGCGTTTCGGTCAGCCAAGGCTATAACCAGATCGAAAAATATTCCGCTGAAGGGATTTTCACCGGAATATTTGCGCTGATTCAGATTTTTGTTGCTATGGAACCGTCGGAAACGGTTTATTTCGCCAATCCCGGAATGGACGGAAAGTTCAATAAGGATTTCTATTTTCACTGGGCGGACTTTAATAACGAGCCTATCAATGACTGGAAAGATATTGCTTCTTCACTGCTTTCCATTCCCATGGCCCACCAGCTGATCGGCTTTTACACGGTCGCCGATGATACCGATGGGGTATTGAAAGTCATGCGCAGCTATCAATACTATGCAGCAAACGCCATTTCTGACCGTGTTTCCAAAACCAACTGGGATGGTCGCACCAGGCTTGGCGGATATGTTTGGCATACCACAGGCTCCGGCAAGACGATGACCAGTTTCAAGTCGGCACAGCTGATTGCCAACTCGAAAGATGCCGATAAGGTTATCTTCCTGATGGATAGAATTGAACTCGGAACGCAATCCTTGAAAGAGTATCGTGGTTTTGCAGATGAAAATGAGTCCGTTCAGGCAACGGAAGATACCATTACTTTAATTTCAAAACTAAAAAGTAACGACCCGGCAAACACGCTTATCGTCACTTCTATCCAGAAAATGAGCAATATCAAAGACGAAGAGGGCGGCGTAAATGCTCATGATATTAAGATGATGAGTTCCAAGAGAATCGTCTTTATTGTCGATGAAGCGCATCGCTCAACCTTTGGAGATATGCTCAGGGATATAAAGGACACTTTCCCGTCTGCCGTTTTCTTTGGATTTACAGGAACGCCGATTCAGGATGAAAACCAAAAGAAAATGAACACCACCTCGACCATCTTCGGCGATGAGCTGCACAGATACAGCATTGCCGATGGTATTCGTGATAAGAATGTCCTTGGATTTGATCCTTACAAAGTGTTGACCTACAAAGATAAGGATCTTCGGCAGGCTGTTGCTTTGGAGCGAGCTAAAGCGGCTACCGTTAGCGAAGCCCTTGCTAACCCTAGAAAGAGCGCCGTCTTTTATAAATACATGGATTCTTCCGGGGTAAAAATGGCGGGTTATAACGGTAATAACGGAAAGTATGTCAGAGGTATCGAGGACTATTTGCCCACATCCCAATATCAAAGAGAAGAACATGAGAACATGGTTGTTCAGGACATAGCCGACAACTGGGTGACTTTAAGTCATAATAGCAAATTCCATGCAATCTTTGCTACCAGCAGCATCCCGGAGGCGATCGGTTATTATCGGATGATAAAAGAAGCCATGCCCAGATTAAAGGTTACCTGCCTGTTTGACCCAAGCATCGACAATAACGGCGGAGTCGCTTTTAAAGAGGACGGTCTTGTGGAAATCATCGCGGATTACAATACCCGATATGAACAGGAGTTTAGTCTGAAGAGTTACGATAAGCTGAAAAAGGACATTGCTACGCGACTTGCTCACAAAAAGCCATATCAATTGATAGAAAGAACGCCGGAAAAGCAGATCGATTTGCTGATTGTAGTTGACCAGATGCTTACAGGCTTCGATTCCAAGTGGATTAACACGCTTTACATGGATAAGGTGCTTCGGTATGAAAATATCATCCAGGCATTCTCCCGTACCAATCGTCTGTTTGGCCCGGACAAGCCTTTCGGAACCATACGATATTACAGGTATCCGCATACGATGGAGCAAAACATCGAAAAAGCGGTGAAGCTCTACTCCGGGAATAAGCCGATTGGATTATTTGTAGAAAAGCTTGAATACAATCTAAACAAGCTGAATGAAATTTTTGATGACATCAGCGAGCTGTTCACTCGTTCCGGGATTCCAAACTTTGAAAAGCTTCCGGATGACCGTTCGGAGTGTGGAAGATTTGCCTCCCTCTTCAAATCATTCAACGACTATCTGGAAGCTGCAAAAATTCAAGGCTTTACATGGAATCAGTCAACGTACGAGTTCAGCCATGGCAGTGGTAAGCCAAGGACTCAAGTCGATATCAAACTGGATGAAAATACCTATTTGATTCTAGCGATGCGTTATAAAGAGCTGTTCGACGGCAGCGGCGTTGGTGGCGGCGGTGATGTTCCTTTCGAAATTGATGGTTACCTAACGGAGATTGATACCGGGAAAATCGACTCGGATTATATGAACTCACGCTTTGAAAAATTTCTGAAAACCCTGACACAAGATGATGTAGATGAAGCTGAAAAGCGGAAGACCCTTGATGATTTGCATAAGTCATTCGCCATGTTGACGCAGGAAGAACAAAAGTATGCAAACATCTTCCTTCACGACGTAGAAAGCGGAAATGCCATGATGGAAAGGGGTAAAACTTTCAGGGATTACATCACTGAATATCACTCCAAGGCAAAGAATGACCAGATCCAACGTATTTCACAATTCTTGGGGGTGGATGAAAAGAAACTCCGCAATCTCATGGCTGCCAATGTAACTGAGGCAAGCATCAATGAGTTTGGCCGCTTCGATGATTTGAAGGCTTCCGTAGACAAAGCCAAGACAAAGGAATACTTTGAAAAACTGAAAAACGCAAAAATACCACCATTTAAGATCAACATCAAAGTACACAATTTGCTTCAGGAGTTCATTCTTAAAGGTGGGTTCGATATCGAAGAGCCAAAAAAATAATAAAGGGAGCGGAATGCGAGCTCCCTTTTCGTGTACATCAAGCCTTTCAGACACCCAAAAGATTTTCCATTACAACCTTAGTCGGTTGATTGGTACTCTTTTAACATACTAATCCTTTCCAACAAACTAACAATGCCCCAAAGCATTATCATCTCTCCTTCTTCGTCACATACTCAATGTGCTACGTCTGCTGGCGTATCAGATTCAAAGATGTTTTTCTACTCCTCATTAATCCATGTGCGTTTAGTTATATGTAAATCGTCATATGAAATTTTTACAGTTGGTAGAATCTGCCCATATTCTTCCCTATCCCTATCTGTAATTACATTAATGGAATTTTTTATAAGAAATATATTAAACAAGCATCCCTGAGATATTTTTTCAAAGTCGATTTTATATCCTAAATATATTAGTTGATCTTTATAGTTCTTCACATTTTCAAATGAACTAATATTTAAATCAAATTCTAGAATATAATATGTCCTCCTTTGAAGCTCCTCCCATTCTTTAGATAATCTTGTGGTACCACTTATGGCCCCAATAATATGATCAATATCATTTAAGATTTCGGAATGCTTTTTTACACAAGAATATTCTTCAATAGGCCCCCTATAATTACCTATGAAAACTTCTATTTCACCCTTATCGTAACTAAGTTTATTATTAAGAAGTATCATAGCCTCGTGATATTCATAAATAGAATGTATAGAGTTTCCATGGGCGTCATTGTTATCAAAACAAACTGGACACTTTTCCTCCCGGCTGAATAGAGGGTAGTATTGTCCATCAAAGATTAACTTCCGATTATCAACATCAATGCTAATCATGCGTTCTGCCAGAAAGATTTTTAACGGTGTATCCTTTTCAAATACTTCTTTTAAATTAAGTAAACCATATTTTTTTAACGCTGCTCCACCGTCATGGAATGTAGTTATATGTTTACAAGTAATAAAAACTCTACTAACCTCAAAATCTTCAAGTTGAATATTGAATTCTTTTACAAACTCAACATAAT
>DNPP01000375.1:14613-15358 GCA_003501365.1 Bacillota bacterium
ACATAATCATGGGACTCCCAATCCGTTTCAGTCAAAAAATGTAGTGCTTGTTCTCTATTTATAATATTAAAATGGTCGCAAAGAGCTTTAAAAGTACTTTCTTTATCAAAAAAGTTAAAAACAACCCTATCCATTTTTTGACCTCCAGTTTACAACCTTCAGTTCTGATTAGTATATCTTTATTGTTCCAACCACTATCTACTCCTCAACCGCCACATCCGACCGTAACTTCTTAAACTGCGGGTCCTTAAAAATCTTCGCGAGCCCCTCGCCATATTTCTGCTCTCCCAAAAACCGAATTCCAATTGCGATATACTCCTCCGGGGCAATAAACATATCGCCCGCCCCAGTCTTTATCCAGTCCGGACTACCGGCAAACCGTCCCTTACGGTAAAAGTTTCTGTTGCAACTATAATGAAAATGTAATTTAAAACAATTCACTTAATTTGTACAAAAATACGCAACAAAAACCAATCAGGCCCAAACCAACCCTTTTTGCGCCTTGGTTTCATATTGCCTAATCCAAAGTTGCATTCAAAGAAAATATATCATTGATAAGATGCAATTTTAGATTGAATTTCTCAATTATTTCCATTATAACATAAATCAAGCATAAAGAGAAAATGGATAAGGCAAAAAGGATTGGGGCCTAAATTAGTGATAGTCCTTTTCGCTAGTTCACGATTTCGGGAGTGAGTGATTAAAGAATATATGATTAGTCTCTGTTGCCGACAGGAGACGCCAC
>DNPP01000106.1:0-1535 GCA_003501365.1 Bacillota bacterium
TAGATTCGATACACCCAATACGCCCAATGTAATTGTCATGCTCAATAATCCCTCCGTTCTCTCTATATTTTATTCTTTACGATAGTTCTTTTTCCTGCTGTTTCTTTTTAATTTGCCTATCGATACTAAAACTCTTCGTTTTGGTAGTATTATTGAATAATTCAAAATCATTGGACTATTAATAATCTTACGAGAGGAAAGGCTGTAATTGTAACAAATTATTAATATAATAATTCCTATTTTCGGAGGATGTAGATGAAATATTTTAAGTTTCTTTTTTTAATAGTTATTGTATCAATTTTTGGGTCCCCATTTTCATCTTTAAGTATAGCGGCTTCCGATAATTATAAAATTGATCACATTGTAATCATAAACCCTATGAATACCAAAGATTTACTCCAAAAACATTTTAATCTTACAAATTATTACCTTGAAAAATACACAACCGCTCGATCTCAAGTGACACTTGTCACAACCGATTCAGATTTAAATCCAAATTCCATTTTAAATACTTTAACAAAATTTTATAAACAAGGATATCAAATGGCGGTCATTGTAAAGCAAAAAAAGGCTAATCCCCAGTTTGATATATTTGAGTTATCTCAATGTCGCAAATTATGGACTCTATCCCATAATGAAGCTTCAGACCTTGAGATCTTATTTTGGATTTTGGACCAATCGCTCCTTACCGGTATTCAAATCATTCCCAAAAAGATAAACGTAGGATTAGTCCCTGGTGGAAATTCGGATCTTGGTCCAAATTTCCCATGTTCGACGATTTACAAAGTATTACGGCAACTGCCTACTATAAAAGTAAAGCCAATTGTCCTCAAAAGATACAAACAATATCAAAATCAGTTAGGCGAATTATCTAGCAAGTCTAAACTAGATTGTATCCTATTTTATGAAAGTCAAGAACTTCAGCTGAAAAAGCCCCTTTTTACCGGTTCGATTCTGGATACAAACGGTCGAATGATAACTAATTTTAAAGTAAGAATCGAATCGACGATAAACGGTTATTTAATAAAAACTTTTCCGGTAGAGAAAGACGTCGATAGGAATTCGGGGCGTTCAAAATCTCCTTATATTATTGGGCCAAGATTTGAGACTGACTATGGACATTCACCCTATATAGGATATATTGCTGATGAACTGGCCAACTATTTTTTAGCACTTTCGCTAACTCAATTTTGTCTACCCCAAGAATCCCCTTTGAAACTAAAATTAACCAAACAAAGAAAGTATATTGTAAGGGAAAGCCCAAATGATTTAGTATTCCCTAAACTCGATAATACTGTGTTACCTGATTATGCAATCCGTACTTGGTAACTAAATTTTGCCATGCTTTAGCTTTCATTTGGTTGAACTCGCGATTTAATAAGAAAGAAACCGATAATAAATATCGTGATAATCGGCGAAACCAGCGAAGGTATCTCGATATGGAATCCTTCCGCCAACATGATTATTCCCAGAAAAAATATGGAGTACATAGCGCCATTTTTCAAGTATTTATACTTCTTAATCCGTTCAATATT
>DNPP01000106.1:1933-14424 GCA_003501365.1 Bacillota bacterium
ATGATTTTGCTCACACCCGACATAGTTGCGCTTAGTAAATTCCTTTCCTGAGCCTCGGCATTTTGTTTGAAACCGTTGGTAATAAAGAATGCGCTGGAACCGACAATCGCCGAAAAAGCCACCATATTGTTCTGTTTAAGGCCGAACCAAACAATTACCACGAGGATGAGCGAGATCACCGCATAGAACCAAATTCCGTATTTGGTAATGGTTTCTTCAAAAAACAAGCCGAAATTTTTGGGTTCAAGGAAAAGCCAATGAAAAAAGAGAAATATTAAAAAAACCCCGCCACCGGTCAACAAAATAGGGCTGGCATGCTCAATGGTTTCTTTAATGGCCGGGTCATTGCTAAAAGCCGCCGTCAACGCCCCCATAGGTCCCAGTGTCGGCATGGTTAACCAGATAATGAGCCAAGGCAACAAACCTCTGACGAGAAACACCGCAAAGAGTAATCCCCATAACAAGAACCACTTTCTGGTTCTTTCATCGACAGTCGATAGCACTTCGGCATTAATAATCGCATTATCGATACTGCTAATTACTTCGAAACTCACTAACCCCAAAACTATCAAAATGCCGGAAAACAAATCCATATTGGTATTTCCTCCAGGTAAGCCAGAATTTTAGTTTATTCATTCCCAATCAAATTTAAATCTATGATTTGGCAGTCAAGGTGCGAGAACACTCTCGTTGCCCTAAGTCGTTAAATTAATTGCAAATTAAAGCTTAATTTTAACCTGAATCCGGCAAGGAACTTCATTAATTCATATCAAATAAGAACTTGCCGGATTTAGACAATAAACCCGACCGGCCAATTTTCCCGCCTTACAGCAAGAAAATTGCAATGTACTTGCCGGATCGAGGTTTAACAGAATAGCCGCCCAAATCCTGGGATCTTCCGGATTAAGGCTCCAATTCCGAAACAGACCGGCAATGCGATGATTACCATTAATGCCATCTTTAGCAATGGATAGAAGGCAATATCCCATGCCAGCATGGATAATATTACTAATATCGGCGCATGAAATACGTAGACTGCAAAAGCGTTTTTGGAAAGAAACTTACTGATTCGCCCCTGACTATTGAATTTCTCGCGGAATATCACCAATAAGCCAAGACAAATCCCGATACAGAAGAAAGACTCCCATAAGGCATAAGCGGCTGTTTGCCAATAAGGGCCCCCATTATACCTGGCCATTCCTTTTAAAGCCCCTCCCCCAAATATAATGGCTATCCAAAAAGGAATCCCTATCCATAACGCAATTTTAAACCAGATGATACCAAAGGAATAAGGAATATTCACTTCTTGAATCCCCATTCAAATTCTCCTCCTCTTTTTTATAAATTATCCTATCGCTAATAGAATCTTAAAAGTTCATCATTTGTACACAATTACCACAAATTATCAAAACAAATAAGCAATATTATTGATAAAAACAATATTATGAGGTTCTAGTTCATTCAAATGTCAAAAGTGGATTGCGGAATATTAAATAAATTGCTGCAGCAAATCACTTCCTGCCGCAGCCGGATGTAAAAAATGTGGGATGAAAAAGGTCATACCGATTCTGAAATATTCGCGATAAGTATTGAATTGGACAAACTTTTAAATCGCTATTATTTACTACTCCAGAAAATTCAATCCGGAGCGACACTCATACCCTCAAAGCCAATTTTCATGAAAACAAAGACTAAATATCGGTATTAACGCAGATATTACTATGGGGATAGGGATAATCCATTTCCCGAAAAGTTGAATGCTTGTGGGGATAATTCTGAGTATCCAGGTATTTCATAAATACTTCCTTTGCAAAAATCCAGCCTTACTAAAAACTTAACACTATTAATTCAACAGCTGATATTTATTTCCTTTTGCGGAACAGAATAAAATATAATTTCGGCAATTGTTGTTGGTGTATTTCGTGATTTTAGAAATTAACAGCTTCCAAATAAAAAACACAACCAAATAATGGCTGTGTTTGTCTTTGTAAAAGTTTACATTACTAATCCGTTGAGCCGTTAAAAACAAGAATCCAATGACTTCAGATTTGTAGCTAATAACTAATAACTTTTTTCTTTCTTACTCCTCGATCTTCAGCACCGCTAAAAATGCTTCCTGGGGCACTTCCACGGATCCCAACTGTTTCATCCGTTTCTTGCCCTCTTTCTGCTTCTCCAGCAATTTACGTTTCCGGCTGATGTCACCGCCGTAACACTTGGCCAAAACATCCTTGCGCATCGCCTTGATGGTCTCCCTGGCGATAATCTTACTGCCGATAGCCGCTTGAATCGGAACTTCAAATAATTGGCGCGGAATAATTTCTTTCAGTTTCTCCGCCAATTGCCTGCCTCGCTGGTAGGCCCGTTCATGATGGACGATCATTGATAAAGCATCTACCACTTTCTCACTAATCATGATGTCCAGCTTAACCAGTTCCGCTTTTTTATGCCCCAAATATTCATAGTCCAAAGAAGCATAACCCCGAGAACGGGACTTTAATTTATCGAAGAAGTCCATCAGGATCTCCGCCAAAGGCAATTCATAGGTAAGCATCACCCGGACCTCGCTTAAATACTCCATATTCACAAAGGTACCCCGTTTCTCCTGGCAGAGGTCCATAATGGTCCCAACAAAATCGCTGGGTAGAATGATATTGGCTTTTACCACCGGTTCCTCCAGGTGATCCAAGTAATTGGCCGCCGGGAGCTCGGCCGGGTTAGAGATCTCTTTGACTTCCCCATCGGTCAAATACACTTTATAAATAACGCTGGGAGCAGTAGCAATCAGATTTAAATCATATTCACGCTCCAGCCGTTCCTGGATAATCTCCATATGCAATAAGCCCAAAAAGCCGCATCGAAATCCAAAGCCAAGAGCAGTTGAACTCTCCGCTTCAAATACCAGGGAGGCGTCATTCAAATTGAGTTTCTCCAAAGCATCGCGTAATTCACCGTAAGCCGCATTGTCAACCGGATACAAACCACAATAAACCATCGGTTGCACCGGCCGGTATCCCGCTAAAGGGAGCAAAGCCGGATTTTGCACATCGGTTATTGTGTCACCAACTTGGACATCTTTTACATTCTTCATCGAAGCGACCACAAAACCCACTTCACCGGCTATCAATTCCGTGGCGGCAGTCATCGCCGGCCGGAAGGTACCGAGCTCCGTCACTTCAAATTCTTTTCCGGTAGCCATCATCCGGATCTTTTGACCGATAGTGAGCTTTCCCTCCATAACCCGTACATAGGCTATCGCCCCGCGGTAAGAATCAAATAATGAATCAAAAATCAAGGCCTTTAGGGGTAAGCGAAGATCACCGGCAGGCGGTTTTATCCGGGCCACAATTGCTTCCAAAATTTCTTCAGTTCCAAATCCGGTCTTGGCACTGGCTAATATACATTCATCAGGGTTAATCCCGATAATATCCTTAATCTCATTCTTGGCCCGATTCGGATCGGCGCTGGGAAGATCTACTTTGTTAATGACCGGAATAATATCCAAATCAAGATCCACCGCCAGATAGAGATTGGCGATGGTCTGAGCTTCCACACCCTGGGTGGCGTCGACTACCAGCAAAGCGCCGTCGCAAGCTTTGAGCGACCGCGAAACTTCATAGGTGAAGTCCACATGTCCGGGGGTATCAATCAGATTGAGAATATAGGTTTCACCGTTTTTGGCTTTATACTGTAATCTGACCGCTTGCGCTTTAATGGTGATACCCCGTTCCCGTTCCAGATCCATCGAGTCCAGAACCTGCTCAGTCATTTGGCGTTCGCTTAAGGCGCCGGTATATTCCAATAAACGGTCGGCCAGCGTTGATTTGCCATGATCGATATGAGCTATAATAGAAAAGTTACGAATGTTGGTCTGTATCAATAAGTTACCTCCAAAGACTTAAAATCACAAATGCTATACTACCCCACGCACAAGCGCGCTGCCAATTGCCAATAAAAGAGCATCCATTTACCGATATCACTTTAATTTATCATATGGGGCTTGGAAAGTCAATGAAAGTGCTGGTACAGATATCCGCTACCCTCTCCTTCCGCTGGGACTTTTTTGCCAAAGAAATCGTAATCTGGGTTTTGTGCTCACGGTAATGGTATGACCAAAGCTGTGCACAATCCACAACCCGGCTTGGCGAGTAACTAGTAATGGCGATTGCAAACTGATCTTTTCCTGCCATTTTCCAGTTTGAATTACTACGTCGGATGAGGACCAGTGACACTGCCACTGTGGTTTTCCGGCAGCCAAAAGTTGACTCACATTGGCCAGGGTAACATAAAATCCGGCTGCCAAAAAAGAAACTGCCAATACCATCATTAAAAAAATTTTACATAAATTTTTCATAAACAGCACACCTAATTCAGGTTTTGATTGCTAATTCTTTGAATAACCTCTTCGGTAATAAATGTCATAAAAGCAGTTAAAATATCCGCATTTTGGTTTTGAGAACCGGATGAAACCCAATCCAGCTCATAGACGGCGCCATGTCGCCAGGTTTGTTTGGTGAAATCAAAGTCGCAGAGTTTTCCCGAAATCATTTGGAACAGTTTCCCCGCCCTTACACTCGAAGTTTGGTCCGGAATGCCCCAATACAGACTATTATGGATTACCAAATCTGCTTTGTCTGCTTTGGGCAAATCGGAGCTTTGCTTAAATCCAATCAAAATGCCGGGAACCTTTCCGCTATCAAGTTCCGGCACCGGAGTATTTAAATTAACCACCGGGATACTGATTATTTGCGGAAAGCGGCTTTGTAATTTAATTTGCAATTTTTGGAGCATGGTATCAAATTGACGGTTCGGCTCTTGATCACGATATACCTGTAATATAAACCTGCCCGAACTGCTAGTAAACGCCGGTATTGCCGGTTCGTCATTTTCACCGACAGTTAAAAACGTCCAAACCCGTTTGAGGTTTTGAAACTGCAGTGCCGACCAGTTGGCCAGCTTAACTTGGTCCGATGCCAATGAACCAAACAATCCTAAGAGAAAAAAGATCAGCCCGTAAAAAAGGTAGATCTTTAACCATCCCTTGAGTGAGCTCAGCATTCCAATATCCCCCCGGTAAAGGATATGAAGCGATAATCATTTTTAGAACATTGGGCAAATTGGCGTTTGGCTAATAGCTAATAGCTAATGGCTATTGGCTCGATGGTGGTGCTTTCAGGCCTAAAAGCGGGACGTTCATGAACTATGAACTATATAACCAATAGCTAACTGCCAACAGCTAATAGCCAATAACTAGCTTAATTTAAATATCTGAACACTTCCTCCGGACTCACGCCAGGGTGAATAGCAATATTTAATGCGCCGGAGATCACCCGGGCCAAGTCATCAATCATCACATCAATCTCTTTGGGGGTAACGATCAAGCTATTAATATACGGTGAGAGAACTCTCTTCACCAACTCTTGCTGGTCAAGGGCTTTTGGATTTACCAAAGCCGGAGCCAGTCTGTTCATTTCGACCAACGCGTCATGAACAATAGTGGTAGCTTCAACTACCGTCGGGACTCCAATCGCAATCACCGGCAAGCCCAAAGTCTGCGGGGTTATTCCAATTCGTTTATTACCGATTCCGGAGCCGGGATGGATGCCGGTATCGGCAATCTGGATGGTCGCTCCCATGCGTTGAGTACTTCTGGAGGCTAAGGCATCAATCGCAAATACAAATTTAGGCCGGGTCCGTTGTACTACTCCCAAGACAATCTCCCCGGTTTCAATGCCGGTTATTCCTAAAACTCCCGGTGCAATGGCCGCCAATGGACGTAAACCGCCTTTTTTCTCCGGTGGTGAACTTTCGACCAGATGCCGGGTTACCAGGATATGTTCCACTACTTTAGGCCCCAAGGCGTCAGGGGTGGCATTCCAGTTACCGAGTCCTACTACTAAGCAGGGATCATTTTCCCCCACTCCGATACGGGCAATAAACCCTTCAATTTCTTTGGCGACCTGAAAAGCAACTTCTTCCAATTGATCCCGGTCCCGGCTTCGTAAAGCCTGTGACTCCAAAGTTACGTAATAGCCCGGTAATTTGCCAATACTGCGTCCGGCTTCTTCAGTCTCTACCTGAACACGGGTTATCAAGGTATTACCTTGCTTTTCAGTTTGCGTCCCCACTCCCGGAGGTTCCTGTCCCTTGCCCCGTTCAACTGCTAGTTCACGGGACTCCAAAGCCAAGTCGGTATGGATTGCACCGAGTTTTTCCAACATCTCTACTGTTTCCAATGTTTTTCCTCCTCTTCATTGCGCCACACTTCGTTACTGTAGTGATCCGGTAATATCATTTCCAGCAATACCGTACCTACGTATAAAGTTAATATTCCCATAATTGTAAGATTCACGCCATGAAAGAACCGTTTCGCCAAGAATAGAGTTACCACTATTAAAAATCCGCTAAAACCGCTCCGCAGCAGTCGGGAAATTCGGATCCCAATCAAATTACGCCAAAGCTGAACCAAACCAGTGAAGAAAAACGACTCCAATAAAATCAAATAACGTCCCCCTAATTCCAGGGTTGGTAAAACTAACGCCACGCCGATTAAAAGCAACGCCATACAAATAAATCGAAGCACCGCCAGCAAATTTATCATCCTCCAACCAATTATTTCAATGATCTCCAAACCTTGTGACCATACGCAACATGTGTTATAATGTTTGTAGAAAATTACAGAATATACCAAGGAGGTTGGTTCTGGTTGAACAAAAAGTTTTTGCTGCTACTGTGTTTACTGCTTATCAGTTCCGTTCTATATTTACCGACTTTCGCTGCAGAAAAACAATATAAGATTGCGGTCCTGCCCTTTGATGATGGTTCAATCACCGAACGCTGGTGGGGAAGTCACTGGGAAGTGGGAAAAGGTGTCTCGGATGAATTGGTTTCCGCTCTGCTTGCTACCAAAAGATTTCGGGTAATCGAACGGGAGCAGATCAACAAAGTTATTAGAGAACAAGACTTTGGCGCCGGCGGTAGAGTAGACCCTTCTTCGGCAGCTCGTATCGGTAAAGTATTAGGAGTGCAACTTTTAGTTATGGGTCGGGTCACTGAGTTTTCCCTCAAATCTCAGGGTGCTGCGGTGGGGATTGGCGGCAGAGGATTTGGACTGGGAATAAAAACCACTACCGCCCGGGTTGTACTTGATGCCCGGTTGGTGGAAACAACCACCGCCGAAATCAAAGCGGCAATACCCGGTCAGGGTGAAAAAAAGAATACCAATTTGGCTGTTGTTAAAGATTGGAATGCGATCGCCTTTGGCAGCAATGATTTTCAAAAAACCAATTTGGGCATTGCTTTGCGTGATGCCGTAAACCAACTGGCCAATGGTTTAGTATCGCAAGCTTATCAAGGGGAACCCGGGGAAGCTTCATCCGCGCTTACCGGAACCGTATTCTATGCCAAAGATAACCGGATAATCATCAATATCGGTTCCAACGACGGTGTTCAACAGGGAATGGTCTTCCTGGTCAATCATCTAATTGATGTGGTCAAAGATCCCGATACTGGTGAAGTAGTCGATGAGATTACCGAACCGGTAGCCGAAATCTCGGTTATTGAAGTGAAGGAAAAGACATCGACCTGCAATGTAATAAGTAAGTTTAATAATAAATATCCGATTTCGGTAAAGGATAAGGTAAGACTAAAATAGTTAAAAGAGTAGCCGGATATTGGGTTTTTTATCTTAAATCTTTTAGTTCTTTACAAATAACTATAATTCATGGTAAAATATAGACTGTCATAAATAAGGTGTCTTTGCGTGTGTTGATGCACGTGCCTGCAGTTTAAGGAGGTGAAGGTATTGCCAAATATTAAATCAGCCAAAAAACGTGTCCTAGTTGGTGCCGACCATCATGAAAGGAACATGGCTCAACGCTCCGAGATGAAGTCTTTTTTAAAGAAAGCTACATCCTCCATTACTGCCGGAGATCTGGAGACTGCCAAATCTGATTTAACGAATGCTATTAAAACTTTGGATGCAAACGCAACCAAGGGATTAATTCATAAGAACCAAGCAGCGCGTCGTAAATCGCGGTTAACCAAAAAACTAAACGCGATTGCAAAATAATAAGCATAAAAAAAGAACCCGAACGGGTTCTTTTTTTATAAGATTGTAAAACCATAAACCTGGAAGAACTATTAAAGTCTCACCGCAATATTCTGGGCTGCCAAGTATTCTTTGGCCTGTTTGATTGAGAACTCATGATAATGAAAGATTGATGCCGCTAAAACCGCATCGGCCTTACCTACCTTGATTCCATCCGCCAGATGTTCTAAATTACCGACTCCTCCGGAAGCAATGACCGGTATACCCACCATATTTGCAATGGCACTGGTGAGTTCATTGTCATATCCATCTTTGGTTCCATCCCGATCCATACTGGTTAGCAAGAGCTCACCCGCGCCCAGTTTTTCCACTTCCATTGCCCATTCGACCGCATCAATCCCGGTAGCCGTACGTCCGCCGTGAATATAAACCTCCCAGCCCCGTTTAGGATCATCTTTCACCCGTCTCCGGGCATCAATAGCTACCACTACGCATTGAGAACCGAACAATTCCGCGCCGGCCGTTATTAACTGACGATTTTGCACCGCTGCAGTATTAATCGCCGTCTTATCGGCGCCTGCCAACAGGATTTCCCGCATATCATCGGTACTGGCAATACCACCACCGACCGTATAAGGGATAAAAACCTTTTCGGCAACTCCGGCCACCATGTCCACTACAGTTTTGCGCCGTTCATGGGAAGCAGTAATATCCAAGAAAACCAACTCATCGGCGCCCTCACGATCATAAAAGGCGCCTAATTCAACCGGGTCACCCGCATCCCGCAGGTTAAGAAATTCCGTTCCTTTCACTACCCGTCCGTTTTTCACATCAAGGCAAGGAATAATTCGCTTGGCTAACATGTTTCACTCCATTGGTTAGTTATTATGTTTTTTCTGCCATTCCACAACTTCCCGGTACGGCAAATTCCCGCCGAAGATATCTAAAGCGCTGCCGATGGTTAAGTCCAACTTACCGCGGCCTAATTCGGCAATTAACTCCAAATCGGCAATTGAAGCGGCCCCACCGGCATAGGTGGTTGGAATTGTCACCCAGGCGCCCAATTGCTGAACCAGTTCCCGGTCGATTCCTTGACGCAACCCTTCGATATCAACGGCATGAATCAAAAATTCTCCGCAAAAAGAAGCCAGTTCCTTTAAATTAGTGACAGTAATCGGATAATTGGTAAACTTTTGCCACTTATCGGTCGTTACAAAATACTTTTCCTCTTTCTTCCGGCAACTTAAGTCCAATACCAACCGTTCTTTACCAATCGCGTCGACAATTCGTTCTAAATGTTTATAATTAATCTCGCCCTCCCGGAATACATAGGAGGTTACAATTACATGGGAGGCTCCCCGTTCCAAATAATAAGCGGCATTATCCGCAGTAATGCCCCCGCCGATCTGAAGACCGCCCGGAAAAGCCCCTAAAGCCTTTAGCGCCTGAGATTCATTTCCCGGTCCCAACATAATGATATGCCCGCCGTTTAACCCGTCGCTCCTGAAAATCCCGGCGAAATAATCGGCTGCTTGATCGGAAACGTAATTTTCGACCAGCTCCCGGCAATTACTATTCAGGGTACCCCCAACAATCTGCTTTACTGCTCCTTGATGAAGATCAATGCAAGGCCGAAACTTCATTTAATGAATAACCCTCCAGTAAGAAGGTGAAAGGCTCCAACTAGAATTCTAGTTCACCAAAATTTTTCAGAATCTGCAACCCAACCCGGCTGCTCTTTTCCGGATGAAATTGAAACGCCGCCACATTCTGACTGACAATCCCCGAACAGTAGTCAAATCCGTAATTGGTAGTACAGGTAACCAAATCATCAACCGCAGGCTTCACATAATAAGAGTGCACAAAATAAACAAAACTACCATCCTCTATTCCATGGAGCAATGGGATATTTTTATTTTTATGAATCTGATTCCAACCGATCTGCGGCACCTTTAACTCACTTGGTGGAAAACGCAGCACTTGCCCGGGGAAGATCCCTAAACCCCTAAAAGAACATTCTTCATCCCCAAAAACCTCTGCACTCTCTTCAAATAACATCTGCAAACCAAGGCAGATTCCCAAGAAAGGCCGCCCCGACTGGATTACCTGTTTGACTACAGGAACCATTCCAGCCCGTTCCAGATTCTCCATCGACTTTCCGAAAGCTCCGACTCCCGGCAATACCACTTTGTCGGATTCTAGAATTTTTTTAGGATCGCCGGACACAACGACCTGATAGCCAAGGCTCTGAAAAGCCTTCTCTACACTTCGTAAATTGCCAACTCCATAATCAATAATTGCAATCATCGTTATCTCAGAGAATCCCTTTAGTTGAAGGGACCCCGGTTATCCTTTCATCAAGTTTGACCGCCATAGCCAATGCCCGGCCAAAAGCCTTAAAGATTGCTTCAGCACAATGGTGGGTGTTAGCGCCATCGATCAAATGAAGGTGCAGGTTCATCTCCGCTTGAGATGCCACTGCCCGAAAAAACTCCTCCACCATTTCCAGATCAAAGTTATTCAAATGTCCTTTGCCGAGTTCGGCTTGGAAACGCAGAAAAGAGCGACCGCTCAGATCGATGACCGC
This sequence comes from Bacillota bacterium, assembly GCA_003501365.1. Classification (GTDB taxonomy): domain Bacteria; phylum Bacillota; class UBA4882; order UBA8346; family UBA8346; genus UBA8346. The sequence goes on from DNPP01000106.1 coordinate 12,571, forward strand.
CAAGGCCAAGGCTTCATCCATCGGAACATAGGCATTTCCATAACGGGTAATCCCTTGTTTTTCCCCTAAGGCCTTTTTAATAGCCTGACCGAGTACAATACCGATATCTTCAACGGTATGATGAGAATCAATCTCCAGGTCGCCTACCGCTCGGAGTTTAAGATCCAGCAATCCGTGTCTGGCGATTTGAGTCAGCATATGATCGAAAAAACCTATCCCGGTATCAATCTCATAAATCCCGGAACCGTCAAGGTTAAGTTCCAAGTGGATCTTGGTTTCTTTGGTGTTCCGTTCGATGGAAGCAGTTCTCATATTAGCACCAACCCTTCAGTTCACAGTTCACAGTGTTCAGTTTGCAGTTAAACTGTCATCTGTCAACTAAGTCGTATTTTTATCGCTTTCGCATGCGCATCTAAGCCTTCAACCTCGGCGATGGTTATTGCGGCAGGGCCGTATTTGGTTAAGCCGGCTTGGTTATACGAAATGATACTGGTCTTTTTCATAAAATGATCAACATTGAGTCCGGAAGCAAATCGGGCGGTGCCGTTTGTCGGCAGCACATGGTTAGTGCCGGCTACATAATCCCCAATCGGCTCAGTGGAATATGGACCTAAAAATACCGCTCCGGCGTTATTGATCCGGCTCAAATAACTCCAGGGTTCATTGATCACCAATTCCATATGTTCCGGAGCGCAATAATTTGCCAAATCCAATGCCTGATCGAGATCCGCAGTAATTACGATGCCTCCGTGAGCCTCAATTGAGGCCCCGGCTATTTGCCGCCTTCCCAAGTGGGTTAATTGTTTTTCAACTTCAGCCGCAACTGCTTCGGCGAGTTTACCCGACGGAGTTAATAAGAAAGCGCCGGCTTCATTAACCGGGCCATGCTCAGCCTGTGACAGCAGATCCGCTGCGATATATGATGGATTGGCGCTATCATCGGCAATAATCAATATTTCACTGGGTCCAGCCAGCATATCCAGGCCAACAAATCCGAATACCTGGCGTTTGGCTTCCGTTACATATTGGTTGCCGGGTCCGACTATCACGTCAACCGGTTTGAGCGTTTCCGTGCCATAAGCCATAGCTGCAACAGCCTGGGCGCCCCCGACTTTATAAATATCCCGGATATTGCACTCTAAAGCCGCCACTAATAGATGAGGATTTATTTTCCCGCCGGAATTGGGCGGGGTGCATATAACAATTTGCTTAACCCCTGCTACCACCGCTGGTAAAGCGTTCATTAATACCGATGAAACCAAGGGAGTCGCGCCGGCCACACCTCCGGGGACATACAAACCGGCCGAATCTACCGGTCGAATCCTCTGGCCGAGGATAATACCGTCATCCTTAATATCCAGCCAGTCTTTGGGTAGTTGTTTGGTATGAAAAGCCAATATATTATCCTTGGCTTGTTTGATGGCTTTAATAAATTCCGGAGCGACGACCTTTGGGGCCTCAATCAATTCGGCGTCGCTTACCTTCAAAGTATCCGCAGTCAAAGAAACTCCGTCAAAGCGGGAGGTAAAGTCGATTAAAGCCTGGTCACCAAGATTTTTTACATCATTAATGATCGCCGCAACCTTCGAATTCAAATCGGCCTGGGATTTACCCTGGAATTGAGCACGGCGGTTTAATAGTTGTAAAACCTCTTTGAGTTGCTTTTCGGTAGTATAAATCTTCATGAAGACTCCTACATCTTTACTAGTCTGATAACTTTCATTTTAATATTACTTTAATTTACCATATGGGCATTTGAAAGTCAATGAAGGTAAATGCTCTTATTCAATTCCCTCGAGGGACAGTGGCTATTTCCCGAAATTTAAAACACCCTTTCGCAATCGAAGGGGTGTT
>DNPP01000106.1:14768-16157 GCA_003501365.1 Bacillota bacterium
TTCAAACATATAACAACGTAAGTAGCAAATTAGTTTGAAATACTAAGTTGCTTCTTGAATTATTATCCTATTGAAAGCAACTTAGTATTAAGGATGAATGAATCATCTTTAGAAACGTTATCGTTCATGGATTGGACGCATTGTATCGCAGCAGGTTTGGGGTGATGTTTGGGCAACCTCCTGTCCAAGACTTGGCTTAACTTTGCCATGACTCCCGAGTTCTTTGCCAAACTCCACCATGGTAGCATTGATAAAATGATTAGCAACATCATCGGGGTCTCCCACGATATCATTTCTAACCCATATTTCTTCGGCGCCGCAAAGCTGATCCTTTTTCCAAAACTCACAAGTATCCACCGTACATTTGACTCTTGTCATTTTAATCTCCCTCTTTCAATTTCAGAGCTTTCTTTGACCAAGCTTAGTTTTACCGGTAAAAAAAGAATAATACCCGAAGTCAAAAGCATAAATGAAAAAACGCCGTTTGACTTCCTTAGGCGGCGTGCATTTTGATAAACTTTTATTAAATTGACTATTCCTTTAGCTCAGGACTATAAAAGGGCTAAATCTTTTTAACTGGGGAGAATCACTGGCAAAGGAACGCGAACGCGGCCAAAAATGCAAAGAAAAGATCTTTTTCCACCATGAAGGTCATGAAGAACATGAAGAACTAGAGCGAAGCTCTACTAAAAAACTTCATGACCTTCATGCTCTTCATGGTAAAAATATTTAAATTTTTTCCTGAGTAAATGGGATAGTCAACTTTATTAATATCCTACTCCTACTCCGAGAAAATAAAATAAATCTCCCGCCAAGACGCTAAAACGCAGAGAAAAGACAAAGATAAATTATTAAAACCTGCGCCTTTGCCCTTCTGCGGGAGAAATAAAGACTGTATATTTTCATCCTTTCACGTACTCTTAGCTAGCTTGCTAGCCGGGTAGGAGTTACCTAGAGCAATACTTTCAGCCCGGATTCTAGGTAAAACAGCCAACCCGATAGGGTTGGATGAATGAACTATCTACAAAATGAACGCCGGTCGCGGTCGGTCGTTCCCTGATAGCGATGTTTATGGCCCTCATCGCACGAAGTTTTACCGCAAAAATCATGGATATGTCCATTACACATATATTTCGGTTTTTCGGTGCATCCATGATAACAATGGGTATGACCCTCATTGCAGGAGGTAGTTCCCTCAAAATCATGTTTATGGCCTGGAGTATCCGGCGCCGGAGAGGTGACGCCCCGGATAATATGGCGATGACAATCGTCTACCTGGGTATAGATAGCATAGGAGTGGACGTGATAATAAGGATTTTGACATTTCTCTTCACAATACTTTTTTCCCATAATGATCTCCTCCATATGACTTTCTAATCTAGTTTATGA
>DNPP01000503.1:0-725 GCA_003501365.1 Bacillota bacterium
AGCGGTCCATTTTTGGTAGTGCCCGGGGATACCATATGCCATTTGGATTACCGGTCGTTAATCGACTTTCACCAAAAATCGGGTGGCCCGGCCAGCGTTAGTTTTTCCACTCTTTACCGTTTGGAGGTTGGGATCGCCGAAATTGATAAAGAACAACGAATTCAAAGATTTTATGAAAAAGCCAACTTAAACCGGCCGGTTAGTACCGGCGCTTATGTACTGGATCAACGGATTTTTCCCTATATCGAACATTTTGAACCCTGGGGACATTCGGTAGACCTGCCCGGTGATGTTTTTCCCTATATGTTGGAACGAAACATACCGGTTTATGGCTTTATCAGTGACTATCAGTGGTGGGATGTGGGCAGAATCAGCGATTATGAAGAACTGGCGGAGTTATCCCCGGGAGAAGCAGGGCGGATTTTTAAATGGGAGGCCCTGCCGGTGTAGAATAAGCGGAAACAAAAAAGAAGATTTTTGGCAAAAATTTTAAGAAGATTTCTCCGGCGGATGTAGAATTAATACATTTCAGAAAAGACTTATTTGTCTTTTACCAAACGGAGGAAGAACATGAAACAAAAGACTCTCATTGGGGATGTTCAAAGAAATCAATTTGTAAACATTATAATCTTTGGGTTATTGATATTTATCCTGATGAGCTTTTTTACCTGGAATCAAACGAAGGCAAATAGTAAAGAAAGATTGTTGACTTTAGACAAAATCTT
>DNPP01000503.1:1069-4328 GCA_003501365.1 Bacillota bacterium
GCGATTTTCACGATATTATCCGCACGTATCCCCATGAATATACCGCCGGTTTTTATTCCCGGGAGTTGGACCGAGTTGTGGTGAGCGTTTCAAATTACCATGCCAAAAATCGTTATAATTATGTTTTGTCATCGGATGATCCGACACGAAGGGCTTGGCAACTCCGGCGTCCTCAATATTCTATCCTATGGTCCGGGGCATACCGAACTTGGTTATTAGAATGCGATTATCCTGTAATCGTCGACGGCAGGGTATTCGGCCACACTTTTGCCAATATCGCTTTCTCGGCTTTGATTTTGTTATATTGCCGATTTGGCTTGGCGGTATTGTTTACTGTAATGATAGTCGGTTATCTATCATTTTTTACTTTGTTTGGGATCACTCGGCTTATTGGTAAAAAGGGTGATCAAGGAGCTGCGGCTTGGTTTTTGGATGTTTCAGACAGGGTGAATGCCCAAAGAATCGTTGAGAAGACTAATGCAAAAATTGCAAACATTTTAGAAAGTATTTCCGAAGCTTTTATTGCTTTGGATCGGGACTGGCGGTTTACCTATATCAATCAGACGGCAGAAAAGTTTTTGCATCAGCAGCGGAGGGACGAGTTAATTGGAAAGTCAATTTGGGAAACGTATTCGGATGGTATTGACTCCAAATTTTATTATGAATATCATCGAGTGATGAAGGAACGGATTCCCAGCAGTTTTGAAATTCTTAATGGAGATGTCTGGCTGGAATACCATGTTTACCCATACGATGAAGGCATTTCAGTTTTTATCCGTGAAATCACCGAACGGAAATTGTCGGAGAAAACCAATCGAAAATTGGCGGGTATTGTCGAAACATCGGCGGATGCAATTATTAGTATGTCTTTGGATGGCAAGATCACGAGTTGGAACCAGGGAGCAATAAAATTATATGGTTTCAACGCTGAGGAAGTATTGGGAAAATCATTTTTACTGACGTTCCCTGCCGAATCGCATGAGCGTATGGGGGATGGGTTAATAAAATTAAATCAGGGACAGGTTTTTGAAGACAACTGTGCGGTCGGTATTCGTAAAAACGGCACTCGAATTTATGTGTCTATTAAATCTTCACTGATTCGGGACAATGCCGGTAATATCGCCGAATTTTCCTCCATTCACCGGGACATCACCGAGCTTATTATATTTGAAGAAGCCTTGGCTAAAGAACGGGAATTATTAATGGTAACCCTGAACTCCTTAACGGAAGGGGTTATTGCAACGGATGCCGAAGATCGAATTTTTTTATTTAATGATGCTGCAGTGAGTTTAACCGGATATTCACAAATGGAGGCAGTCGATGAACCGTTGGATAAAATCCTTTTTATTATTGATGATAAAACCAGTGAGCCGGTTACCTATATTACTTCCCAAGCTACCATTCAATTTCAAAGAATGCCGCGGAATTTAATTTTAGTGACCCGAGATTTAAAAGAAATTCCGATCTCTGCTCATAGTTCCCCCATTAAATCTTCCAATAGTTCTTGCTCCATTATCGGCGCGGTGACTGTTTTCCAGGATATCACCGAAAAACAAAAAACCGAACAAGAACTTTCAAGAGCCGATAAATTGGAGTCATTGGGGATTCTGGCCGGAGGTATTGCGCATGATTTCAATAATATTTTGGCGGCGATATTATCAAATATTCAATTGGCGCAGATGAAGTATAACAAGAATCAAGATATTGCTAAATACTTACGAGAGTCGATCGAATCAACGCATCGTGCCAGTGAACTCACCAGACAACTGCTTACCTTTTCTAGGGGAGGCGCGCCGGTTAAGAAAGCTGCTTCACTCGCCGAACTCATTGATGATACAGCCAAATTTGCACTAAGAGGTTCCAAGGCCAAAGTAACATGCAAGATTTCCAAAACCCTATGGCCGGTTGAGGTGGATGCCGGCCAGATTAGCCAGGTAATTTATAATTTGGTCATCAATGCCAAACAAGCAATGCCAAGAGGCGGTATTGTTGAAATTAGCGCTGAAAATACGGTTAATGAATTGGGTCACCGCTTTAATCCCGGTAATTATGTCAAGATTGAAGTTAAAGACCAAGGAATCGGCATCCCGATGGAAAACCTCACCAAAATTTTTGATCCTTTTTTTACTACTAAAAATGAAGGCTCCGGGTTAGGCCTTACAACCTCATATTCAATTATTAAGCAACATGACGGCTATCTTGAGGTTGAGTCCGAAGTCGGAATGGGGACAACTTTTACTATCTACCTGCCTGCTTCATTACAACCCTTAATTTTACCGGAGTTAAAAAAGGAGGCCTCCTTAACCATTGAAAGATTAAAGATTTTGTTGATGGATGACGAACAAAGCGTATTAAAATCTATGGGTGAATTGCTGGAGTTTTATGGTCATCAGGCCATACTTACGGTTGATGGCTCCGAAGCTGTTAAAGAATATCGTAAAGCATTGGAAGAAGGGCTGCCTTTTGATGTGGTCATTATGGACTTAACTGTTCCCGGAGGAATAGGAGGACAGGAAGCCATTACCCATTTGCTGAGTATCGATCCGAATGTAAAAGCAATAGTATCCAGTGGTTATGCCAATGATCCGATTATCGCGGATTATGAGAGATTTGGATTTTCCGGAGTTGTAACGAAACCTTATAAGTTCGATGAACTGAATAGGGTTCTAAATCGGGTGATGGGATCGAAACAGCTTCGGTTGGAATTGGATTATAAATATGGAAAAGATAATCTGCATACTATGAATGGTTGAGAAACCGGAAACCGAAACCGGATAATAAGTCACTCGGAAATGAAAAGGAGGTAATTCCGTAGTAAATCAAAATAAGATAACGAAACTATTACAAAGTTTTATGGAAACCACCGGATTTGGAGTTTAAGTTCTGGGAATTTTTGCCGATAGGAAAAGTGCATCCAATTTTTGTGATTGCTTTCATAACCAACTACCGACAGGGATGTTTTGTTTGCTATTTCATGGGAAATTGCCATTGATTCCGTCTCAAGGAGGAGATTGTCAATGAAACCGGTTCTGTTCCAATGCCCTCATTGTAATTATCAATCCTATGTTTCCGATAGCGAAGATTTTGGCTACCGAGCGAGTACCCTGACCATGATTTGCCGAACCTGTTCCTCCTTAGTGGAAGTGTTGATCCGGGCGGAATCTCCGGAGCAAGATAGACTGCTCCGGAGATGTCCTAGTTGCGCATCAACCAAAGTGTCGCCATGGGACCCGCTTACGATGCCTTGCCCCAAATGCGG
>DNPP01000419.1:0-1466 GCA_003501365.1 Bacillota bacterium
ACCGCCCACCTTAAATCCCAGGAGATTACAAGCGGTTTTCACCATAATGGGGTTAGTGGTGAGGAACAGACTCCGCACCAAGGGAGCGATTTCAATATTAATTTTCTCGGCAGTGATTAGGTCGCCTCGACAAAATGCGGCAATCATATCTTGAATTTTGCGACCCACTATATGACTGGCCACACTGATGACTCCCACTCCACCCAAACTCATCACCGGGAGAGTCAAGGCGTCATCACCGCTGTAAATTAAGAATTCTTTCGGCACCTTCTCATAGATCTCGCTTACCTGGCCGAGATTTCCGGAGGCCTCTTTCACGGCCACAATATTATCAATGGCGGACAGCCTGACGATAGTATCCACACTAATGTTTACACTGGTCCGCCCGGGAATATTATACAATATCACCGGCAAGGAAGTCTCTCCGGCGATGGCCCTAAAATGTTGATACAATCCTTCCTGCGGAGGTTTATTATAATAAGGCGCTACCAGCATCACACCATCCACGCCGGTCCGTTCTGCTTCTTTTGTTAATTCTATACTTTCGGCTGTATCGTAGCTCCCGGTCCCGGCAATAACGGTTCCCTTGCCGCCTACCGCTTCAACCACCGCCTTACATAAACCCAGTTTTTCTTGCTTACTCAAAGTCGGAGATTCCCCGGTAGTTCCAGCCACTACCACGCCGTCCGAACCCGACTCTACCAGTTTGAGCGCCAGTTCTTGAGCTGCCTGATAATTGACTTGCAAATTCTGATTAAATGGGGTAACCATTGCGGTTAAAACTTTACCAAACTTGATCATCCAAATCCTCCTTCACTACGCCAACTCAAATTCTTCATGCAACGCCTGAAGGGCTTCGCACATATCATCCTGTTTGACCAGGCAGGCAATGTTGATATGAGAATCAGTCGAATGAAAAATTGAAATCTGTTTTTTCTGTAATCCTCTCACCATTCGAGCCATTACACCCGGAACGCCCCGCATTCCGGAACCGATTATCGCAACCCTGGCGTAGCCTTTCTCTATCAAAAGATCCAGTTTCATAGGACTTAACACTTCTTTTGCCTTCTCAACCAAGTCTTCCTTAATGATGAAACCAACATGAAAAGGAGCCACCTGAATCATATCCACACTAATGCCGGAACCAGCCAGCGCCTGAAAGACCTTTAAAATCACTCCACTTTTATTCAAGTCCTCCGCAGAATCCAACTTGACCAAAGCCATCTCCCCAATGTGGGCCAAGCCGGTTACTATCTTATCGCCCCGAATCTCAATGTTTCCAATGGATGTCCCATCACTGATCAGTGTACCCAAACTATTGGAAAAAGTTGACCTGATTCGTAAAGGAATCCGACCCTCCATGGCAATTTCCACCGCTCTGGGGTGAACCACTTTGGCCCCTAGATGGGCCATTTCACAGACCTCATTATATGTCATGACCGGTAATGGCTTGGCTTGCGGCACCA
>DNPP01000419.1:1786-3806 GCA_003501365.1 Bacillota bacterium
GCATGGATGGCCACACCCAGAGCCGAAGCACTGGTATCACTACCGCCACGCCCCAAGGTAGTTACTTCACCATCGGTAGTGATCCCCTGAAATCCGGCGACTACCGCCACTTTACCGCTTTCAATGCATTTCCACAAATTATCGGGTTTAATTTCAATAATCCGGGCATTGTTAAAATGATGATCCGTTATAATGCCGGCCTGCCCCCCCGTAAATGCCGCCGCTTCGATGCCGTGTGACTTTAGGGTCTGTACTGTTACCACCGTCGATATATTTTCGCCGCAAGACATTAATAGATCCAGTTCACGAGGCTTAATTTGCTTTAGAACATTCCGGGCCAGTCCGATTAAAGTATCGGTCGCATAAGGATCGCCGTTGCGACCCATTGCAGAAACAACGACCACCACTCCATAACCGTTATTGACTGCCTCTTTTACTTTGCGGGCTACATTCTCCCGTCCCTCCTGCGTCGCTACCGAAGTACCGCCAAATTTCTGTACGATTACCTGCATCCTGAAGTACCTCGCTTTCAGCTATAAGTAAGTTGTCCATCCCATCAACTGTTCCAATTGCTGTTATAAAAAAAGAGTCATTACCGGGAACCTTTCAGCCCCGGTAAATGCAAAAATCGATTGCATATTCGATATGATATTTCATTGCCAATTCTCAATTGTCAATTTGGGAAACTTACCCATGGCCCACAATAACCGGTTGCAATTGCCGTCCTTCTGAAGCCGCCAAGAGTGCTTCGGGAATCAGATCCATTTTAGCAATCAAAGAAGCCGGTTTGACAGTCGGTGCATCCTGACCAAACGGCACTAAATAAATATTTTTACGATTTAGTAAAGTCCCCAGATTTCGCGTGTTGACACTTAACCCATCATTGGTCGAAATCGCAATCACAACCGGACGGTTATTCCGCAGTTGCGCTTTACAAGCCAGCAGTACACAGGTATCGGTGATCCCCATCGCCATCTTGGCCAAAGTATTACCGGTACAGGGAGCAACTAAAATGAGATCCAATATTTTTTGCGGCCCAATTGGTTCCACCTGGACCATCTCGGTTAAAGGTTTGCTCCCAATGATGGCTGTAACCTGCTGATACAAGTCCGCAGCTTTCCCAAACCGGGAATCGGTTTGTTGTACGGCTGGTGAAAAAATCGCAGTAATGATGGCTCCTTCATCTTTCAAAAGCTGTATTATAGGCAATACATCCGGAATTGTACAATGCGAACCGGTTAAGGCAACTCCCAGTTTAATTCCGCTAAATCTCATCATACGCCACCTCCCGCTTGAAAGTAATCGCTGATTAATTTCGGGACAGTAGCCGCTAAAATGGCTCCAGCTGTTTTCGGAGCAACCAAACCCGGTAATCCGGGTACCAGAATTGCTTTAATATTTCGCTTTTCAGCTGCCTCAAAATCAGTACCACCGGGCGCCGAGGCTAGATCAAGAATTACAGTTGCCGGATTAAGTTTATTGATAATTTGCTCATGAATCATTACAGCCGGCACGGTATTAATAATTAAATCCGCTTTGCTTGCCGCATCCAACCAGGAATCCAACAACACGGTAGCGCACGCCATCTCCTTAGCTCTGGCAAGCGCCGCCTTCCTTCTTGCAGTAACCGTAACTTCCGCTCCCAGCGCCTTAAAGACTCGAGCTACACTGATTCCGGTCCTTCCAAAGCCTACAATCACCACTTTACTGCCGTGAATGGTAATCGGCAGTTCTTCCATGGCATATTGCAGAGCTCCTTCGGCTGTCGGTATCGAATTTAAGATCGCAATTTCATCGTCATCGGCATATTGCAGAACCTTTAATTGAAAGGAATCGGCTTTCTTCAGAAAGCGCTCAGGAAAGGATCCGGTAACGATTAGGGTCCCCGGCCGTAATGAAGCCAAATATTGGCTGAAATCAATGCGGGGTTCTCCCTTATAACTCCATACCAAGCCCTCAGCGTTCATTCCACCGATCGGCAATATAATTATCGCGGCTTCAGCCAGAGCTTCCGAGCAAT
>DNPP01000084.1:0-27011 GCA_003501365.1 Bacillota bacterium
TGGCTAGAAGCGATGGACAAATATTCGGGGCCGGGGAACAAAAATATGTAAATAAAAATATCCGGGAATTAAAATTTTTAACCAAGAAGGTTCATTCCGATCATCAATCATTTATCACCACTATAAATAAGCAAAAAGTGTTTATTTCCATCTGCAACGTGCCTAAAATGAACTGGGTGCTCATCAATTTACAGGATTATCGAATCATAACTCATAACATTGACAAATTGTGGCGGTATGCAATCTTGATCATCATTCTGTTAATCGGTTTGTTTTTGGCGTTTAGTATCTTATTCTTTCAAAAAATCATTATACCGCTCAACCGGCTCATCAGGCAGATGAAGTTGGTGGAACAAGGCAATTTTGAAGCTCAGATTGAAGTGGGAGGTAATGATGAACTTCATCATTTGGGAGAGTCCTTTAATAAAATGGTGTATGAGATTAAGAACTTAATGATAGAAAGGGACAAGCAAGAGAAAGCGCGCAGTAAAGCCGAACTGGAGGCATTAAAAGCGCAGATTAATCCCCATTTTATCGCCAATACGTTAAACTCCATCCGGTTGATGGCTATGATTGCCAAAGCGGGTAGTATTCAGAACATGATTGAAGCCTTTATGAAACTGCTTTCCTCCTCGCTTGGCAAAGATGAGGCAACGACGACGGTTGACGAAGAAATAGAGAATTTGCGAAATTATACGCATATCATGAAAGTCCGATATGGTGACAAATTTGATGTTGATTTCATGATTGATGAGGAACTAAAAGCTACCGGCATCTTAAAAATGATTCTTCAACCTATTTTGGAAAATGCAATTCTCCATGGGATGAGTGAAAAGGAATCCAAGGGTTTCATCCAAGTCAGCGGTACCCGGATACGGGATGAAGTTTACTTTGAAATTTATGATAACGGTGTGGGAATCTCTCCCGAGCAAGTCGCCCAATTGCTAAACGGGAATTATAAAAATCCCAAAGGTCTTAGTAGCATCGGAATTGGGAATGTAGATCGCCGTATTAAGCTTAATTATGGAAGCCATTATGGATTAACCATCGAGAGTGAATTGGGAGAATATACCCGGGTTAAAGTGGTTTTACCATTCATCACCAATCGATCCGGTGAAGGGAAGGGAGAGGATCAAAATGTATCCAATGATGGTTGTGGATGATGAACCCATCGTTCGATTAGCTTTCAAATCGCTGGTTGATTGGGAAAGCTATGGTTTTATCGCAAGCTATGAAGCGGCTAACGGCAGACAAGCTTTAGAGCTCCTGAATAAACATCCGGAGATTGATATTATAATCACCGATATCAATATGCCGGTGATGAATGGGTTATCCTTGATTGAGACAATCAACCAAAGCTGTGCCGGCAAAGGCCTTATTGTACTTAGCGCTTACAATGACTACAATTTGGTTCGACAGGCCTTTAAACTGGGAGTCAATGATTATATTCTGAAAACAGAGATGAATGCGGAGAATATGTTGGCACTCCTTCAAGGGGTCGTCGCCAAACTTGAGGAGAACAAGGGAAAAAGCCGTGGAGATTATAACACTCCCGGTGAAGCCGGCTATGTTAAAGAAAAAATATTACGGGATTCGTTATATTCGGCTGACCCGGATTTGAGGGAAAGAATAAAACAAACCGGAATTCGGCTCAGTGATAAAAATATCATCCTTTGTTTTATTTGGGTCGATGATTATCAAACCGTATCCGGCCGTTATGATGACCATAATCTAAAACAATTTATGGAAACCGTAGTCCATGCAATCGATCAGGTATTAGCCGCAAGTAAAATGGGGGAGATTATTTTACTTTCCCCCCAGGAATACGTTTTGATAGTGTCTTTTCCAGAATTCAGCGAGTTAGAGACCAGGGAAAAATTGATGGAGCTATTGAGTCAGATTAAGCATTCCCTTATCAATTATTTAAATATCAATTTTTCTGCAGGCGTTAGTAAAGCCCAGAGCGGGTTTGAAGCGATTCCCTGCCTTTTGAAGGAGGCTGAGTTTAATGCCAGATTACGGTTTATTTTTGGCAAAGGGCGGATTGTTTTTCCCGAGGATGCGGCAGGGCTTGGTGAAGCAACGAATACCAGGCTTCTAGGGAATCATAATAATTTTTTGGATGCATTAAAAGAAATGGACCCCGATCGGGCTGTTCAGGAATTGAAAATACTGTTAACAGCGATAAACCCGACTAAAACAGTAAAGATGGGGAAAGGGTTTCCTTACTATATGGAGTTAATCCTGATCCTGGCCAATTTTCTTAATGAAAAAGGGGATGATTTGGGAGAGTTGCTGGGAACCGAGGAAGACATTTATACCAAAATCATCGCTTTTGAAACCCAAGCTGAGATTAATGCCTGGATTGAGAAGACCACGCTCGATGTCTTAGACTATCTACGGGAAAAGAAAGATTATAAAGGGAACCGGGCTATTGCTAGAGCGCAAGAATTTATTAGGAGTTATTACCAACAGGATTTGACGTTGAAAATGGTCAGTGATTATGCAGGATTAAGCGAAAGCCATTTTAGCTGTTTGTTTACAAAAATTACCGGACAGGGTTTTATCGATTACCTTACTGGTATCCGGATCCAGAAAGCCAAGGAATTGTTGGCCGATACCAATTTGAAAATTTATGAAATCGGTCTGGCGGTTGGATTTAATAGTATTGAACATTTCAGCCGGGTGTTTAAGAAGAGTACCGGATTCAGCCCCAATCATTACAGAATTTCGTGAGATAAAAGAAAATATCAAAAAATCGACAGATAAATCATTAAAAATTTGTAACGAAACGGTTATATTGATATCAAGAATCGATTCTTTGAAAAGATTTTGTAGAGGGGGATTTTAATGAAAATTAGTTCACGACAGAGAAGTTTGGCGTTCTTGTTGATTGGTATGTTCATTTTTACGATGACGCTGGCAGTATCGGGGGCGGAAAAAACAGTCGTGTTAAGAATGAACAGCGGCCAACCCGACTTGGAATATTTCACCAATATCAATAATCTAAATCGGGCGTATCAAAAAGTAAAACCCAATGTACGGATTGAACTTGAGACCTTCAAAAATGACGGCGAGTTCAATCAAGCCATGAAGATCCGTAAAGCTGCAAATGAGCTTCCGGAAATTATGATTATGAAACCTTATATGCTGGCTACATTTCAGGATACATTTGTGCCGTTAAATGATCTGGAAGCGACGAAACAGAATAAGTATGCCAAAGCCTATGCGATTGATGGAAAGATCCTCGGACTTCCATCGGCATCAATGAATGATTTTGTTTATTTCCGAAAAAGCATTTTTAAAGAGTATCATTTAAAGATTCCCAAAACCTGGGATGAATTCATTTCGACAGCCAATCGCATAAAAGCCTCAGGCAAATATATCCCGATATTAATGGGAGCCAAGGATGCTTGGCCGGATTATTCCTTTAATGAACTTATGCCTTGTTTGATCGCTAACGACGGTAAGCTATGGAATACCATGGCCGGTCAGGATGAGCCGTTTACGAAGGACAAACCCTTTTATCAAGCTTATGCCAGAATTCAAAAGCTTTACGATGCCAAAGTATTTGGTCCGGATCCGCTCGGGATGGGTTTTGATCAAGCAAGGGCAATGCTTATTAGTAAGAAAGGGGCCATGATTTGCGCCGGACAGTGGTTTTTATCGGTATATAAACAAAACGGAGGCGATTTGAAGGACTTGGGGGTCTTTTTGATTCCGGTACGGGATCGCGCTCAAGATGTGCTTAATACGATTGTTGTGGTTGATTCCTTCTATTGTACCCCAAGGGATAATAAATACTTGAAGGAGAGCAAGGATTTTATTAATTGGTTCTTTAGCAAGAAATATTATCCGGGTTATATGGCGTTTTTAGGTCAAACCTCCACCGTCAATGGAATTGATACCAGTGTTCCGTTATTTAAGGAGGCCTTGGCTGGTGAAAAGATTAACGGTATCGTTTATGACGGCGGCGGCCTTGAATTTACTAAAATTTCCAGCGCAGTCAAATTCGATGTGAAACGGATGGGTCAGGAGATGATCGCCGGGAAAGACCTGGATCAGATGATGAATGAATTGAATAAGAGCTGGAAAGAGGCCCGCGTAAATCTTAAATAAGTACAAAAGGAATTTTGTAAAGCGACTATCGATGATATGGATGTATAGTCGCTTTACTTTGCCTAGGCGGTATGTTTTATAAAGCTTTTTCCAATTAAAGCAAGGGAAGCGGTGCGATGCATAATATCAAATTTCAAAAAAAGCTGGTGCTGTTTAGTTTCCTTTTGGTACCGGTTACTCTGTTAATGCTGTTTGTAGTGTACCCTACGGTGAAACTGCTCCACCTAAGTTTTACCGACTGGGATGGAGTAAGCAAAACTCTGGCGTATATCGGAACCCGGAATTTTAAGCACTTGCTTTTTGAATCACCGGAGGTTTGGATCAGTCTCAAAAACAATTGGATTTATTTTTATGTTCATTTATTATTCATTCCGGTGGAGTTACTCATAGCCGTGCTATTGGACGGAAAAATTCGCGGAAGCAAGTTTTTTAAAACGGTTTCTTTTATGCCGTATATTTTAAATGGGACCGCTATTGCTTATATATTTTCTTATTTTTATAGCCCAATAGACGGCGCTTTCAATGCAATACTCCAACATTTGGGGTTAGGCGGCATCATTCAAAATTGGTTGAGCAACGAATTGATTGTTACATATACTTTGGCCACGGTATCGCTTTGGCGTTTTGCAGGATTGCATATCATATTATTTTTGGCGGGGTTACAATCGATTCCGCAAGAGATTTTTGAAGCGGCCGAAGTCGATGGCGCCAATTTTTGGCATAAATTTTGGAGGATTACGGTTCCCAGTATCGGGACGGTTATGGAAATTGTTCTTTTCATGAACATCCGAGGCGCTTTACAGGTATTTGACATTCCGTTTTTAATTACCAGCGGCGGCCCAGGATATGCCAGCAGTACCTTTACTCTCTATACCATCGATACCGCCTTTAAATTTAATAATATCGGCCTTGCTGCGGCAATGGGCATTACCCTGTTGTTGATGATTGTGGTCTTTAGCTGGCTGCAACAACAAATTTTTAAAGCAAAGAGGTATTTATGATGATGGCAGCTCAGAATGAAATCAACTCCGGTATTACCGCAAAAAAAATATCGGGACTGGCGGTAATTAGTTATGCGGTTTCCATTGGTATTTGCATTGTTGTGCTTACTCCGCTGTTGATTACCGTATTTGCAGCCTTTAAAGCGCCAGCCCAATTGGGATTGGATTTTCCCCTTATGCCGCCGCGTCCGATATTTTTTAAAAATTTTGAACAAGTCTTTCGCGATGGCAATTTGGTCGTGAGCTTTAAAAACTCTTTTTTCTTAGCCGGGATGAGTGTAATTTTCAATGCCTTAATGGGATCGATGGCTGCGTATTGCTTAAATAGATTTGATTTCCGGCTGAAAAGGTTAATTTTTGGCCTATTCTTTTTAGGGATGCTTATTCCGGCTTATGTTACTGAAATAGCCCGGTTTGGCATTATCAAGGATTTGGGGCTGTATAACACGATTTTTGCTCCGATTATTATTTATGCGGCCACGGATTTACTACAAATTTATATTTTCCTACAGTTTATTCAAAAAATTCCATTATCGTTGGACGAAAGCGCCATGTTGGACGGTTGCACGTATTTCGGTATTTTTTGGCGAATTATATTTCCGTTGCTGCTTCCGGCAACCGCTACTTTGGCTATTATTAAAGCCGTCGATGTCTTGAATGATATGTATATTCCCTATTTATACATGCCTGGAAGCGGGCTTCGGACAATGACCACAATGCTGATGGCATACAGCAGTTCCATGTATGGGTCGTGGAGCTTTTTGAGTGCGGCGATATTGGTTATCATGTTGCCGACGCTATTGATTTATTT
This sequence comes from Bacillota bacterium, assembly GCA_003501365.1. Lineage (GTDB taxonomy): Bacteria > Bacillota > UBA4882 > UBA8346 > UBA8346 > UBA8346. The sequence continues at coordinate 5,932 of DNPP01000084.1, forward strand.
AATTTTTCAGAAATATATCTTTGCCGGGATCGTTGCCGGGGCTATTAAAGAATGATTGCCGAAACGTACCGAAGGTAATTGAATTTTTGTCAAAAAAGGCTGTTCTGCGATGGAACGTTATATTTGACGAAAATGATTAGGAGTATAAACATGTTATTGTCGTGGAATCATCCTTCCATTCGAATCATTGGCCGTTGGGATCGTCGTAATCCGGGCCGGGTAGTGACCACAAATCCTGGAGGAATTATTGAAATCTCTTACTATGGAGAAATGATTACCTTATGCTTTGATGTTGTTGATAATCAGTATCCGCGGCCCCATTTGTGGCTTCAGGTCGATAATGGAGTACGGATCGAATCGGCTCTGGAACCGTTTCTGCATATTCAGTCTCCCGGTGGAGATGGGGGATGTCATTTGCTCCGCGTTATTTTTAAGTCGGCGGTTGAAGAACAAAACCGTTGGTCGGAGCCTCTCGTCGGAAAAGTAAGTTTTCTGGGTACGATATTGGAACGCCCTGGATTATTGCAGGAAAGAAAGGAAAAAGTGATCGAATTTGTCGGGGATTCAATTACCGAAGGAGTTTTGATTGATACCGAATGCGGTGAAGATTGTCAGGCGACCCGGACGTATCAGGATGACGTTTGTGCCACATATGCTTGGCTCACAGCTGAACGGCTTAATCTTGAACCCCGATTTATGGGCTTCGGGGGAGTCGGGGTCACTCAAGGAGGCATGGGAGGGGTCCCGAAAGCAAGTTTGGCTTACCCATATGTTTATGAAAATTGTCAACTGGGTGAAAGGGAGCCGGATTTCATCTTGATCAACCACGGCGCCAATGATCGCAAGGCTGATGTTGTAAATTACATTCAAGAATATCATAATTTGCTCACGGTAATCCGAAAACTCCATCCCCATAGCCAAATTTTTTGTGCGGGAATGTTTTTCGGCCTTTTTTTAGATGACCTGAGAGAACTGGTTGAGAAGTTTAACCGGCAATACCATGATCGGGTCATCTATATTGATACCAAAGGCTGGATTCCACCGGATCCTCTTCATCCCCTAAGGGAAGGCCATCGCCGGATTGCTGAAAAATTAGTCGAACAATTAAAACCTATGATTTGAGGATGCCAAAAATATTCTTCATTTCATAAAATCATTCGATTTTGTAAACCCCCAGCGCATAGGAGCATTAGGACTCAGTATGGGCGGGGCGGTGGCTGGCATGCTTGCCGGTGATTGCAAAGAGGATACCAGGGCTATTTGCTTGTGGGTCCCGGCCGGAAACATGAAAGATATTCCGTTAAAAGGCAAATTGATTCAGGAAATCGACGACTCTTACGAAAAAGGCTTTATCGATTTTAATGGTTTCAGCCTGGGAGTCGGCTTTATGAAAGATGTAATGACATTGGATATATTAGAAAAATCATCATCCTATGATAAACAGGCTTTGTTTATTCATGGCAATAAAGATGATGTTGTTCCGTTAAGCATCTCGCAAACAATATGTGAAAATTTATGGAAATCGCGCCAGGCTTCATGTAATTGACGGAGGCGACCATACTTTTAACAGTTGGCGTTTGGAAAAGGAAGTCCTGGAATACTCTATCCCAACTTTCTGACAGACCAGTTGATACAAAGTTTATTATTAAAATATTATTACTTTTGATAAAATATTGTGATTGATTAAAGAGTATCCGAAATATATGATATGAATATAGTAATATTATCTTGAGGAGGATGCTTGAATGATCAACTCAAAGATGCCGGTGGTCTATTACGGCGGTGATTACAATCCCGATCAATGGCCGGAAGAGATTTGGCAGGAAGATATGCGGTTGTTTAAGGCGGCAGGAATCAATATTGTAACACTACCTGTTTTTAATTGGGCCAAATTACAACCAGCCGAGAATGTCTATAACTTTGAATGGCTCGATAAAATTCTGGACCTGGTTACCCAAAACGGGCTTCATGTTTGCCTGGCTACCTCAACTGCAGCCCAGCCCGCTTGGATGTCGAAGAAATATCCGGAAATGCTGCCGGTAAACGTCGAAGGAAAACGAAAGACGCACGGCGGACGGGTAAATTTTTGTCCTACCAACCCCGAGTACCGGGAATTTTCTGTAAAGCTCGCCCGGAAAATGGCCGAACGCTATCAAAACCATCCGGCTTTACTAGTATGGCATATCGGAAATGAATATGGCAATTATTGTTACTGCGAGCATTGTGCTGCTGAATTTCGGAACTGGTTAAAAGCTCGTTATGGAACGATCGAAGAACTAAACCGCTGTTGGAATATGAGCTTTTGGGGCCATACAGTTTATGATTGGGAGGAAATCGTCCCTCCGTCTCATTTGAATGAAATGTGGCTTGACTCTTCTGGCGGATATCCCCGTGAGCGCACTTGTTTTCAGGGTATTTCCCTGGATTATAACCGCTTTATGTCGGATGCTTCCATGCAGTGTTATCTTGGAGAGTGCCAGGCTATAAAAGAGGTGACTCCCAATATTCCGATTACTACAAACCTGATGGGAGCCTTTAAACCATTGGATTATTTCAAATGGGGCCTGAAAATGGACGTCGTTTCGTGGGACAATTATCCATCGGCCAAAGATTCCCCGGGGATGATTGCTTTCCGGCACGATTTGATGAGAGGCCTCAAAGACGGGCAACCGTTCATGCTGATGGAACAGACCCCGAGCCAGCAAAATTGGCAACCTTATAACAGTCTAAAACGGCCAGGGGTTATGCGGCTCTGGAGTTACCAAGCGTTGGCTCATGGGGCTGATACGATCATGTTTTTCCAGCTGCGACGTTCCTTTGGAGCTTGCGAAAAATATCATGGCGCAGTGATTGAGCATGTAGGTCATGGAGAAACCCGGGTTTTTCGGGAATGTGCAGCATTGGGCGAGGAATTAAAGAAGCTAGAGGATATCCTGGATTCCCGGATCCAAGCCAAAGCAGCTATTATGTTTGATTGGGAAAATTGGTGGGCAGTAGAATTCTCCAGCGGACCCAGCCGTGATTTGAAGTATGTCGAGCAGGTTGAAAAATACTATAGTGCGCTCCATAAAAGAAATATCGCTGTCGATATCATTCCGCCTGATGGAGATCTCTCCCAATATCAATTGGTTATAGCTCCCGTATTGTACATGGTCAAGCCGGGGGTGGCACAAAACATTGAGAAATTCGTCGCGCAAGGCGGCACATTTGTCACTACTTTTCTTAGCGGGTTGGTGAATGAAAATGATTTAGTCACTTTAGGAGGATATCCGGGCGAGCTGCGCAAAGTAATGGGTATTTGGGCCGAAGAAATTGATGCGCTTTATCCTGATGTGAAAAATCAAATTGTCATGAAGGAGCCGCTGGGCGATTTAAATGGAGTTTATGAATGCGGAATGCTTTGTGACCTGATTCATAGTGAGGGCGCCAAGGTACTCGCCGTATATGGTAAAGACTTTTATGCAGGAATGCCGGTTCTTACTGAAAATAAATTCGGTGAGGGCAAGACCTATTATGTAGCCAGTGATCCGGAAACCGCCTTTATAGACGTTTTGATAACGTATCTTTGTGATGCCAAGCAATTGAAAGCTCCGTTGGAAGCGGTTCAAGGAGTTGAGATTACTCAACGGTTCAAGGAAAAGCAAACATTTATGTTTGTCTTAAATCACCGCGATGATCAAGTGGATATTGATTTAAAGAAAGGCCGTTACCGAGAACTGATTTCAGGCCGGGAAGAAAGCGGAATCCTAAGTTTGCCTGCCAAAGGGGTTGCAATTTTCCAACCGATTGGGTAATTTTTAGCGAAAAAAGGATTGTTGCTTTGAGCAAAGAAGGGGCTGACCGGATACCTAAAATTTATTGGGAAATCCGGCCAGCCAGTTTTAATCGAGAGCCAATCAAGTGTGGCGTATATCATTGATTTTTTTGATCTTTTCCAGACCGATTTTCGGGACTCGATCTTCCGTAAGCAAACCGTTAATTTCCTGCTGGACATCGGTTATTTGGGTATAGCAGTAACCGCATATATAATCGCACTTTTTAATCGCTTCAGTGATTGCTTGATATCTTGATAAGAACTCTTCTTCCGATCCTACTTGATTGCCATAACCCCAGCCGCTTTCACTTTTAAAAGCGATTCCACCATACTCGCTGATGATGATGGGTTGACCTTGGTAAGAATGGTTTTCGGCAAAGTTGTAACGACTGCTACCTTTTAAAACTTCATCCTTTATAACACGTTCTTTTTCTTGATATCGCTTGGTAAAGACATCGCCAAGTTCTTCATAATCATGGATGGATAAAATATCGGAGATGGTATGCTCCCAGCCGTCATTGACAATGACTGGTCTGCTCTTATCAAGGGCTTTGGTAAGGTAATATAAACTTTGAGCAAAGCTCTGCTGCTGTTTATTCACGCCGATATTCGGTATACCCCAGGATTCATTCAACGGAACCCAGGTTACAATGGCAGGATGATTATAATTTTGTTCAACAACCTCAAGCCATTCCGGAACAAAGTTTTCAACGGCTTGGTCATTATATTCATAACAAGCGGGAAACTCGGACCAAACCAGGAGGCCTTTGTGATCGCACCAGTACAGGAAGCGTTCATCTTCCACCTTCATATGTTTGCGGACGCCATTAAAACCCATAGCCAAGGTTTTGTCGATGTCTTCCAAAATCGCCGCTTCACCCGGAGGAGTTAACAGCGAATCAGGCCAGTAACCCTGATCCAAAAGGAGTTTTTGATAGATTTCGGCATTGTTGAGGAAGATCTTACCGTTTTTAATGGATATTTTGCGCATGCCGAAATAGGAAGTTACTTCGTCCAATAATGTTTCCCCGGAAAAGAGTTTAAAATTAACATCATACAAATTAGGCTGGCCGATATCCCAAACCGGAAATTTAAAATGCACGCCTTCGACCAGCGTATCGTTGGTGATATCAACCTTTAATTTGGTGAAACTGCGGTCCGGCTTTAAGGTGACTTCCCGGATCAGCTGTCCTTTATAGGATAGGGTGGTAACAATTTTCAAATGGGGATGGACCTCGAAGTTATGGATGGAATACTCAAATAAAACAGAGGCGTCATCCACATCCGGTGTTATTTTTACTTTTTCAATATGAGTATCTGCTACGTATTCAATCCATACAGTCTTCCAGATACCGGTTGATTGTACATACCAGCAGCCGAAATTTTTATCGTGCCATCGCTGTTTCCCCCTGGGTTGGCAGCAACTTTTGGAGTCTTCGCATTTTACGGTAATCGAGTTTGCCGCACCTAGCTTAACAAAGTGAGTAATATCGAATTGAAATTTATTGCTGCTTCCGCGGTGGAGTCCCAGATAAGCGCCATTAACCCAAACTTTGGTAAGATAATCGGCGCCCTGAAAATGAAGCAGGATTCTTTGGCCGGCATATTGGGAATCGATGACAACCGCCCTTTGATACCATACATTGGGATGGTGGGTTTCGTCCTGGATTCCGCTGGCCTTACTTTCATAAACGAAAGGGACATTGATTTTTTTATCGAACTCGCCATGATGATACCAACACTTGGCTTCGCCGATATTTTGATCGTCAAAGGCAAAGTCCCATAAACCGTTGAGATTATCCCAGGATCTCCGGACAAATTGGGGCCTGGGATATTCGTTGAGTGTCCATTCTAATGTTTTCATTTTAATCTCCTGATCGATTGTTAGCCTTTTATTCCTGACATAGTAACCCCTTTGATGATCTGTCTCTCAAATAAGACAAACACCAGGATTACTGGTAATGACGCAATTGCATTGACGGTCATCGGTAAAATATAACCATTAGTGTAATTTGAATTGAAGATTGGAATCCCTAAAGGTATTGTGTAAAAAATATCCGATGTAACACAAAGGAAAGGCCATAGAAAATTATTCCAATTGGCAATAAAAGTCAATATGGCAATGGATGCCAATGCAGGTTTTGCCAAGGGTAGAATGATACTTACAAAACTCTTATACACACCACATCCATCAATTTGGGCGCTGTCTATAAACTCTTGGGGTACCCCATCAAAAAAACCTTTTAAAATTATGACAGCCATTGGTGCTGCCGGGGAAGCCGCTAATGATGGAAGAATAATGCCTGCATAGGAATCAAGTAAATTTAAATGCCTAACAACTTGATAAAGTGGAATAATGGTGGCTTCACCCGGTAACATAAGTCCGAATAAAATGAACAACAGAACAGAATTTGTATATTTCCCCTTGATTTTCGATAGGGCAAAGGCGGCCATGGCGGAAATAGTTAATGTTATCGATGTACAAATGACAGAAATAAATAGGCTGTTAAAAATCCATCTACTCATACCTGAAGTTCGCAAAACCTTTGGATAACTCGTAAAAGTGTAGGGCGGTTTAAACCAACTAAGCACATTTTCAATAACATCCCCTTCATGCCTTAAGGATACAAAAACCATCCATATCAGGGGTATCATAAAAGCAAACGCCAATAACAACGAACAAATCGTAATAATTAAGCCTCGATAATTATGACTCTTGTTCCCTGTCACTTTAATATTTATCATGTTTTCTTTGCTTATCGCCCCCACGGTTTTATGCCTCCTTTTCCTTAGTTATTTTAAACTGGATTAAAGTGATAATCACGAGGATGATAAATAATCCATAAGACATTGCCGAAGCATAGCCTAAACTGGACTTAGTAAAGCCGGTTTCATAGATATATTGAATAATGGGACGTGTCGCCGAACCCGGCCCTCCTTTTGTAATCAGGTATATTTGAGCGAATACCTTAAATGATGCCAGAATTTGAAGCATAACGATAATTTTAGTAATCGGGGTTATCAAGGGTAATATAATTTTAAAAAAGTATTGTGCATTATTAGCTCCATCCAGGGATGCTGCCTCATGGATTTCATCCGGTATTTCCTGTAATGCCGATAAATATAAAATCATGTTAAAGCCGACAGTCCACCAGATAGTGGTAGCGGTAATTGAAACCCAAGCAAGCCGAGGATCGGCAAGCCAGTATGGTTCGGCTTTGATTCCGCAAATATGTATGAATGAATTCACCAAACCTGTATAGGGTTGGAGCATGAATATCGCCAAATAGGATACTACGGAAACCGATAAAATGAACGGTACAAAAAAGGTTATCCTAAAAAATTTTACGAATTTGGTTTTGCGGTTGGAAATCAAAGCCAATAACAAGGCGGTAGCAACCATAAATGGAGTTGAAATGATTACAAAAAACGTTGTATTTTTAACCGCATCCCAAAAGTCACTGTCAACTAACATTTTTTGAAAGTTTGTTAACCCCACAAAATCCATTTTACGAATAATTGTCCATTTGAAAAAACTCATATACAATCCTTGAATCATGGGGAAAATGGTGAACATAATATATAAAATTAAAAAGGGCAATAAAAATACGATATTGGCAATTAAAATTCTACTTTTTTTCGTCAAATTAGAACCTCCTCTGATATAGCGGCGCCTGCCGGTTTTATAGGGCAGAATGAACTCAACCCAATCCCTATAACCCTGTCCCAAGCGCAAATCCATATGGAGCCAAGAGTAATTTCTACGGAAATAAAAGAACTTTTAAAAAAACCTTGTCAAGGTACCTTGGTTACCCCAACAAGGTTTCTTCGCTTTGACTATTTTTATTTCACTAGATTATCGATGTCCATTGCCATCTTGGTCAATGCAGTTTTGGATGGCGTACTGCCGTTCCAGATGGTATCAAGATTCTTTTTAATGATATCGATCATCGCCCAGTTGTTTTTGCTATGTGAAAAGAACACCACATGTTTAGCTGCTGTTGCATATTCACTTCGGTAAGGCAATGCCTTAAACTCTGCACTGGCTACAACTGCATCTGAAGCAGGAACATGGCCTGCCTGGGCCCAAATTTTACCGGAATCTGCCACGAAGCTGGCAAATTTCATGGCTGCATCCTGCCGGACTTTATCATCTTTAGATTGTACCGGAAGAATGATAGTGTGTGAATCTCCCCAAGTGGCCGTTTTGCCCATCAATGTGGGGAATTCCATGGCTCCAAAACTGAAGCCTTTAACGCCTTCAAATACCGGTGTTGTCCAACCGCCGGTGAAAGTTACCGCGGCTTTTCCGGATGAAAAAGTCTTTACAAAGTCAGCCAAATTTTTTTGAATATAACCTCTGGTGTAAAGGCTCTTGACATATTCAGCTGCCTTTACTGCCTTCGCCATATCAATTTCTGATTTGGTAAAGTTAGCATTTAAAAGGGAAGTTGGTCCCTGTTGAACATAAAGCGCATACCAGAGGCGGTAGCAATCATCGCCATTGGTTGGTTGAGCAAGGGGATATACATCGGCGGGCAGCTTTTTCTTTAAAGTAGCAAAGAAAGTATCCAAGCCTACCGTTCCACTTGCTAAAATCGGTTTTCCTTGAGCATCTAACAATCCGGCCTTTTTTAATAAATTTTTGTTATAATACATAATATATGGATGAGTATCTAAGGGAACTGCATAATGTTTTCCATCGTAGATCGTTGCATCAAGAATATTTTTATTAATTTTTCCCCAATTTACATTTTCATCTTTGGCGTATGTATCAAGAGCATAGACTGAGCCACTATCAACTAAAGCAGGTAGTTCTGATACATGAGCTGCTCCAATATCCGGCCCTTTTCCAGCGGCAACAGCTGTCATTAGCTTTGTATAGTATGGGGTCCCCCATTCCTGAATTACATTTTTAACGACGATTTCCGATTGTGACTTATTGAAATTATTAACAATCTCTTGCATGTAGGAACTTTCGCCACCACCGAAGAATGACCAAAAGGTCAGTTCAATCTTGGAATCAGCATTTATTATTGTAATACCGGAGAACAAGACCAATGCCAACACCATGCTAAGTGTTACTGTGACCCAAAAACTTTTTTTCATAAACCCATCCCCCTTTATTTTTTTATAATCAGCAACAGTTATCGGCTGTGCCAACTACCGCAAAGGAAAACCAAACGACTTAACCCAAAAAAAGGTACAGCGAGATTAACAATAGTTAAAATTCAAAACAATTAAAACAAATTAGTTGTTTTATTACAATAGTTTTGTTTAATTTCAAATTGATTATAGCATTCCTTCGGAATCTGGTCAACCTTATTTGTTACAAATTGGATCGTAATTTTAACATATATCAAAAACGACCTTGTTTTGGCTCCTAGAATAAAAAAAGAGGCTGTCGCAAGGTGTTATAAAATCAATGAGATATCACGCCGTAGCGCGCCATCACCATTGATAAAATTTCTTTTGCTACAGACTCTTTGGTAGAAAAGCCAATATAGTAGGGTTTTTGCTATTTTCTACAATTTAATTGGAATTATATTTAATCTTCATAATAATAGCCTGTTCGTAATTACCGAATTTTTTACCGAAAAGATTGATTCCTCCCATATTAATCGCATCTTCCTTCATGCCTATCTTTAGTTTAATGAAATTGTTTTTCTCAAAGTGGATATCAGCGATTTTAACATTGGAAACATGTCTACCGTCCTCAAAGGTTCCCATGCTGGTGATATCCCAGGTTTTAAGAATCCCATATTGGGTTGCATAATCCCACCACCAACCTGGATTGAGCTTTCCCCGGGATCCGCCGAAATCTCCGGGGCTTGTCCAGGTGGTTATTTCAACATCATTCACCCAAAGAGTGATATCGGATGGCCACTCGTTATTATAATTTGGCGCTTCCGAACAGATTTCCATGGAGAACTGGATATTATCAATGAGAACTGTTTTATTATTTAACTCACCCTTGGAAAATTTATATTCGATGTATCCTTTGCGAAACCATATTAATTCCGCTTTAACCCTTTCTGGAACAAAAAAGTCACCTGGTTCATCCTCAATAGCAATAATCCCTTCATCGCTGACGATTCCACAGGTTGGATAAACAAGGCAATCGGAAAAGTAACCCAACGGCATTTCCACTTTATAACTCCCATAATCTTTATCCGATTTTAAATTCTGGCTAAGGGTGATATGGATATCATCATAATTTTTGCTGCAGGTTTTTTTGGTACCGCGGTTTCCGGATTGAAATTGGGTTGTAATCAAACCTACTTCATTAAGAATATTGATGTTAAAGGCAGTGGTAGAGACAGCAATTTTTAGCTGTTCTGCGATTTCAACCACATTCATACTTTGTTTTTCCAGCAATTTTAAAATATCAAGGCGTATTCCCGATGATAATCCGCGGCATACTTCACTGAGTTTTTTGGGATCATCCAGTGATAAGTGAAGCATTTTCAACAACTCCTTCACGATTGTAAAAAAATAATAACACAGTTAATGTAATATTACAATAATATTGTAACAATAATTTTAAAGATACTATTTTTCCGTATAAATTAGGTTGAGAGCCCTAATTTCGTTTACAGTTTTACATGGAAGATGTTGAGTTCACAGTTATTTCAAATAATTTAAAACAGACTAATATAAAAATATATTTTTTTAGCGGCTACCTCTGGATAAAATTGCTTTAATCCGATTTCCCATTTCTGACCGTTGCAAAAATGGTCGTGGACCAGTCTGCCGTCGATGAAAGTGTGGCCGACATCACCTTCGTAATCAATCTGCAATAACAGCTCATGAACACCCTCAAATGAGACAGGGTCAATCTCTAATACCGCTTTTTGGTTATTAATCGGCTCTATCTGATATTGAAGTTTTTTGGGGGGATGGGGAAGACTGATTAAAAAGGGATATTTTACAAGCGGAGAAAAGGCTCCCCTTGTATTTGATGGTGGTAGGATGCCATTACCATCAGGAGCATGTTGTGAGGCCGGAAGGGTGACTTTTCAATGGATTCAATGCCAAAAAGGCCAAGGCCAATTAATTATCAAGGACCAATCCCATTTAGTTGATTCGGAGCAGGATGTTTTCTTATATCCCAACCAAGCCCATGAATATTTTGAAATCAATGAACCCTGGAAGTTGATTGGATAGGGTTCATTGGTTGTATAGTTAAGACATTGATTCAGCAGCTCGGATTTATGAGCTCGGGTGTATATTATATTATTCAAGGGGAAACAGCGCTTGTTAAAATGCGGCATGCGCTGCAGATAGCTCAGTCCGGCGTCCCATTTACCGGTTTGCAATGTTCCGGCATTATTTATGAGCTGTTATTGGACTTATATCAATACACCGCCAACAACCCCAGAGCGAATGATACCTCAATATTTCAGCAACATTCGCGTTTAAAACCTGTATTGGAATTTATGGAAAGCGGGATCTGGAGATCAAATCCATCGCTACAATGGTCGGATATGATAATGTAAGTTATTTTTGCGCCGTATTTAAACAAATCGAAGGGATGAGTCCGGGACAATTTCAGAAGTTACACGGGATTTAAATTTGTTTTAGAAATGGTTACACAGTATTCCGGAACAATCTTCATACCATGGATTTTCGCAATGGAGTCCCCCAAAAATTTCCGCTGGACTGCCATTGCCGAATCATAAGAAACCATTTTTCCCCGGTGTAACGGGCTGATATAAAAATACATTCCTTTATCAGCTACCTCCGGATAAAAACGTTTCAGTCCGATTTCCCATTTCTGGCCGTTGCAAAAATGGTCGTGGACCAATCGGCCGTCAATAAATGCATGGCCCACATCCCCTTCATAATCGATTTCCAGAAACAATTCATGAATATCCTGGAAAGAAACGGGATCGATCTTTAATACAGCCTTTTGGTCATTAATCTTCTCCATCGCGTATTTTAACTCTTTGAGGGGTATTGTAATAACATATTTTGTGTACATCCCAAGGGTAACTTCGGTTAATTGACCATAGGAAGATGCTAGATCATTTCCCAAGGCCGGATAGACCCATAAATCAATTTGTGGAGTTGTATGGAAAACTTGAATGGTATTTTGCTTCATAATAAGGCTGGCATCCGTAATAATGACTCTCTCAACACCCCATAATGAAACCTTCCAAAAGTTAAGAATTTCGGCTTGAGATAAAGTACAGATCCGAATGGGATGACTTATTTTCGAAATTAACTCAATCATACATTCTTTACCCGGTTCAACTGAAACGTAGGTTAAATTTGAATGGGTGTAGAAATCTCCCCGCATGACCCGAATATCTTGAAAACTTGCGTTATCAAAACAATATTCGCCGTTCAATCCGTCCGGCACAAAAAAGAAATAGGTTGCGGTTTCTTCAACTTGAATGCTGGTGACCAACTGGGCTGTAGCATATTTTAGTTTGACGCCGTCCAAATCCATATTGAAAGGTAGAATGGCACTGACGCCGTTTTTAAGAGTCATACCATTTTTCCTTGGTAAAGTAATCGTTTCATCCGGAAATTCCAAACGGAGAGCAACATTATGATGATTGGTCATCGTCATATGATCCTGGTAGTTATTCAGAAATATAAAACCGGAATCGCCGGTCATCCGCAGCGCATATCGCAAAGAAGTCGTATCTTTGGGTGTAATTTCAATTGCTTCAGGGGGTAAGACGGTCTTCATGGGGCAAAGTGTTTCCTGAAAGTCTCGAAAAAAATAGAATAAAGGTTTTAAAAAACGGTATGATTGCCGTACTTGTCCGAACTCTCCCAAGGGAGCTTGATAGTCATAGGAGATTTTGGGATTGCTATTTTCGTTCAAAAAGCCATGTCTGCCCACAGGCTGCGAGCCGCCATGGAACATATAATAACCCACAAAATTACAACCTCCGGCGACCTTGGTCAAGGTCATGGCCGTCACGCTCTCCGGTGGTACTACAAAACGAGCTTTATACCAGGTTTGCATTCCGCCGCCCATCTCGCAACAAGCATAAGGATATTTTTCAGGAGGGTACGGCGGATTAAAACCAAGACAATGGGCCTGATTGTCATGAAAATCTTGGAATAAATATTCATGGGTCGGTTCCTGTTCCGGTTTGGCCTCGTTGATATTCCAAGGACAAAAAGCGTAACCACCGTATAAGGGCAGGATCTCTTCTTCCAAAACCGGAGCTCCCCCCCAACCCGTGGAGGTATATATCGGTGCTACTAAGCCGGACTCAACGGCAATTTTTTGAAGCATCCGCATATGGGCCTCGCCATCCCGGCCGCCTGGAAGAAACTCGTCCTCGTGTTTGCCCGTTAGTTCCCACGGCGCTGCGGCGTGCATGTATTCATTTTCTAACTGTACCGCGATAATAGGCCCCCCGTCCTGATAAAACATCCCCCTGATTTGTCTACCAATTTCGGTATAGAGCCGTTTTACATAAAAGAGGTAAGGTTCATCGTTTGAGCGGAGCTCAAAAGGCCGACCGTACAGCCAGTCCGGGAATCCTCCATTACGGCATTCGCCATGGCAAAAAGGTCCTACCCGAAGGAAAACATATAAATTTTGCTTGGCGCAGAGCTCAATAAAATAACGGAGATTGCGATCGCCATCCCACCGGTATAGTCCCTCGTCTTCTTCATGGTGATTCCAAAAGACATAGGTAGCCAGGCAATTAATTCCGCTCATTTTGATTTTGGCAAGTTCGGTTTCCCAATCCAGGTAGGGATAACGCGAGTAATGAAACTCGCCGGAAATTCCGAAAAACGGTTTACCGCTAACTTCCATATAATAATTTGTAAAACCGATCCGCTCCCCCGAAGGATTGCTGCCCCCCAGGCGAAGTGGACTATTTTTAATTTCTTTGAAAACCTTTTGGAGTTGAATGGCATATTGGGTCATGGAACGCCCCCCTGTTTTTCATCAAAAAATTGAGTTATAAGTCGGATGGTTAAAAAATTACCCTTTTACAGCACCTGCAGTTAACCCTTTGATAAAGTTTTTAGATCCCAAACAGAATAAAATTAGAATCGGGACGACTGCAAAAGCAAGTCCGGCTCCCCTGGCCCCAAAGTCCACTACATATGTATTTTGTAAGGCCTGAATTCCAAGAGGGATCGTATAAAGTTCCTTATTATAAACCGTAACCAATGGCAATAAAAAGTTGTTCCAGGACCATAAGAAGATCAAAGTTGCCAAAGTTGCCATGGCTGGTTTTGAGAATGGTAGAACTATCCGGGTAAAAATACCGAACTCTCCGCAACCGTCAAGGCGGGCGCTTTCAATAACTTCATCCGGAACCGTTTCCCCGATAAATTGGGTCATAAAAAATACACCAAAGGCATTGGAACACCATACTAAAATCAAGGGCATTAAGGTGTTGGAAAGAGCCATTGCCTTCATTTCCATGACATAGCCAATCATGCCGATTTGTCCCGGAATCATCATGGTGGCCAGGATAAACAAAAAGAAGAATTTTTTCAATTTAAAACGATATTTCGATAAAGCAAATCCGGTCAATGCGCTTATCAATACACTAACAACGGTGGAGACGACGGACACGATAACACTGTTAAGATAACAATACTGAAATTTATTGATAAAGATGGTTTTCATATTTTCTAAAAAATAATTTCCCGGCTTAATGACCAGTCCGGAGAAAATCTCTGCCGTGGAATGAGTTGCCATCATAATAATCACATAAAAGGGAAGCACTGAAATCAATGTAAACAGGACAATCGGTATCAGGTAAAGGACTTTTTTCATCTATCTCTCCTCTTTTCCGGTGAAAATTTTTAAGCTAAAAATGGAAAAGACCAAGATGACCATAAACAAACCGTAGGATATAGCCGAACCCAAACCTAATTTGGTGGTACTATGGAATGCCGTATCAAAGAAATACCAAACAGTAGTCAAACAAGCCCGGTCGGGTCCGCCGACAATTTGTAAACCGTTACTGGCCATACCACCGCTGAATAACAGGTAAGGTTCGTCGAATAATTGAAATCCCCCGATAATACTGGTCACAACTAAGAATAAAGTAATCGGCCTTAAGAAAGGAAGTGTTATATGAAAGAAAATCTGAGGTTTTGAAGCTCCATCCACAATAGCTGCTTCATTGAGTTCGGCTGGGATTCCAGTTAGGCCGGCCAGGTAAATCATTAGATAGTAACCAAGATTGCGCCAAAAAATCAACAAGATAACCACAATCCGGGCTAAAGTACCGATTCCGAGCCAGTTTACACCATCCGGGATCACATGAAAGGCAATTAGCAACCGGTTTAATAATCCGTTGGACCAGTCGAATATAAACGAAAAAATGATACCGATTGCGACCGGAGTGGTAATATAGGGCAATAGATTTAAGGTCTGAAACAATCGTTTGCATTGGGGAATATTAAACAAAACGACGGCTAGGAGTAGGCCCAAAATAATAATCAGTGGAATATAACCAATCATAAATAAGGCGGTATTCCATATTGAACGCCAAAAAAAGGGGTTGTTGGTAAATATATTGATGTAGTTCGCAAAGCCGATAAATTTGCGTTCAGCCAAATACAAAGTGTCCCAATTGGTGAGACTGATGATGAATGAAAAAATGACCGGAAAAAGGTTAAATACGAAGTAAATAAGGAAAAAGGGCAGGACGAACAAATAGGGCCAACAATGTTTTTTGAACTTTTCCCTGAACTTTGGGCGTTCTGTTATGGTTATGGGTTGCGTACTCATGGCGTTACCAACTTTCTTTTAAATTAATGAAAAGTACGGCTTTCGGGATGGATGACTAGCGTATAAAGGGAAAAGAAAGACAACTATAAGGTTAGGTGCACAAATGCGCCGGGCGCTTATGTACAGGCACTTATAGTTGCCATTTTTCCGACCCGCCGAAATTATTTTACAGTTAATTCAGGAGCCCGATTTTTGATTTCCTCGATCAGTTTCTTCATAGCCGTATCGGCGTTCATTTTGGAATCATTATTTAAAGAAGTAACGATCAAGTCGAGCGAATCCTTAATTACATTATCATATTTGGACATCGGACGGATTTTGATATCGGGCGCCACATCCTTGATCCAGTAGTTGCCGATATCCTGGCTGCTGAACCATTCGTTTTTGATGGAAGCAAATTGAGGATCTTTGTAAGCGGCTTTATACGAAGTCAAGAAAGCGACTTCGTGGGCAGCTTTAGCACCTTCGATGCTTAGGGTGGCAAATTTTACAAATTCCCAGGCCGCCATTTTATGTTTGCATTGTTTGGAAATGCCTAAAGTCGTTCCACCCCAACTGAAGTTGCCGCCGGGAGTTTTCATCAGAGCCCAATCGCCTTTACCATTGGGATCATTCGGTTCAATTACATATTGAGGAGACCAAGTGGCACAAGGGGCGAAAATATGTTTGCTTTGGCCGTACGAAGCATACCAACCAGGAGTCCAGGCAGCTAATTTATCGAGAATTTTGGCATCCCGGAAATGAATCACTTTCGCAATAAGGGGTTTGAAAATTTTGGTCGCCTCAACGGTATCGCCTTTGGTTACCCAAGAAGTCGGGTTTTGGTCGCGGATGATTTGGTAAATGTCACCAATGCCTTGCATCATGAACACTTGTCCTTCACTTTTGGCCATAACTTCTTTTCCTTTGATAATAAAGGCGTCCCAGTTCGGTAAAATCTTAGCTAACTGCGCCGGATTGTCGGTACCGAAATACTTTTTGGCTAAATCCCGTTTATAAGCCAGCGCTGCCGGGTTGATACCTTGCTCAATCCCACAAATGTCGCCTTTCGAATTCTTCATAATCGGAAGCAGGTAAGGAAAAACATCATTGGGGTTCATCTTATAAGGAGCTTTGTTTAAGGCTTCCCAGATATCCAGTTCAAAAGCCCGACCCCGGGACTCAATGATTGCCCATGGGATATCCGGCAACGGAGTTCCGGCAGCCATACTGGTTTGCAATTTTTGGAGATAATCGCCGTTGGCGACGGGAGTAAAGTCAAATTTGATATTGGGATAGATTTTATTAAAAGCTTTGGTTACATGATCCCAATAGTTTTGATCCCAGCCCCAGGTCGTTAAGGTGCAGCTATAGTCTTTCGGAATACCGGTAGCTCCTTGGACCGTAAGAACACATCCCAGAAAAATAACAAGTAAAAAAACACCGAGCATTACTTTCACACAATTTTTCAATTTCTCTCCTCCTTGTTTTTCGGCCTTAAGCCTCTTTGTAACTTTATTTTAATATTTTTGAAACAAAAAGGGAGTATGACAATCCCATGATTTTGTATAAAATCCTAGGATAAGTTGGATTTACCGACGGGTTTTTCCGTCTGAAAAGGGATATGAATTACAACAAGCGTTCCTTTTCCGGGAGAACTTTGAATTTTTAAGCCATAACTGTTTCCGTAAATGAAACGAATTCGGTCACGGATATTGGCCAGTCCAATGGGCCTCAATTTCGATTCCGGTTCATAAACTTTCTCGCCTTGAAGCAGTTTGGTGATGGTTTCCGGGGCCATCCCGATTCCGTCGTCGCGGATTTCCAGGTTAAGCTCTTCCCCAACCCGGGTTATGGTCACAGTTATCGTCCCTTTTTCCTCTTTGGGACATATACCGTGGAATAAGGCGTTCTCTACTAAGGGCTGAATGATGGTTTTTGGGATGATGCAATCAAGATAGGAAGTATCCATTTCCCAGCAGAGATTAAAACGGTCCGGATAGCGGTATTGTTGAATCGTGATATAGTGATTCACAACTTCTACTTCCTCTTTGAGAGTGGTAAACAAACCTTGATCCCCAACTTTAATGCCATCCTGAAGGATCCGGATAAATGAGTCCGCTAGAGTTGCAATATCGGTGTTTTTATCCCTTCGGGCCAGATAAATAATGGTATTGAGCACATTATAAATAAAATGGGGATGGACCTGGGAAAGTAAAATTTCAAACTCCATTTCCCGTTTTGTCTTTTCATTTTCTACCGATTCGACAAGGTATTTTTGGAGATCACGGGTCATCCGGTTAAAACTTTTGGCCAAATCTTCCAGCTCATCTCCGCTGGAAATATTCAATGTAATATTTAAATTTCCGGCTGCAACTTCATTGGTGGCCTTGGTTAGTAGGGTTAGCGGCCGCGTAATGCGGACAATAATCGGTAAAACAATGACAATAATCAGACCTAAACTGACGAGGATAAAGATCAGCAAAAAATAAAAAATAAAACGGATCCGGTGAAAAAGCCGCTGCTTAGAGGTGAATGAAACCAATTTCCAGCCATTGCTCAAGGATTGATTGACAATGCCATATCCTTTGAATTTCTCAAGATAAGTAAGCCCTTTTGAATTATGATGGGGGATGAGGGTTTTTAACTTGGCCGAGGAAATGGAACCTCTGTGGTACATAACGGTACCCTCGCGGTTAAGCCAAAGGAAACCATCGTAATCAGTGCTATTGATTTTCAGGTATTTTGTGAAATAATCCAGATAAACATTAAGAAAAAGGAGACCGGCTACCTTTTCCGGATTGTCGATATTTCGGAATTGGATAATGCAGCTGATGACGGTTGCTGTGGAAGTTCCACGGGTCATGTTGGATATTTGAAAAGGGTCACTGAAATAATATTGCCCACTATTGGCGTTGTACTTATGAAACCAGGCTTCGTTGAGTTTGTTTTGAAAATAATCGTTCATAATGGGGCTTCTGGTTGAATACCATACGGTTCCTTCACTATTGATAATCGCTGCGCTGTGAATGTATTCCCGCAAAAAAATTTGTTTGTTGATATAGTCCAGTTTGACATTGGCCTGGGACAAACGGGTATAAAAATCCGGATAGTTATTATATCTCACATAGTCTTGCACTTCCGGATTGACAATGATACTTAAGCCTAACTTTTTAATATCATCGATTTGGTACTCCAGTTGTTGACTGATTTGATTAATCTTGGTAATATCATCCCCCACTGCTTTTTCCTTAAAAATTTTCAAGAAATAAAAGTAAGCGAAAGTCCCGCTTAAAAGCAGAGAAAGGGTAACCACCAGAAAAGTTGCGGTTAAAATTTTAACTTTAATACCGGACTTCATGGTTTAGCGCCTCGCTCACGGTAGTCAATGGGATAAGTACCGGTGATCTTATGGAAAACTTGGCTAAAGTACTGGCTGGTTTTATAACCCACGATTTCAGCCACTTCATAGACCTTATAATTACCCTTTTGCAATAAATCCTTGGCTATTTCGATCCGGTAATCGGTCAGATATTCCAAGAAAGTCTTCCCGGTATCCTTTTTAAAAATTTGGCTCAAATAAACGCCGCTAAAGCCCAGTTTTTCGGCAACTTTATCAACGGTCAGATCTTCTGCATAGTGCCCATGGATGTATTCAATGGCTTGCTTGGTTTTTTTTGATAATACGGATTGCCTGAGGTTATTCACCTGCCGAACCGCTTCGCTAAATTTTTGCAAAAACCACACCCGTAGTTCGGAGAGGGTATAAGGACTTGAAAGAGTCCCATTGGCGTTGGTATTTTTTTCGAAAACGGAATCAAGGCTGTTTTGATTTTGAAAATGCCCCAGCAGATATAATAATTGATTACAAGCTTTCTTTAACCCATCCGGGTTCCATACCGGTTCAGAGACTATCTGAAACAAATATTGAATCTGTTCTGTAACTCGTTCAGAGTTAAGTTCAAGGAGAGCGTTAGAGATTAGGACCAAAGTGTTATCAATCGAAATTGGGGGGGGTTCGGGCGTGGTCATAACAATATCATCCGTGTAAAGAATAGCTTCCCGATCATAAAAAACAAGGTAAGGTAAGGTTAATAGGGCTTTCCGATAAAGGGATAGCAGGCCTGTTTTATCCCCGCAGCCGTTGGTGAGTATAATGGAGAATGTTTCCGGAGAGAGTTTTTCCAATTGGGACAGGATTTTGCCGCCGAGAGCCAGGGCCCGTTCCCTGGATTCCAGGTGACTGTTGGTCCTTCTGAGAATAAAAACAAATATTAGGGAACCGTCGGTATTCAATATATCATAATCCGATACATAGTCCGGAAAATCGATGGAATAAAGAGGCTGCTGGGAAACGGAAGGGCGGTCTGAGTTTCGCAAATGCTCTAAAAAAGGCTGATTGGGTACGGCAAGGGCTAAACTGTAATCCGAATCCGGAGTTTCATAAACCAGGATTTCCTTAATGGTTGTTTCGACGTCTCTATCCTCAAGCATATTTCGAAAATATTTCTGACGGATAATCCGCCTATTTTCCAATTCTTCTTCCAGTTCCAGACGAATTTTATTCAGCACCGTTAAGATACTGTCTTCGTTGATATCATGCTTAAGAAGGTAATCGGAGACTCCGAGTTCAACAGCCTTTTTAGCATAATCAAAATCACGATAAGCCGTTAATAAAATAATTTTCACAGGCCGGCCCAAAGAAAATATTTGTTTGCTTAATTGCAGGCCATCCATTATCGGCATCCGAATATCGATAAAGTTAATTTGCGGCTGAAAGGTTTGATAGAGTTCCAATGCTTTGACGCTGTTTGTCGCCGAGGCAATAATTTGAAAACCATGTTTTTCCCAGGAGATTAGGTTTTCCAGGTCTTTGATTGCCAGGATCTCATCATCGACGATCATTACTTTTAACAGCCTCATAAGTTTTCCTCCCCGGAAGAATTAGGCGTTAATTGGAGTAAATTTTCAATTCGTCAATATTCAATGAGTCGCCAATCCCCTCTTCAAACTTCAGGATACGTTTTAATTGGTCATCGCCCTTTGGGGAGCCGGGATATGTCCGCCGCGCCGGATAAATTTAGCCGGGCTGAATGGGTTGACCGCCATAATTGGCGCGGTACCGAAAAGTCCTCCAAACTCCACGACTTCTCCGACTTTTTTACCGGGAGCCGGAATAATTCTTACGGCGGTCGTTTTATTATTGATGACTCCGATAGCCATTTCATCGGCGATAATACCGGCGATAACCTCTACTGGAGTATCCCCGGGTACGGCAATCATATCCAGACCCACCGAACATACACACGTCATGGCTTCCAGCTTTTCAATGGAGAGGGCTCCTACCTGAACCGCTTCAATCATTCCGGCATCTTCACTAACCGGAATAAAGGATCCGCTCAATCCTCCGATAGCCGAAGAAGCCATGGCACCGCCTTTTTTAACCGCGTCATTCAGAATAGCCAGGGCAGCAGTAGTCCCGGCAGCCCCGCATCTTTCCAGACCCATTGCTTCCAAAATATTGGCTACACTGTCACCCACCGCCGGAGTCGGGGC
>DNPP01000084.1:27336-30203 GCA_003501365.1 Bacillota bacterium
CGCCGACCCGGGTAATTTTGAAGGCCGTTCGCTTAATCTCTTCCGCCAACATCCGTAGGTCGCAATCGGGTAAGCGTTCTACCGCCGCTTTAACCACACCGGGACCGCTGATTCCAATATTAATGGCGGCTTCGGCCTCGCCGACTCCGTGAAATGCTCCGGCCATAAAGGGATTGTCATCAGGGGCATTGGCGAAGACTACTAATTTGGTGCAGGCCAACCCTCCCTGCTCTTTAGTCAGCTCCGCCGCCTCTTTAATTATCTGGGCCATCCGATAAACGGCATCCATATTAATTCCCGCTTTGGTGGTAGCCAGGTTTACCGAGGAGCAAACCTTTTTGGTTGCGGTCAGGGCTTGGGGGATCGAATCAATTAACTTAGTTTCTCCCCGGGTTGCTCCCTTTTGGACTAACGCCGAATAACCGCCGATAATGTCAATGCCAAGTTCGGCGGCAACCTCATCCAACATGACGGCTAATTGAATATAATCATCGGATTCCGCCGACTGAGCCAGTAAAGAAATCGGGGTCACCGCGATTCGTTTATTGATAATCGGAATTCCGTAGGTCCGTTCCATTAAAACAGCGGTATCCACCAGATGTTCGGCCAGGTGCAAAATTTTATCCGAGGCTTTACGGCAGATCATCTTCAGATCGGGGCCGGCACAATCCAGAATGTTAATTCCCATCGTGACGGTGCGAATGTCGAAATGATGATTCTCTATCATCTGGATAGTTTCCAGGATCTCTTGCGAGGTAAAAGGCAAAATAATCACTCCTTACAAACTTTAGATCCGGTGCATGTAACGGAAAATATCCTGATGCTGGACGACGATTTTGACGCCCAATTCGGCGCCTACTTTGTTTAGAATGTCTTCCAACCCCAATAGATCACATTTGGCAGCAGAGATGTCCACTACCAGGATCATGGCAAAAATACCTTGCATAATGGTCTGGCTGATGTCGACAATGTTAGCGTTGCAACCGGACAACGCATTCGAAACTGCAGCCACGATTCCAATCCGGTCACTGCCCATGACCGTGACAACGACATGTTCTTTTTCCTTCGTTTTAATCACCTCATATCCGTCATCCATCCCCGGCTGTGGCTTGCCAGCAAGCCGCAAAATCCGGGATAAAAGTATTTCAAAGTATGCTGGTAAGAGTTATTCGCGGTAAAACAGCCTAATCCTGCCGTTAATATTGAAAAACAGCAAATTCTTCGTTTCCAGCATGTTAAAAAAGGACAATTAAAAAGCTAATACTCATTTAGCAGAGGAAACTGGAAAGATAACGGGAATCTTTATATACTGGAATACGTTATGATTGATATATTAAAACGGAGGCGGACTTATGGGTTACCATTTGGTGCGGGAATTTTCAGCAGATAGTCTATTGATGGCTACAGACCAGGGGATGGGCTTAATCTTTGATCGACTGGAGTTTCCGGTGATGCCGCGCGAAAATTTGCGATTGGAGCTTCAAAAAGGCATCAAAGAAGTTATCCAGAGGGAAACTACGCTTGAAGCGACCGGGCTATTAAAATACGTGGGCTTAGAAAAGTATGAAGGTCAATTTTATTTGGTCCGGGACGCCGACCTAGCGAACGGGGAGGCTCAAATTGAGCTAACGCCATTTAGGGCTGTGACGACTCCCGAACAAACTGTGGTGGCACTGCAACAGGTGTTAAAGGTCGTTCAAACTTATCATCAGCAAGGATTGATATTAAATGGTTGCAGTTTGGGCCAATTAAAACAGGATGGATGCGGCGAAATTCATCTTCAGGATCCACTGGTCATTGACTCTTTACGTAAATCATTGAACGAAGATTATCGAGTGGACGCTCCCCCGGAAGTTATTCGCGGAAATTCTTGGGACGCCCGGTCGGATATTTTTTCTTGGGGGAAATTGGCTTATCAATTACTTACCGGCGAAGACCCCTTTAGGGCAGCGACTCCCGAGCAACGTCTGGATAAAATCTTACGGTTGGGAGTCATCCCGCCCAAAGATATTAAACCTCAATTGGGCAAGGAATTAAGTCAGGTAGTGAGCGATTGTTTAAATAGTGATCCCCTGAAACGGCCTAGTTTAGATGATTTGCTTTTAAAGCTTGCCGGAATGGTCGAGCAGGGCACCGTAACAGTTGAAGAGGGGGAAGCCCGGGATTATCTAAAAAAGGCCCAGGTGAGTCGCGGCCGTTATCAAAAGAAAGAACGTTTTTGGTTCTGGTTTCGTAAATATGGGATCACTACCATCGTGACCTTGGGAGTGCTTGGTTTCATTATTTTATCCTGGATGGGTTCCCAGAGTAAGCCGATGATAACTGAAAAAAATAGTCCCGATCAGGTATTGACGTTTTATTTTAAAGGAGTGCAAGCTTTAGATGTGACTTTGGTCGATCAAACGCTCCATAAGGTCAAAAATAGTTTTTCAGATATGGTAACCAATCTTTATGTAATAAACAAAACCCAACAAGGGATGACTTATTCCACGAAAGATAATTGCAAGCTTGAATTTGTAAATCTTAAGATTGAGCCTTTAAAAGCAACGAATCGGTATTTTGAATATAAGGTAAGTTATACTTTAAAAATAGCTTTAGCCAAGCAGACTCAGTATATTGAGAGGTTGGATCAATTTACCTTACAACCGCTCCGGAAAGTTTGGCGAATAACGAAGATCGATGTTTTAAAAGAACGACGCTGGACGGAACCATTAACGGATCAAAACGCTTCAAAGCCGGCAGCAAATCAAGCGACCAAGGTCCAGAAATCGGGGCCCTTCAAAAAAGGGAACTAATACGGGGGTTTATTTGTATTTTCATTTTAATCTTCTGCGGCGTACTACCGGAGATAATAAATTCTCTACCGG
>DNPP01000084.1:30567-43719 GCA_003501365.1 Bacillota bacterium
GGTCACCTTTCCAAATGCCGGTATCCGGCGGAACATCGGAGGCGATTAAAACAAAAGTATCCCGAAGATTTTGAATTTGCAAGGGATTGGTACAAAAGATATCCACATTTTGAAAGGTCTTTTTTAAAGTGAGATAAGCGGCTCCCAGCAGCAGTCCATTGTCGTAGTTATCGATGATGTTTAATAAATAAGCGCCACCGGGAGCCAAGTGGCTTTTAATGATCCGGGTAAATTCCAACGTGGTAAGATGCCAAGGGACGGACAAGTCGTTGAAAGCATCGCCGTATATCAGATCATACTTGGTATTGGCCGGTAAATCCGAGATTACATTGCGGGCATCGCCGATAAATGTGTGGACGGGAGTATTATTCGATAGACCTAAAGCAAGATGGTTCGCCTTTACCACGGCAGGATCAATCTCGGCTACATCTATTTGCGCTTTGGGCCATTGAAAGAGCATCCAGCGCGGGAACGTATAACTGCCGGCCCCAATAAAAAAGGCACGGGGTTGATCTTTACCTTTCGCATAGCGGAGGGTTAAGAGCTGGTAGATATGTTCATATTCATATTGTAAATTGGCAGGGTTTTTAATGTCGATGTACCCGTGGATCAAGCTGTCCAATGCCAAAACCCGGAGGTCATGGCGGCTATCTCGCGCTTGTTGATAAACTTTTACATACTGATATTGACTATCCGCCGCAAAAAGTAAACCCTCTGTCTCCGGACGTATTCCCAGCATTTCCGAGTAATTTAACACCTTCCCGGAGAGGGACCTCGGTCCAGCCACAGCCGTCCACAAAGCAATAGCGATCAACAGTAACCCGATTCCATTTATTAGACGTTTGGGATTTAACCACCAAGAAACGGTGGCCATAATAAACGCCGTCAAAAGTAGTGCCTTGATTACTCCCAAAACCGAGATTAACCAAAATCCCGCGCTTAAAGTGCCGCCTATACTACCTACGATTGCCCAGGCATTAAGCGAGCCGATGGTGTATGCATTTGGGTTTGGGGAAGCCCTTAATACCAGTTGAAAAATAAGGGGAGTAATGGCGGAGAGTGCGATAGCAGGTAGTAACATTGTACTCATTGCGGTAAGCAGGACTTGCCAGGGCAATGCAAGCTTATTGAGAAGCGTTGAGACCCATAGGCACTTCATATTGATGAGAACGCTTAGCGTAAATATGGAGGCCACCCCAAACAAAGGACTTAGATATTTTTGAGGCCGAGGTTGCTCCGAAATTTTGCCTCCGATAAAATTCCCCAAAGCCATTCCCAATAAAATCGTCCCAATATTCGAAGTCCAGCAATAGAGGGAGTTGCCAAAGTAGCGCGAGATTAAACGCCCCCCCAATAGTTCAATCATCATCAACGAACCGGAGCTTATGAATACGATAAGATGGGGAGTATATCGCCAGGAGAAATGTTTGCCGGGTCGATTCCCAAGGGCTGGAGAAAGGGCTGCCGAGTCTGACCGGGGGCCTAATCCGGCCGCCGACTCAATCGAATCCGGCGGAGTTGACTGACCGATGAACCGGGCGCTTAGGGCCAAAATAATTAAAATTGAGGCAGCTAAAAGAACAATTTGAACAGCACCGATTAGCGCGGTTAAAATAAAACCGGTTAATAAAGTCCCGCTAATACTACCGATGGAACCCCAAGTGTTGATATGACCGATAGTTGCTCCCGGACGATCCGCATAATCCAGGGCCAGTTTGGATATAACCGGAGTTATTGCCCCCAAACATACTGCCGGCAGTGTAAAAATAATCAAGATAGTTCCCAATATTCTTCCCGGCCAATTGAAATGGAGAAACGGTGAAAAATTAATAAACAGGTGGTTGAGTATCAATGTTAAGCCGCAGCTGACTGCGGATACGGCCATAATTATCGCCAATAAGCGGAACGATGCTTTTTGCTTCGCTATTTTACCGCCAAGTAAATTGCCGATGCTATTCCCCATGAGAATAACACCAATGATCGCAGCCCAAGAATAAAAGGAATTGCCTAAATGGCTGCCAACCAGCCGCCCGGCAACAAGTTCAATTATCATGAGAGCCATGGCGCTAAAAAAAATGATAATGTATGGCGAAAAAGGGAGGATATATTGTAAAATCCGAACTGAAGATAAATGGGGCTTTATTGGATTTTCCATAGGGTACCTCCAATTAGGATATTAAATGATTTTTTCAATGTCTTCGGCTTTCTCGGCAATTATCCTGCATATTTACCGGGTTAATGCGGGTCAAAAATCACCCTTACCCTTTACTCTCCCACTGAATCAGCTTCTTTCAAATTGCTTCGTTGGGGGAAAGCAGGGGAAGGGCATCGCGTCCAATAGGACGCACGGGGTAGGTCAAAGGGTCTAAAGGCACCTTTCGGGGATAAGTTATAATGGATTAGGAGAAATAATATTGATTAATGCCGCGCGCGGGAGACGGGAGAACGGTTCAAGAATAAACTTATAAAAAGGGGGCTTACAAATGGCAGATGTTACTTTTGAAATTAAGGATTATTTGTTGGTATTATCCACCGGAATGAAAGGGTGGACCAAAGAAGTGAATGTTGTAAGTTGGAATAAACGAAAACCAAAGCTCGACATCAGAGAATGGGATGAAAATCATATCAAGATGGGCAAAGGAATCACCTTAAACCGGGAAGAAATAATTCAGTTAAAAGAACTATTCAATAAATTGGACTTGGATGAACATGGAATAGATTGAGGTAAGTTGAAAATTTCCTGTTAATTTTACCATAAGGAGGCACCAGAAGAAAAAACCCAATAAAAGGTAATCGAAACCTGAATATTTAAAGCGGATAAAAGCCACTCTATTATCAGGGATTTGTAGTAGCCGAGGCGCAGATTGATAGCGGCTCCGTCTTAGAGACCAAGGGTCGTTATCAGTCGAGCAACTGATCGGTATGGGTTCGCCAAAGCAAGACCGTGCGTATTCGCGGCGTATACTTGTGCAAGCAAGTATAACGTACGCGGAGCGTACGAAGGATCCATATCGGTCTGAGCTAGATTGTACGGGTTGGGCCAACTTGTTACGGTAGTTGATGAGACTGTCGTGGTAGGGAAACCTAGGTCGTGCAGTCGAGCCCAGATTGTCATGGGAGTAAAAGGGTTTGTTTGCAGTCGAAAGATTGCAGGCAGATCTCCAAATTTCTGTGACAGTCGGTCAACGGTTATCGTAGTGCGTGTAATGGGTGTTTGCAGCCGAAAGGTTGCAGGTATCCACGTAACGTGGTGCGGTAGCCAGAGATAAGGTTATTGCAAGTTCCTTTTATTTTGCTGAAATAACGAAATTAATCCAGTTAAAAAAGCCCTATAGAAAATAAAGAAAAAACCGATTATAGTTTTAGATAAAACATCACGTCAGCTATAGGGGAGTCTGATTGAAATTGGAAATTGAGTATGGTAAGAAACGCAACAATTTACGAGCAAAGCTGGTGCTCCTTGTCTTGGTGGGGATTCTGATACCAACGGTAGTTCTTATCGGAGGTGTTATCTATACCACTGAAAAAATTACCGATTCTGCGCAAGCCATCGTTGGCCGGGAAGCTTATGCACAAATGCAGGACAGACTCAAGAATACCGTCCAAACGATGGTCTCGTCGACGGAGGCTTTTTATAGGGAGAATACCGGGACAATACCTGAAGAAGAACTGATAGCTACTATTTTAAGAGAGTTTGAAGCGGTGAAGTACAGTAAATCGGGTTATTTTTTTGTTTTTCAATATGATGGATTAAAGTTGGTCTCGCCGGAAGATAAATCACAAGAGGGTCAAAATTATTGGGATTTAAAGGATCGAAGCGGCAAGAAACCGATACTTGAATTTGTCAGAGCGGCGCAAAAAGGCGGCGATTTTGTCACTTATATTTGGCTCAATCCTAAAACCGGACAAGAAGAAAAAAAGATTTCATATGTTGCTCCGCTAAAATTGGGTGCGCTCGAGCTTGCGGTGGGAACCGGGAGTTATTCATCGGTATTGGAATCTGCCGAAGTTAAAATAAATCGCGATATTCGTGGTGTTCAGTATATTTTGTTATTAATTATCCTGATCCTAACCAGTATAATCATTATTTTAACATTAATTATCGTCAATCACCAACTTACGAAATTCGTATCGGATCCAATTGATAACTTAGTCCATGTCATCAAGAAAATGGCTGCCGGCGATTTTAGCGGCAAAATTTTTACCGATACCCATGATGAGGTCGGCGGAATGGCTATCGAACTTAATACAATGGGTCGAACCTTGTCCAATTTATTTGGCCAGTTGTTAAATATGGGCACTCGAGTCAGCGACGCTTCCAAAGAGATTGCCACCGGGAATCAAGATCTCTCGAAACGGACTCAGGAACAAGCGGCTACTTTGGAACAGATTGCAGCGACAATTGAAGAAGTAAACTCTTCTGTAATACAAGCGTCTTTAAACTCCGGTAAAGCGCAAGAATTTTCACAATCAACATTGGATGCCGTTAAAGCCGGCGAGCAAACGATACATGACACCCATGCCGCGATGCAGCAAATCTCGGGAAGCAGTAAGCAAATTGTGGAAATTATTAAAGTGGTAAATGATATTGCCTTTCAAACTAATTTATTGGCGTTAAATGCCGCGGTTGAAGCAGCTAGGGCCGGTGAACAGGGCAGAGGATTTGCGGTTGTGGCGGCGGAAGTGCGAAATCTAGCCCGCAGGGTTGCTGAATCCTCCAAAGAGATTGAGCAATTGATCAAAGAGGATGTGGAACGGGTAGATAGGGGAAGCGCATTGGTTGAGCAATCGGCGGAAATGTTGCAACGAATCGTAATTAATACGAAACGTACTTCCGATGTGGTAGCTGAGGTGGCCGCCACCATGAGGGAGCAAACCTCGGCAGCCGATCAAATCCAAACTTCTGTCGAACAATTGAATCAAGTAACTCAACACAATGCGGCTATGGTGGAGGAGATGGCCGCCGCCAGTTTACTGCTGAACGGAGAGGCCAATAATTTAAATCAATTGGTGAGTCAGTTTAAGGTAAATCCGATCAGTACTCCTACTATCATAAAACCAGCACCCACTACAGTCAAAGCGGTTACCGTCAATCAACCGAATCAAACAAAATTAGACGACTTCAGTGGGGATGAATGGGAAAAATTTTAGCCAAACTAAAAGGTTATTCTTACCAATTATTTGGCAGGATTTTCATAACAGTTGTCAAATTTTTATATATTATCGTAGATAATAATTATCGTAAGATAAAAATTGTCGGGATATAAAAAACATACTGTTAGGAGGATCAATCAACCATGAGTATTTTCGATAAAAATTGTTGGTTAAATTTCGTGATTGGTTTGACCGGATTTTATTTTGTTTATTCCATTATGCAAGTCGTTATAAAAAGATTCGGGGCGCAAGTAGTAGTTACCGCTTCAGGAGTTAACCTAAGTGGAGGGTATTTATGGCTGGTTTCGTTTGGAGTTGCGTTGATTCTTTCATTAGTACTATTAATCTTGTTTTGTAAACCCAGAGTGCCTTTTTTTGTATTCTTGGGGGTTCTAATCGCAGGCATATTAGGGTTGTACCACCCGCTTTATGTGACTGTTGTCAACCTTGACAAGAATGTTCGCAAGGATGGACTAGTGGCGCTATACGATTTATTACCACACTTGGTAGTATTTGTCGGCGCTTTGATTGCTTTATATGTAGCTTGGCTAAGCAACCGTATGGCCGGCGGCAGCGGCAGCGGCACGGCCGAATAATGTAACCAGAATTCATATCCAAACGGGGGAGCTGTCCTAAAAGTCAAACTGGGGGCAGCTTTTTTTAGTTTGTGCGTTTACCTGAGCCAGAGAAGCGATACCGGGGGTTAATTTCAAAACCAACGAAGAAACCATTAGTCAAATATACAAAATCCACTTGAATTTTTTAAAAGAGAATATTACAATAGATAATGAAAGCGCTTACAAAAGCATACAATATAATTAACCAAAACATCCGTAAATATTTAGTAAGCGATTACCATTAAAAGCTTGGGTGATTTTTTGTGAAAATGGTCGACATTGCCAAATTAGCCGGGGTTTCTATTGCCACCGTCTCTCGGGTTATTAATGAACCGGAGAAAGTAAGAATAGAAACCCGGAAACGGGTTCAAATTGTACTGGAACAGACAAATTTTGTGGCTAATGCGGTCGCTAGAGGTTTAGTGCTTAACTCCATGAATACTATCGGAGTTTTAGTCGCCGATATCCGTGATCTTTATTTTGCCAATGTCACTTATGCAATTGAACGCCGGTTTACCGGATTGGGCTATAACGTCTTACTATCAAATACGGGTGGAGAGTTAGGCGAAAAGAAACGTTACCTGCGGGTCATGTTAGAAAAGCAGGTGGATGGGATAATTTTGGTGGGTTCGGTTTTTAAGGAACGTTCAAGTAACGAGCATATCCTGGCCGCCAGTGAAAGCATCCCCATTGTAATGGTCAATAGTTATTTAGAGGGGGATAACATTTATTCTGTATTGTGCGATGATTATCAGGGAATTAAAAATGTAGTTGATTATCTGGTGACTGCAGGTCGCAGGGAGATTTATTATTTAAATGGATTGAAAAGTTTTAGCGGACTCTCCAAGGTCAACGGTTTTCGGGATGCAATACGGGGTTATGGCTTGAAAGAAAACGATGTTCTTGAAATTGATAGTAGCGTGGAAGGCGGTATCGAAGGTATTTGCCGGATTATCTCAGAGGGGAAAAAAGTGGAGGCCGTGATTACAGGTGAAGATATAACCGCGATCGGCGCCATGAAAGAGTTGATAAATAGAGGCTATAAAATCCCCGATGATGTGGCGGTGGTCGGCTATAACAATTCGATGTTGGCTACAATTGTTACTCCTTCATTAACCTCGGTCGATAACCTGCAGGAAGCTATGGCCAATAATTCAGTTCAAATACTATATGACGTACTTCATGGAAAACAAGTATCCCAAAAAACCGTACTTTCCCCGATTTTGGTCAAGCGGGAAAGTGCTGGTGTATAAATGATATTTATTAATTAGGAGGCTAAGATAATGGGAGAATTGTTCGAAGTAGCGGGGAAAGTAGCTGTCATTACCGGAGGGGCCGGGGTTTTATGCAGTGAAATGGCCCGGGCCTTGGCCAAGGAAAAGCTGAAAGTGGCGATTTTAGATTTCAACGAAGAAGCCGCTCAAAAAGCAGCCGCTATGATTAAAGCCGATGGGGGAATTGCTGTAGCAGTTAAGGTTAATGTGCTTGAAAAAGCCTCTTTGGAAACGGCCAAAGATATCGTACTCAAAGAATTCGGCCGGGTTGACATCTTAATTAACGGGGCCGGAGGAAATAACCCTAAAGCCACTACTTCCAAGGAGCAATTGTTTAACGACGATTTAAAGAATAAACCCGAAGGAACGAAGAGCTTTTTTGATTTGGAATCGGAAGGCGTTCAATTTGTTTTTAACCTCAACTTCCTGGGTACTCTTTTACCGACCCAAGTCTTTGGCCGGGTGATGGCCGAAGCGGGACAGGGAATAATCATCAACATTTCATCCATGAATGCGTTTCGTCCGTTAACTAAAATTCCGGCCTATTCAGCGGCTAAAGCGGCTATCTCTAATTTTACCCAGTGGTTGGCGATGCATATGGCCCCGGTCAATATCCGGGTTAACGCCATAGCTCCCGGCTTCTTCCTCACCGCCCAAAACCGTTTTCTAATGACGGATGAAAAAACCGGGGAACTTACAGCCAGGGGGAAAACGGTTTTGGCTCATACGCCCATGGGAAGGTTCGGGGCACCGGGGGAGCTTATCGGGACTTTATTATGGTTGATTTCAGACGCTTCCACTTTTGTAACCGGAATTGTAGTGCCGATTGACGGCGGTTTTTCAGCATATAGCGGAGTTTAATTCGGGGACTTTTGTAAACGCTTTCATTAGTTTGCAGATAAGCACCTAATAAGGAGGTTTTCATATGAAAATTGGATTGCCGAAAAAGTATACTTATTCACTTGTCGTCCCGACCAGCATGGGTGTCCGAATTACACCAGTCAATGGGCAGCCGGTACAT
Organism: Bacillota bacterium; assembly: GCA_003501365.1. Classification (GTDB taxonomy): domain Bacteria; phylum Bacillota; class UBA4882; order UBA8346; family UBA8346; genus UBA8346. The sequence goes on from DNPP01000084.1 coordinate 38,634, forward strand.
TGCAGTAATACTTTTATCATGCAAGCTACCAGTGCTGAATCCAATGTGGCAAGCATATCTTCTTACCTCGGACTCCCTGTTAAAGTACTGACTACTTTTGTCAAAGATAGTCCGATTGCCCAATTCATCAAAAACGATCTGGCAGGGAGACATATCGCCTATGAGGGCAAAGAAGTGGCCCAGGGTGACCCTTGGGGTTATCGTCACCAGTTTAATATCGCCGATAGTGGTTATGGTTCTCGCGGACCGCGAGTACAAAACGACCGGGCTGGGGAGGTCGGTCGGACCCTTAATGGAAAGGATTTTGATTTGGACAGGATCTTTGGTATAGAGGGCGTCCAGATCCTTCATCTGTCGGGATTGATAGCCGCATTATCACCCGAAACCAGTTCGTTTTGCCTTGAATTAGCTAGAGCCGCCAAAAAAAATGGCGCCCGGCTTTCCTTTGATCTTAATTATAGGGCTTCATTCTGGAAAGGCCGTGAAAGAGAGCTTCACGACATTTTTAAGGAGATTGCGAATGTTGCCGATATTCTGGTCGGCAATGAAGAAGACTTCCAACTTTGTTTGGGAATTGAAGGGCCTGAAGCCGGAGGAAAAGATTTAGCAGCTAAAATTGATAGTTTTAAGGAAATGATCGGCCGGGTGAAGAAAGCCTATCCCAACACTACGGTTTTTGCCACAACTTTGCGTCAAGTGATTAGCGCCAACCGTCATCTTTGGGGAGCCATCATGCTGGAGGGAGAAGACTGGCATGTGGTTGAACCTCGTGAAATCGGAGTGCTCGATCGTATCGGAGGCGGTGATGGTTTTGTAGGTGGATTGTTATACGCAATTTTGAAGGGCTGGCAGCCGGAAAAATGGATTCAGTTCGGTTGGGCCACTGGAGCGATGGCCACCACGTTCCTTACCGATTATGCCCAACCTGCCGACGAAGAGCAGATTTGGAGTATTTGGGAAGGTAACGCCCGGGTAAAACGGTAAGCAGGAATATACAATCAAGAATTATTGGAGGCACAAAATGAACAAAGCGGATATCGGATTAATTGGTTTGGCGGTTATGGGGGAAAACCTGGTAATGAACATGGAAAGCAAAGGGTTCACAGTTGCCGTTTATAACCGAACCGTTGAAAAAGTGGACAATTTCATCCAAGGCCGGGCTAAAGGGAAAAACATCATTGGGGCCCACTCCTTGAGCGAACTGCTTGCTTCTTTAAAGAAACCGCGTAAAATAATGATGATGGTTAAAGCCGGTCAACCGGTTGATGATTTGATTGAGCAACTGCTTCCGATGCTGGAAGCGGACGATATCCTTATTGATGGCGGAAATTCACATTTCCCCGATACGATTCGCCGGAATAAGTATGTGGAAAGTAAAGGATTATTATATATTGGGACTGGGGTATCCGGCGGTGAGGAAGGGGCTTTGAAAGGACCCAGCCTGATGCCCGGAGGTTCGCCGGCGGCATGGCCCCATGTAAAACCTATTTTACAGGCTGTCGCCGCCAAAGTTGAAGATGGCACTCCCTGCTGTGATTGGGTTGGCGAAGGCGGAGCCGGTCATTTTGTAAAGATGGTTCATAATGGGATCGAATACGGTGATATGCAATTGATCTGTGAAGCATATCATTTAATGAGAGAATTACTGGGTATGAGCGCCGATGAAATGCACCAGGTCTTCAAAGAATGGAATACCAGCGAGCTTGACAGCTATTTGATTGAAATAACCCGGGACATTCTGGCAATTAAAGATAATGACGGCAAACCGTTGGTAGATAAAATTCTCGATACCGCCGGCCAAAAAGGTACCGGGAAATGGACTGGAATTGCCGCCTTGGACGAAGGGATCCCTTTGACTTTGATCGGGGAGGCGGTATTTGCTCGCTGTTTATCAGCAATAAAAGAGGAACGGGTGGCCGCCTCCAAAGTTCTGTCCGGTCCAAAACCGAAGTTTGAGGGAGACCGGAAGGCTTTTGTCGAAGATATTAAAAAAGCGCTCTATGCCTCAAAGATCGTTTCCTATGCCCAGGGTTACACCTTAATGCGGGTCGCCGCCAAGACCTACGGTTGGAATTTAAATTACGGCGGGATCGCATTGATGTGGCGCGGTGGTTGTATCATCCGGTCAGTTTTTCTTGGTAAGATTAAGGAAGCGTTTGAGAAGAATACCGGCCTATCCAATCTCCTGCTGGATCCGTTCTTTAAGGAGAAAATAGAATCCAGTCAAGACGGATGGAGAAGAGTCTGCGCCACGGCCTTAATGAACGGTATTCCGGTACCGGCTTTCACTACTGCTCTCTGCTATTACGACGGTTTCCGCAGCGAAAAGCTTCCAGCCAATTTGCTGCAAGCCCAACGCGATTATTTTGGGGCCCACACGTATGAGAGAGTTGATAAACTCCGGGGTGAATTTTTTCACACCAACTGGACCGGAAGAGGCGGCACTACCGCGTCAACAACCTATACGGCTTAATAAATTTGATGAGGCGGGATAATTCAATGAAAGAGATCAGTCTTGCCAGTGATAATATTGACCCCAATCAACTGGAAATTCAATTAAGAACCTGGTTGGAGAGCTTACCTACGCTCCCCAAAAAAGTGTTGCTGCTGCCGCCGGATTTTACCCGTTATCATTCCAAAGCCGGCCTGATCGTTCAGTTACTTTACAGGATGCTCACCCCCGGCTGCCGGGTGGAAATCATGCCGGCGCTCGGGACCCATGTTCCCATGAGCGACTCTGAAAAACAACGGATGTTTGGCGCCGAGATCCCGGCTGATCGGTTTTTCGCCCATGATTGGCGGAATGATATTGTTAAAATCGGAGAAGTTCCGGCGGATTTTGTGGCCAAAGTCTCTGAAGGGCTTGTTAAATATCCGATAAGTGTCGAGATTAACAAACGTTTATTGAATCCCAGTTATGACCTTATCCTCTCCATCGGCCAGGTGGTTCCGCACGAAGTAGTGGGTATGGCCAATTACAATAAAAATGTCTTTGTCGGTTGTGGCGGCAAGGATATGATCAACCGGTCCCACTTTTTGGGCGCCGCCTACGGTATGGAGCGAATGATGGGGAGGGCTGACACCCCGGTCCGCCAAGTTTTTAACTATGCTGAGGATAAATTCCTTGGCAAATTGCCATTACAATACATTTTAACGGTTACCACCACTTCTAAGGGAGTGACCAGTCTGAATGGTTTATTTATCGGCCGGAATTATAGGTTGTTTAAAGAAGCAGCCCAGTTAAGTCAAGTAAAGAATCTGGACTTGTTGGCTCGCCCCTTGAAAAAAGTCTTGGTTTACCTTGATCCGGAGGAGTTTAAAAGTACTTGGCTAGGTAATAAGGCGATCTATCGTACCCGGATGGCCATAGCCGATCAGGGGGAATTGATTATTTTGGCGCCGGGAGTAAAACAGTTCGGGGAAGATCCTACTATCGATACACTAATTCGTAAGTATGGTTATGTAGGAAGTGAAAGAGTATTGCAACTTGCGGCAGAAGAACCCGATCTGCAAAACAACCTCTCTGCGGCCGCTCATTTGATCCATGGTTCCTCCGAAGGCAGATTCAACATTACTTACGCCGCCGGAGGGTTGACCGGGGCCGAGGTCGAAAAGGCCAATTTTAAATATTGGCCTTATCAGGAAGTTATTCAGAAGTATAACCCGGAAAAGTTGGAGAATGGTTTTAACACTTTAAAAGACGGGGAGGAAATCTTCTATATCAGTAATCCGGCCCTCGGCTTATGGGCGCTTAAAGAAAAATTCGTTCATTAAGGGGGAAGAACCGGGATGACTCAAATAGTTGGAAAGCTTTTTTAGTACCTTAAAAACCGAATGCGTTGATGGGAAAATATACTTATCCAGATCTCAGGCTAAACGCGAAATCTTCGAATTCATTGAGATTGATTACAATCGTAAACGTCGTCATACTTCAATTGGGTCAATGACCCCGGAAAATTTCGAAAATCAAAGAAAATGCTTAACTTTGTGTCTAATTAACCGGGGGAGCCCAATAGCCTAGGGGTATCAAAATCAAACGGTATATGAACCGTTATCTGGGGTTTACCATATTATGATTTAGGACTTTGATAATATGGGAGTGAGCCTCATATGATACCGGAGACGGTTGTTGACATTATCACTTATTCAATACCACTGTTGACCACGGGAATTACCGCTGTTTTAACAATGGCCGGGTTTTATCTTAATCGTAAATACCAGAACAGTAAATTAACTCAGGCTTTATTTGTTGTAAATCAGATTGTAATTGATGTTGTAAAAGAATTGAATCAAACTGTGGTTGATGAATTGAAGGCGGCCCGCGCGGATGGTAAGTTGACCCGGGATGAAGCGGACCAGATTAAACATAAAGCTATTGAAATAACCCTACAAAGGTTAGGATTGGATCTACTGAAAACGATTCAAATTTCCATGGGCCCTATTACGGATCTGCTTGCCACTAAGATTGAAGCGGCGGTGTTTGACCACAAAAGGGCAGCTAAGTTGGGAAACCAAAGGGTTAAGGCCCTGATACCGGCGATAAAAAAGCAAGCAAGCTAAGAACCAGCTCTCAAAGTTTGGGAAAACATCAGAAGAGTTATTAAGTAGCGCATAACGACTACAAGGAAAATATTGCATAAAGTTTGAGCGGATGGGGCATTTCTTTGCCATAAACGGAAAGAGGATATTTTGATCGTACGACGAACATATATTCGGTTGAACCCCAAACTAAAAACGGTATAATGATCGAGAGGTGGACAGTAGAGAGATGAATAAAAAATTTGTGGTTCATTCCGAATATCAACCCAGCGGAGATCAACCGCAGGCTATTACCGAACTGGCGGCAGGGGTGCAAAGCGGTTTCCGGGACCAGATCCTACTGGGGGTTACCGGTTCGGGTAAAACTTTTACCATGGCCAAGGTCATCGAGGCGGTTCAGATGCCGACCTTGATCTTAGCCCATAATAAAACTTTGGCGGCTCAGTTATATAGCGAATTTAAAGAATTTTTTCCGGAGAATGCGGTCGGATATTTTGTAAGTTATTATGACTACTATCAACCGGAGGCGTATGTTCCCCAGTCCGAC
>DNPP01000001.1 GCA_003501365.1 Bacillota bacterium
CTTTGAAACCAATACTAAACCCAATTTACATTTATTGACCCCGACTTCCAGGTTCATCTCGGAGTTGACCAATTTGCACCATGATGAACGTCAACCCTATGTTGGGGCTTCCGCTTTTGCGCATAAGGCAGGCACCCATGTGGATGCGATTTTGAAAAACCCGTTATCTTTGGAGCATATTCGTTCCGAACAAGTCGGTAATGAACGAAGGTTTTTACTTTCCGATCAAGCGGGCCGCAGCACTGTTTTAAACAAAGTTCAAGAGCTGGTTCCGGAAACCCAAAAAGATGACCCGCAGATCTTACGTTTAACCAACCATTTAAAAGATCTGGAGAACTTGGGCTATCAATTTGAAGCAGCCGAGGCTTCCTTTGATTTATTAATTAAAAAGGCCTTTGATATGTATGAAAAGACTTTTAACCTCGAAGGCTTTCGAATTATTGTCGAAAAACGGGGCGAGCATCCAGTTTTAACGGAGGCAACTATCAAAGTCAGTGTAGGTGATGAGCTCGAGATTACGGCTGCCGAAGGAGACGGGCCGGTTAATGCCTTGGATTCAGCAATTCGCAAGGCCTTACAACGATTTTATCCAGAAATCACCGATATTGATCTGGTCGACTATAAAGTTCGGGTATTGGATGAGGATCGGGGTACCGCAGCCAAAGTTAGAGTCTTAATTGAAAGTTCGGACGGTACTGCCTCCTGGGGAACTGTTGGAGTCTCCGACAACTTGATCGAAGCTTCCTGGCAGGCTCTGGTAGATAGCATCGAATATGGTATTTTGCATAAAAAGGCCCAAGCCGAAATTACGCGGGATAACACTCCCGACAAACTGCTATAAAAACCGAAATCAGGTAAACTGGATTAAAATTATTCCTACCAGGATTCCTACTGCAAATCCGCTGCCCACCGCCAGAATTCCCGCCAATCTTTTGGCCATGGGCAACAATTCCTGTCCGACCAATAAAAACATCGCACCGCCGGCAAAGCTCAAGGCCAGCGATACCATCGCGGGGGAGAGTTGCCCCAAAAATGCGCCAACTGTTCCCCCCAGCGCCATCGGAATTTCAACACAGAACAAAGCCAAAATTATTTTTTTGGTCCTCACCCTCCCCAATTTAAATGCCGAAGCCATTACCATTCCTTCCGGGATATTATGTAGCCCCATGAGTAAAGCCAGGCTTAACCAGCCATTAATATTGCTGCTGGCCGCATAGGTAGTGCCAAGCGCCACCCCTTCCGGAAAATTATGCACCCCAATACCTACTCCCAGCATAATTCCGACTTTAATCAACTTGGAAAATCCATGTTCTCTATACCATGAGATCGTTCGTAAAATTTTATCGAAATATTTTACCAGTAACATCCCAATCCCACTACCGATTATCAGTGGAACAATTCCCCCGAAATGAAACGCTTCCGGCCAGAGATCAAACAGTACCACCGCCACCATAATTCCACCCGAAAAACCCAACATCCAACTTTGCTTGGATAAACTATTACTAAAACGGTACAAAATAAGGAGACCGCCGATTAAGGTCCCTGAAATACCAACCACAAAACCTAGTAAGGTCGCTTTAAATAAGAGCAACGGTTTCACCTCATCACCGTATATTCTATGCTTGAACAGAATTCGGATATGAGTTTATTTCAGCGGTCAATTCGAAGGAGGTATTAACTTGTGATGAATGGCAGATTTTTCTTTTTATTGCTCGCGGGGTTATCCGGATCCCTAATGGCAATCCAGGGAACTTTGAATAGTGTCCTTGGAAAAGTCATCGGTTTGCTGGAAAGCACCTTTGTGGTTCATGTTGTGGGGTCATTAACAGCCGGGGCTTTGTTATTGGTGCTGGGTAACGGCAGCTTTTCCAAGGCAGGTCAAGCGCCGTGGTTTGCCTGGTTAGGCGGGCCGATTGGAGTGGCGATTATCTTCGGAGTCGCCCTCAGCATTCCCAAACTAGGAGTAGGTACGGCAACTACTTCCATTATCGCCGCTCAATTATTCTCCGCTTATCTGATCGATCATTTGGGCTGGTTCGGCATGGCGAAGATTCCATTTACTTTTGTTAAAATCGGCGGGATTGTTTTAATTATTATTGGGGCTAAATTATTGCTGGATAAATAAACATATTCTAAACAAGAAAGGGACTATTTTGATTATTTCATTTGTAAAGCCGTAGAAATGGTCTCGATTACTTTGGCCTCATCAAAGGGTTTGGCGATAAAATTAATAGCACCAGCCTGCATTGCATCCATGATTAGCGCCTTCTGTCCCATGGCCGAACAAATAACTACTTTCGCTTGGGGATCAAATTCCCGAATGGCCTTCAGGGCACTGATCCCTCCCATTCCCGGCATAGTAATATCCATAGTTACAAGGTCCGGCCTTACCTCTTTGTATTTGCGGACTCCTTCGGCCCCGGTTGAGGCCTCTCCGGCTATTTGAAAACCTGCCATCGTAAGAATCTTGGTTAAAATCATTCGAATAATCATTGCATCGTCGACTATCAATATCCTATTGCCCATGCATACCTCTCCTCTAAGTTAGGGGTCTATAAAAATCATCGGTCAATAAATGGCGTAACTTAACAGAAAAATCAACCGAGAACCAAAAACATTTTTATTATACACTATTTTAATTCCTATGAGCTACTTCATATTATAAAATCTCGATACGGCGATACGGATTGATCAGCCAGGATGAGGGGGGAATTAGAATCGCGA
>DNPP01000033.1:0-2563 GCA_003501365.1 Bacillota bacterium
GAGTCTGCATCCAATCAGCCATAATGAATAAATTTACTGCCGTCTGAATGGCGGTATCATCCGACTTCCATTCTTTATTTCCCCATTGAATCGGTTGCCATTTAATCGGTGCTCTTATTGACTCTGTCTCCGCAAATACCGGTAGTGAAATCGCCACTAATAAACTAAAAACTAACCCTAATATTATGATTCCCTTCATTATTACCCCTCCTCTTGAATATGTTCGTTACCGAGGGGTCGAAGACTGTTAGGAACAAATAAAAAAACAACTTCTACTTCGGCAGCCCGGCGATCAATGGTCTAAACGACTCGTTCGTTTTAACTTTAGATCCGTGGCTTTGCGTCTCCGGCTTTCACCGGATTTGCTATTATCAGTTAAGTTGTTAGAACACAAAAAACAAATAAACTTTTATAAATTTATTATATATCAGCTTGACACATTTGTATAGTATAAATTAACATTTTCTAAACATTTCGCCCGCTTGTTTTATCCAAATAGGGCTAATTGCGCAGATTCGGACATTCCTTGCAAACAACCATGGTTTTGCAAAACATCAATTACTGCTGAGCTTAAATGGGCGCGACTTTTTAAATCTTCCACGGAAAGAAAAGGACCTTCCGCTCTGGCTGTTGCCAGATAATTGGCAGCATTATCACCCAGACCCTGCAATGATGCAAGCGGCGGCAATAACCCCTCCGGCGTGATAATAAATTTCTGAGGATCGGATTTATAAATATCAACCCTTACGAAATGTACCCCGCGAAGCATGGCCTCCAAAACCAATTCTAAAATAGTTTCCAGGTTTTTCTCCTTCTGGGTTGCTTCATTCCCTTTTTGGCGAATCTGAGTCATGGTATTCCTGACAACTTCCTCTCCATGAACAACCGTATCGGCATCAAACTCATCCGCACGCACTGTAAAGTAAGAAGCATAGAAAGCCTCCGGGTAATGAACCTTATAGTAAGCAATCCGTAAGGCGCTTAACACGTAAGCTACAGCATGTGCTTTCGGAAACAGATATTTTATTTTTTGACAAGATTCAATATACCAATCCGGAATCTGATTTTCATGCATTAAAGTAATGTCATCCGGTTCCAGGCCTTTGCCTTTTCGGACCTTTTCCATGATTTTAAAGGAAGCCTTCGGCGGCAGCCCTTTCAAAATGAGATTATTCATAATCACATCTCGAACCGAGATTACCTCGGGCAGTCGGGCCAAACCGTTTTTAATAAGCTCTTGCGCATTGCCGAGCCACACATTGGTCCCATGGGACAATCCTGAAATATTAAAAAGTTCCGAAAAAGTAGTGGGTTTTGTCTCTTCCAGCATTTGACGGACAAAACCAGTCCCAAACTCCGGTACTCCTAATGTTCCAAGGTCAAATCCCAACTGCTCGGCGGTAATCCCCAGCGGTTCCACGGAGGAAAAAAGACGCATAATCTTTGGATCGCTGATGGCAACAGTTTTAGGGTCGATTCCGGTTAAATCCTGTAACATCCTGAGTACGGTCGGATCATCGTGTCCCAGTATATCAAGCTTAACCAACCTGCCTTCCAACGCCCCATGAAAGTCAAAATGGGTGGTAATCCATTCCGCCTTCCGGTCATTGGCCGGATATTGAATCGGGGTGAAATTATAGATTTCTTGGTCCTGAGGAACGACTACCATTCCTCCAGGATGTTGGCCGGTGGAACGGCGTACTCCGGTACACCCTTTGACCAGGCGGTTAATTTCGGATTGTCGCAGTTTTACACCTTTATCCTCCATATAGCCCTTGACGAAGCCGAAAGCCATCTTATCAGCCAATCCGGTAATCGTCCCGGCCCGAAACACATAGCCCTTGCCGAATAATTCTTCAGTATAGTGATGGACCGTAGGTTGGTATTCTCCGGAGAAATTTAAGTCGATATCAGGTTCTTTATCACCCTCAAAACCCATAAAAGTGGCGAATTGAATATCTTGACCGTCTTTGATAAGCGGTGTCCCGCAGTTTGGACAATCCTTGGAAGGCAAATCCAACCCCGAACCAAACTCACCCGTCTTTTTAAACTCGGTATATTTGCATTTGGGGCACCGATAATGAGCCGGTAATGGATTTACCTCAGTTATGTCGGTCACCATGGCCACAAATGAAGAACCTACCGAACCCCGGGATCCTACCAGATAACCATCATCCAAGGATTTTTTAACCAGTTTATGAGCAATCAGATAAAGCACTGCATAGCCGTGTCCGATAATACTTTTCAGTTCCAGTTCCAAACGGTCTTTAACGATATCCGGCATAGGATCGCCATATAACTCTCTGGCATGCCGGTATGACATTTCCCGGATTTCTTCTTCCGCTCCGGGTATCTTAGGCGGATAAAACTCTTCCACGATCGGCCGGACATCGCCGATTTTGTCGACCAAGGCATTGGGGTTTTTAACCACTACTTCGGCAGCCAATTCCGCTCCCAAATAGGAAAACTCCTGCAACATATCATCAGTAGTCCTAAAATAAAGTGGTGTCTGACGATCGGCATCAGCGAATCCTTGTCCCATCAACAATACTCGCCGGTAAAT
>DNPP01000033.1:2922-5111 GCA_003501365.1 Bacillota bacterium
TTTAAATCCTCGATTGAGGATACCCGCCCGGAAGCAACCAAAAACTGGTTATTGGCAAGCGGTTGGATTTCCAAAAAATCGTAAAAGGCCGCGATCTCATTTAATTGTTCTGCGGTGGCGCCGTCCAGGATCGCTTGATAAAATTCTCCTGATTCACAGGCAGTCCCAATAATTAATCCTCCGCGTAACTTTTCCAATAGGGAACGGGGAATCCGGGGATGTCGATGAAAGTACCGGACATGGGAATCCGAGACCAACCGATACAAATTTTTTAATCCAATCTGATCCTTAACTAAAATTAAGATATGATAGGTCTTAAGATGCTCAACGCCGCCTTCATGAATTAAATTATTCAACTCCGAGAGTTTTTCAAAGCCCCGGTCTTTGATTTTTTCAAAGGCTTTGAGCATAATGTCAGCGGCGCATTTGGCGTCATCCACCGCCCGGTGGTGACTTAATAACTGAACCCCAATCTCTTTGGCGACGGTATTTAATTTATAACTTTTAAAATAGGGCCAGACCGACCGGGATAATGCCAACGTATCTAAATAGACCGGCTGGATCTTTTGATCAAAAAATTGTTGACACTTGGCCTTTAAAAACTCCACATCAAACTTGGCATTGTGAGCTACTAAAACAGCGCCGTTAATAAATTCCAAGAAAGACTTTACAATCAGTTCCGGTTCCGGAGCATCCGCCACCATCTCCGGGGTAATGCCGGTCAATTTTTGAATTTCAGCGGATATGGCCTGACGCGGTTTAATAAGGCTTTTGAACTCATCAATAACTACCCCGTTCTTTAGCTTGACTGCGCCAATCTCCAGCAAATCCTCTTTCCAGGGATTGAATCCGGTAGTTTCCCAGTCGAAAACAACATATGTCGTATCTTGAATGGTTTCCGCTTGGGCGCCCCTCACGATCGGCACCCCGTCATCCACCAAATAACCTTCAACACCATAAATAATCTTGATACCGGCTTTTTTGCCCGCTTGATAGGCTTCCGGAAATGCTTGCACCACTCCGTGATCGGTAATTGCAACTGCTTTATGGCCCCACTTGGCAGCCAGGCGGACCGCATCCCCCGCCTCAACCGTGGCATCCATTGCGCTCATTTTGGTATGCAAATGAAGCTCAACCCGTTTCCCAACGGCATCATCAGTTCTTTCCATATTGGAGAAAGTCGGCATAATATCGTTAACTAATAAAACCAACTCTTTGGCAAACTGATCAAATTGCAAGCTGCCCCGCATCATCAGCCATGATCCTTCATGAATCTTCGCTTCTAAATCGACGGCATTCCGCGGAAAAATTTTAAAACTCAGCGAATCTTGGTAATCGGTTATATCGCCCAAGTAAAACTTCTTGCCCGCTTTGGAAACACGGGTTTCAAACCGGAAGACTTCACCCTTGAGGATGACTTGGTCCTCTTCTTCTTGCAGCTGATGCAAAGAGGTTGGTTCCCCGCCAAACTTTTTACCGAGGATGACCTCGGAGCTTCCACTGTTACCTGCGGGTTTATTCCCTTTAGGAACGGCTGTCTTGGCTAACGATTGCGCGAAAGCTGCTTCTTCCTCCATGCGACGCTGCTCCTCAAAAAGTAGATTACCGAAATCGCCGACCGCAAAACATAACTTTAAATTGGTCAAAACAGCATCCCGAATTAACTCCGCCAATTCTTCGCTCCGGGCTGTGAGATATTCAACGCCGGTTTTATTCCGCACTTGTATTTCCAGTAGATTATCCGGCATGAGGCGATATTTTGCTTCACTAAGCCAACCGTTGCTGCCTGGAAATTTTCCGGTCGCCGCAATCAGGATTTTCTCCCAATTTTGATTCAGTCTCTCCTCAAGAGGAGGTAAATTACGAGAACATAACAGCTTAATATGGACCTTTGAAAGTCCCAAGACCATCGAAGTAATGGCCTGTTCCAATTCCTGAATTTGTTCCGGCGCTAATTCATCCTTTACCACTAAAGAAATTTCCCAGGATGATTCCCTGGTATTTACGATGATTTGGGAGATCAATCCCTCTTCAAGTACAGGTTCAATCGGAAAAGAGAAAGGGACCGCTTCAATCCCCTTAAATGCACGTAGGGAACGGTTATCCGGTTTAATCATATATTGTTCCGGCAGTGCGGACATAGTAAAGACTCCTATTAATTATTTTCAGCCAGACTTTTCTCAATAAAA